>JAZNBU010000027.1:0-62881 GCA_045587245.1 Christensenellaceae bacterium
TCGATTGTCAAAAACCAGTATATTTCTATGGCAGAACAGGTGGCGTTATTATGACACCAGACGAAGTTTTAAATAAACTTGAAGAAATCGAAAAAGGAGAAGCAAAGCAATGGTAGTATTTGAAAAAACCAAAGGTTTAACCGATAATCAACTTCATTATTGCCCAGGTTGCACACACGGTATTATTCACCGTTTAGTTGCTGAGGCATTAGAAGAACTTGGACTAACTAATAGAACAATAGGTATCGCATCAGTAGGTTGCTCAGTTTTTTCTTACAACTATTTTAATTGCGATATGATTCAAGCTGCACACGGCAGAGCACCAGCTGTAGCAACGGGCGCTAAAAGAGCTAACCCAAATAATATAGTCTTCACGTATCAAGGTGATGGCGACCTTGCGGCTATTGGTACTGCTGAAACAGTTCACTCTGCTGCAAGAAACGAAAATATCACAATCATTTTCGTTAACAACGCAATCTATGGAATGACAGGTGGTCAAATGGCTCCTACAACACTTCCAAACCAAATCACACAAACTTCACCTTATGGTCGTGACGTTACAGTTGTTGGTTACCCTGTTAAAGTATGCGAAATGCTTTCACAAGTTGAAGGTGCATCTTATCTTGAAAGAGTTGCTGTAAACAACGTTAAAAATATTAAAAATGCTAAAAAAGCAATTTTACACGCATTTAAGAACCAAATGGAAGGAAAAGGCTTCTCTTTAATCGAAGTTTTATCAACTTGCCCAACAAACTGGGGCTTATCACCAAAAGATTCTTTAAAATGGCTTGAAGATAACATGCAAACAAACTATCCTCTCGGCGTGTTTAAGGATAAATACAAGGAGGAAAAATAAATGGCTACGACAAAGATTTTAATTGCAGGCTTTGGTGGACAAGGTATACTCTTTTCAGGTAAGGCTCTGGCTTATACAGGCTTAAAATGTGGCAAAGAAGTTAGTTGGCTTCCTTCATACGGCCCAGAAATGCGTGGTGGTACTGCTAACTGTAGCGTAACACTTAGCGATACGCCAATTGGCTCTCCTATCGTTGACAAGCCAGACGTTTTGATTGCAATGAACCTTCCTTCTTTAGAAAAATACTTAAACGAAACTGAAGTTGGTGGACACATTATCTATGATAGCTCTTTAATCAATAAAGATGCTGTTAGAGAAGGGGTTGAAATTACAAAAATTCCAGCAACAAAACTTGCAAATGACAACGGTTTAACAGGTCTTGCAAACATTATTATTTTAGGCAAGGCGTTAAAGCAAACTAACGTTTTAACTTTAGAACAAATTAAATCAGGTTTAACTCAAATGGTTCCAGCAAAGAAAGCTGAACTTTTAGAAAAGAACTTAAAAGCTATTGAACTTGGTTATAACTTCTAATAAAAAACAAAATTTAAATGTCCTATACCAAAAAGTATAGGGCATTTTTTGATTAAAAAAGTAAACAGTGACATTTATTTGGGCTTTTTGCATATATTGAATTAGAAAACAAAAAAGGAGAAAAATATGTCGTTTTTTTGTAATTTTCAATCTGATAAGTGCCCAGGTCAAATCAATGGCAATCCGTTAAACGGCTTATGTGAAAAGGTATGCTTGCAAGTAAAAAAGGTGTTTGATGCGTGTATGCAACAAAGCCAACTAACAGATATAGTATTAAACATAACAAACTTAACACCTGCAAATCCTACATATCCATTGACGTTTATAAGTGCAAAAAGCACTGTCTCGCAAGGAACGATAAGTAATTTGCTTATTGAACCACTTTCTGAGCGTCCACATTGCGCAAGAGTTAAAACAGACGTTTTAATTCCTGTTTCGGTGGCATATACCGATGCAAATAACGTTGAAGGTGTTGCAACAGCAACAATTTCTATTCCAAAAGACGTTATTCTTAACATACCATCAGCATCAATTATGCCATATGACGTTGAAGCAGTTGTGTCATTGGTTTCTACACAAGGCACTTATGCTGGACTAAATCAGTTTGTGATAGACGCTTGTGTTTCTATTATCATTAAAATTGTAATGGAAGTTGAACTTTTAGTTCCGTCTTATGGATATGCCGCAATTCCACCTTGTCAAGAATACACACAAGAGGTTTGCGCAGGATTTTTTGAACTTCCTATGTATCCAGAATAATAGGTTAAAAATCGCAATTTTAAGCGTGGGGAATTCTCACGCTTATTTGCATTTTAAATGATTGTATCATTTATACGCTTGCAAAACATAAAATATTGTGCTATTATAAACTTATGAAAATATTTGCAATTAGCGACTTACATATTTCACTTTCTACCAATAAACCAATGGATATATTTGGTGGTAATTGGGTGAATTATATGGAAAAAATCCGTGAAGATTGGGAGAAAAAAGTCGCAGATGATGATTTGGTCTTAATCGGTGGTGACATCAGTTGGGCAATGAACATAGAAGATGCTAAAATTGATATAGAGTCCTTAGCCTCACTAAAGGGGAAAAAAGTCTTAATCAAGGGCAACCACGACTATTGGTGGAGTGGAATTGGCAAGGTTAGAGATATGCTCCCCGAGAATTTTTATGCCCTTCAAAACGACAGTATTCGCTTTGAAAACGTTGTGATTTGTGGTTCAAGGTGTTGGAGCGTTCCTGGTTCTCCAGATTTTAACGAGCAAGATAGAAAAATCTATAATAGAGAGATTGAAAGATTAAAACTTTCGCTTAAAGATGCTGTTAAGTTAAAACAAGTTGGTGATAAACTTATTGCTTTGGTGCATTATCCACCATTTAACGTGCATAGAGAAGACAGTGCGTTTACCGAAATTTTTAGCGAATATGGTGTTGATAGTGTGATTTATGGGCATTTGCACGGTAAAAACGTGCGTGCAGACAAAATTCTTGTTAAAAATGGGGTTAAATACTATTTAACTTCGTGTGACCAAGTTGATAATAAATTAACGGAGATATTGTTATGACAAAAGAAAATCAAACAAACACTTTTGGAAACAAGGCAAAAAAATACCTTAAGGAATTGCCAAAACGTTATTTTATAACAGCTTTTTCTGGCATGGCTCAAGGTTTATTCGTTACGTTAATTGCAGGAACAATCTTGGCAACAATTGCTACTGAACTTATTGAAACAAGCAATTACATCGGACAAACATTACTCTACATTGCAAACATCGCTAAAATTTTAATGGGAGTTGGTATTGGTGTAGGTATTGCAAACGCATTGGGTAAAAGTAAACTAATTATCTTTTCTGCTGCTGTTGCAGGGTTTATTGGTGCTTGGGCTGACCAACTAGTTTTAGGTGGTGGTGGTTTTGATAAAATTATGTTTCTAATTTCATCCAAGCAATTACCCGGTAATCCTATTAGTTCTTATGTAGTTACAATGTTTGTTATAGAAATTGTTGATTTATATGATAGTAAGACAAAGTTAGATATCATATTGATACCAATTGGTGTTTTAATATTTGCGTTTATGGGAATTTTTATAGCATTTCCATTTGCTTGGCTTGTAAATAAACTTGGTGATTTAATTGCTATTGCAACTAATTTTGCACCTGTTCCTATGGGTATGTTTATTGCAGTTGTTATGGGCATACTTTTAACTATGCCAACATCTTCTGCTGCTATTTGGGTTGCTGTTTCTAGTTCGGTATCTGCTGGTAATGAACAGGCAATGCTTATCGCAGGTGGTGCTGCAACAGTTGGATGTGCTTGCCATATGGTGGGCTTTGCAGTTGCAAGTTTTAGAGAAAACGGCTTTGGTGGTTTAATCGCCCAAGGTCTTGGCACAAGCATGCTCCAAATTCCAAACATTATGGTTAAACCTATAATTATGCTACCTATGATAATCAGCAGTGCTATACTTGGTGCATTTGCTCCTATTTTCGGATTGATGTGTAGTTCTTCTGGTGGTGGTATGGGAACGAGTGGACTCGTTGGCGTTATAGACTTATTTACAAACACGACTGGTGCTTTGGGTATTACCGGCATTATTCTATTAATGTTTGTGCTTCCTGCAATTCTTAATATCGTTATAAGCGAATTTATGAGAAAGAAAGGCTTAATAAAATTTGGCGATATGAAACTCCCTGACTAAGAAATAGATAAATAATATAGTATATGAAAAAGACGGATAAGCCGTCTTTTTTCTTTTTGTATTAAATGGTGGTTTTGTGGCATAAAATATACAAATAAGGAGATAATTTATGCAAGAACAAAATTTAGTTAGTCAAGAAAAATTGGTATTAGAAGGAAGAAATCGTTTATCGCTTTGTGGCGTTGAAACGGTTGATGGATTTAACGAGCAGTCACTTAGGCTTACTGTAAACGGCAGTAAAGTTGTGGTCGTTGGCGAAAAAATAAAGATAACGGCGTTCAACAAGGCAAGTGGGAACTTAAGCGCTGAAGGCGATTTTTACGAATTTAAGTATATGCATAAAAAACTGCCAATAGTTAAAAGGATATTTAAATAAATGTTTATTACCCTTAATCAATTTTACGTCTTTTTAGCGTGTGTGACGTTTGGAGCGTTTGGTGGTGTTTTATTTTCTATTTTCGCCATAATTAAAAGGCTTATAAAAAGCAAAATTTTGCATGTGATACTAGACGTTTTTTGTATGATAGCTTTAAGTCTTGGTTTTTCGGTTTTTTCTTACAAACATAATTTTCCTAACCTAAGGGCATATATGATTTTCGGAGCGCTGTTAGGACTTACTATGTATTTGAAAAGTTTTCACAGAATACTTGCAAAAATTATAAAAAAGTTTTATAATATAACTATACAAAAGTTTAAAAAAGGTAAAGGGAAGACAAATGACCGAAACAAAAGCAAAAAAAGTAATAGTGGCGTCAACGGTGGGGGCAGTATTACTTCTATTTATCCTAGTGGCGATAATGGTCTATCAAATGATTTCAATTCAGGTCACAAAAAATCGCATAGAATACTATAATAGTCAAGTCGCAAAGTACGAAATGTTAACTAAACAAGGTTTACAAACTATTGAAACTCGTTCAATGCGTGAGTGGATAGAAAGAGAAGCTAGAAAACTTGGATTGAGATATTCTTTTGATGGCGAATAAAATTATGAAATATGCTGTGATTGACATCGGCTCTAACTCGGTAAGACTTATGATGAGCGATGGCCAAACAACTCAATATAAACAAGTTAAAACAACAAGACTTGCCGAAAATATGGAAGCGGAGAAGATTTTACAGGTGGAACCGATTAATCGCACTGTGTCTGCCGTTTCTTTTTTTGTTCAAAAGGCGAGACAAGAAAATGCCGACAAGATATTTATATTTGCAACTGCTGCCGTTAGACAGGCAAAAAACAAACAAGATATAACGTCGCAAATTGAAGCATTGACGGGTATAAAGGTTGACGTGATAGACGGCTCGCTTGAAGCAATGCTTGGCGCTCAAGGTGCTCTATCAGGCTCTGATGGTGGTATAATTGACGTCGGTGGGGCAAGTTCTGAAGTTTTAGTTATAAAAAATGGTGAGATTGTTTATTCGAAGAGTATAAACGTCGGTGCAGTAAAAGTTTTTAACGAGTGTGGACAAGATAAGGATAAGATTTTAGCTTTTGTAAATAATGCAGTAAAAGAATTTGGAGATATCCCTTATGCAAAATTTTATGGTATAGGTGGAACGGCAACAAGCCTTGCCTCTATTAGCTTAAAAATGACTGAGTATGACCCAAAACTCGTTCACGGCTATAATATAACGCTAAGCGAAATAAAGGAACTTAGAGACACACTCTTGTTAATGACGGTAGAACAAAAAAGAAATCTTGTAGGGCTTCAACCAGACAGGGCAGAAGTTATCGCCGGTGGGGTTGCGATTGTTTACGAAATACTTGACAAAGCAAATGTAAACAAGCTTGTTGTTAGCGAAAATGACAATCTAGAAGGTTATTTGACGTATAAAGGGGTAGGCTATGACAAAAAAAACTAATATAATAAATTACTGCCTTACAATGGCAATAACTGTAGGACTTCTTATTTGCACTATGACTGTAGCTAATGACGTATATGGTGGGGTGATGTTTGAAGCCGTTTTAAGGTTTGCTGTTGGTGCAATTCTTGCGGGAATTATTTGCACTTTTTTCCACGAACTTGGTCACTATTTTTTTGGCAAGAAAAACGGGTTTGCTTTTTCGTGCATGCAAGTTTTATTTTTCAGATGGGAAAAGGTTGGCAAAAAAATTCGCTTTAATTTTTGTATGATTGGCGAGCAGGCGGGTTATACAGAGATGATTCCAACGAAAACCGAACAAGTAGAAAGTTCATTTAAGAAGATGACGTCCGGTGGGATAATCGCTTCGTTTATAGTTATGTTTTTGGGAATTCCGGCCTTATTTTTAACAGCATATTTGCCAGTTTGGGTGTTTTCGATTTGGTCTATGCTATTAGTTGTTGGCGCATACTTCTTTTTTGGAACGGCGCTACCTGCTTCAGAGTCGCAAACGCTAAACGATGGCGCAGTTTTGTATCATTTAAATAGACAAACCGACACGTCGAAAGTAATGATAAACTTACTTAAAATTCAAGCCGAGTTATATGGTGGAAAAACCCCTTCTGAAGTTGATGAAAGTTTATATTTTGACCTTCCACAGCTTAGAGAAGACGACTTGAATTTTGCACTTTTATTAAACGCAAGGTATTACTATTATTTAGACAAAAAAGACTATGAAAACGCAAAAAAAACCACCGAAAGATTGGTTTCGCTTGAAGAATATTTGCCAAAATCTTATTACACGGTTTTTATGGTCGATGCGCTTTATAACGCTTGCACATTTGACTTTAATGAAGAGCGTGCCGACGATATCATGTATGATATTGACAAGTATATCAACAACGTAAATAATGCGACTAACGTCCGTGTTAAATTGGCCTATTTATTAAACGTAAGGCGAGAAAGCGAGGGTGCTGATATCTTTTATAAAAAAGGCTATAAAGAAGCCAACAGGTGTCAAATAAAAGGCTTAGGGTTAATGGAAAAACGACTTTTAGATGAATTAAAACAATAAATTGTGTATTTTTATTCAAAAAATTTGTTAATTGTAAAAAAATGAGCGACAAAATAGTCGCTCATTTTTTGCAATTAAATTATTTTTTACATTATCCTAATAGCTCTAAATCTGAATAACAATTAGGACAAATTTTTAATGTTTTTTGTGCGCAATCTTCGCAAAACTCTTTGCCACAATTTGTGCAACCAAACAGCTGTCCGTCTTGAATTTTATTATCGCATTTCGTGCATTTTGGCATACGTTTTCCCCCTTGTTTGATAAAAATATTGTGTGCGCAACAACTAAATATATGCATTAACTTTAATTTAATGAAAAAAATGCCCTTTAAAACTATAAATAGTTTTAATAATATGCAAATTTGCTTGTAAAAAAAATTAAAATATGCTATAATATTTCCATCAAATAGTCGTGTAAAAAAGCAAGGCTGAAAATTAAAAAAATTATTCAATTTGCTTTTTTATAATTATCACAAAATTAATTTTTTTAGGTGCGTAAATGGAAGACAAAACTAAAGTTCAAAACAACTATGGCGAAAGTCAAATTCAAGTCCTAGAAGGTCTTGACCCTGTAAGAAAAAGACCAGGTATGTACATTGGTTCAACAGACGTGCGTGGTCTTCATCACTTAGTGCAAGAAATAGTCGATAACTCAGTTGACGAAGCAAACAACGGACATTGCGACACTATTATCGTGCAAATTAATGAAGATGGTTCTTGCACGGTAAAAGATAACGGCCGTGGTATCCCAACAGCTATTCACCATACCGAAGGCATTTCAGCAGTTGAAGTTGTTTTGACTAAATTGCACGCAGGTGGTAAGTTTGGTGGCGGTGGCTACAAAATTTCGGGTGGTTTGCACGGTGTTGGCTTATCAGTTGTTAATGCACTTTCTGAGTGGCTTGACGTTGAAGTTTTTCAAGATGGTAAACACCACAAACAAACTTATAATAGGGGCATTCCACAAGCGCCACTTAAAGTTGTCGGCACGGCTGACTTTACTGGTACTTGGGTGACGTTCATGCCTGATGACGAGATTTTTGAAACGACCGAATTTAATTATGATACTATCAAAATTCGTCTTCGTGAACTTGCTTACCTTAATAAAGGGCTTACGATTAAAATTATCGATAAAAGGGCTGATAAAGAAAGAGAAGATACTTTCTATTACGAAGGTGGAATTGCTCACTTTGTTGAAGACTTAAGCAAAAATAAAGGCCCACTATTTGAAAAGCCTTTATATTTTGACATTTTCTATGGTGATACCGAAGTTGAGGTTGCGCTCCAATACACCGAAACTTATAACGAGATGATATATGCTTTTGCAAATAACATCAACACAGAAGAGGGTGGAACGCACTTAGAAGGCTTTAAGGCATCTTTGACTAGAATAATAAACGAATACGGCAAGAAACTAAACGTGTTTAAGGGCGAAGAAAAGGTTTCTTCTGACGACTGTAGAGAGGGCTTAGTTGCAATAATCTCAGTTAAACTCACTGAGCCACAGTTTGAAGGTCAAACAAAAACCAAACTCGGCAACAGTGAAATGAGAAACTACGTGACAAAGGCAATGAACGAATACTTTGGTGCTTTTATGGAAGAAAATCCTTCAAAAGCAAAAGAGGTATTGCTCAAATGTATAACAGCGCAACGTGCTAGAGAAGCTGCAAGGCTAGCTAGAGAAAACACAAGGCGTAAGGGTGCGCTTGAATCTACAACTCTTCCAGGAAAACTTGCAGACTGCTCTGATAAAAACCCTGAGTTTTGTGAAATTCTCATAGTCGAAGGCGATTCGGCTGGTGGAAGCGCAAAACAAGGACGTGACAGGAGATTCCAAGCTATACTGCCACTTAGAGGCAAGATATTAAACGTTGAAAAAGCAAGACTCAACAGAGTTCTTGAAAACGAAGAAATCAAGAGTATGATAACTGCGTTTGGTTGTGGTATTCAAGATGATTTTGATGAAAGTAAACTTAGATACAATAGAATTATTTGTATGACCGACGCCGACGTTGATGGAAGTCATATCAGAATTTTACTTCTTACTTTTTTATTTAGGTTCATGCGTCCACTTATAGAAAACGGTCACGTATATATCGCTCAACCACCACTATATAAAGCGACAAAGAATAAGGTTGATAAATATTGTTATACCGATAAAGAATTGCAAGACTATCTTGCAGAAGTCGGTAAGTGTGATATTCAAAGATACAAAGGTCTTGGTGAAATGGACCCAGAACAACTTTGGGAAACAACTATGAATCCTGAAACGAGAACAATGCTAAGAGTGACAATGGAAGACGCTTTAGAGGCAAACGAAACCTTTACAACGCTTATGGGCGACAATCCAGAGCTTAGACGTGCGTTTATTGAAAACAATGCTAAACTTGTCACAGAATTAGATATTTAGTGGGGGCAAAAATATGTCTAAAAAAGAAATTAATTCAGAATTATCTGCTGAATTTAGAGCGACTTTAGAAAAAACAAAACTTATAAACGTTGAAGTTAATAACGAAGTAAAGAAATCGTTTATTGCTTATGCTATGGCAGTTAACGTTTCTCGTGCTATCCCAGACGTAAGGGACGGGTTAAAGCCTGTGCATAGACGTATTCTTTATGCAATGCACGATATGGGGTTAACGAGCGATAAAGCGTTTAAAAAATGCGCAAAAATCGTCGGTGAAGTTTTGGGTAAATACCATCCACACGGCGACAGCTCGGTTTATGATGCACTCGTTAGACTTGCTCAAAACTTTTCAATCAACTTCCCACTTGTTGACGGGCACGGAAACTTCGGCTCGGTCGATGGAGACCCTGCCGCAGCGTATAGATATACAGAAGCAAGACTATCTAAGCTCGCTAACGAAATGCTTAGAGAAATAGATAAAAACACGGTTGATTTTTATCCAAACTTTGACGATACTGAAATGCAACCTGTCGTTTTGCCATCGAGAATACCTAACATTTTAGTAAACGGTGCTGATGGTATTGCCGTTGGTATGGCAACAAATATCCCGCCACACAACCTAGCAGAGTGCTTAAATGCATGTATTGCCATTATGGACAACCCTGAAATTACCGTTGAAGAGCTTATGGAATACGTTCCAGCACCAGACTATCCAACCGGTGGCGTTTTGATGGGTAGAGCAGGCATCAAGCAAGCGTATAGAACGGGTAAAGGTGGTTTTGTTCTTCGTGCTAAGTGTGAAATAGAAGAGTTTAACAACGGCACGAGAGAAAGAATCGTCGTCACGGAGCTTCCTTATCAAGTAAATAAAGCAATGCTTATCAAGAGCATTGCCGATATGGTAAAAGACAAGAGGATTGAAGGTGTTAGCGACATAAAAGACGAGTCTGACAGACACGGTATGCGTATGGTTATCGACCTTAAAAAAGATGCCAATGCGCAAGTCGTTCTAAACACGCTTTATAAACATACAAACCTGCAAGTTAAAGACGGTATTACTTTCCTTGCTTTAGTTGATGGCGAACCAAAAGTTTTAGGCTTAAAAGAGATTTTACAGCATTATATCAAACACCAAGAAGAAGTTATCGTTCGTCGTACAAGATATGATTTATCAAAAACTGAAGAAAGAGAACATATCGTTAGGGGCTTAGTAATTGCACTTGCAAATATTGATAGAGTTATTGAAATAATTCGCAAATCTGCTGATAAAAATAGTGCGTGTGATGCTTTAATGCAAGAATTTGAGCTTTCGGACAAGCAAGCAAACGCTATTCTTGAAATGCGATTACAACGCTTGACGAGTATGGAAGTTGAGAAACTCAATGAAGAACTCGTTGAACTTGCAAACATAATTGCAGACCTTAAAGATATTCTTGAAAAACCAGAACGTGTTAAGGCAATTATTCGTGCTGATATGGAATATATCAAGGAAAAATATCCGTCACCAAGAAAAACAGAACTTTCTTATGACTATGGTGAAATCGATATTGCCGATATGATACCTGTTGAAGACGTTGTTGTAAGCTTAACACACTTTGGCTACGTTAAACGTGTTCCTGTTGCTGAATATAGAACTCAAAGAAGGGGTGGCAAAGGTGTCACGGCACATAAGCCTAAAGAAGAAGACTTTATCGATAATATGTTCGTCACGTCAACCCACGATGATATACTCTTCTTTACAGATATGGGCAAGGTTTATAGCATAAAAGGATATATGGTCCCAGAAGGTCAAAGAACGGCTCGTGGTAGGGCAATCGTTAACCTATTACAACTCGGTGAGGGCGAAAAAGTTAGGGCTATGATACCGCTTAAAGCTGATACAGAAGGCTATATCGTTATGGCAACCCAAAACGGTCTTATCAAAAAGACAGCGCTTTCTGAGTTCGCTAGCATTAGAAAGACGGGTAAGATTGCTATTAGTATCGTTGAAGGAGACGAGCTTATTTCCGTTCAATTATCATCGGGCAATGACCAAATTATTATTGCATCTCACGAAGGTAAATGTATAAGATTTAGCGAAGACGACGTTCGTGCGATGGGAAGAGATACTCAAGGCGTTAAGAGTATGACCTTAAACGAAGGCGATATAGTGGTCGATATGGCTGTTATCAAAGAGGGCTGTGAAGTTATTACGATGACCGAAAACGGCTATGGCAAGCGTTCTGATATTGAAGATTATAGAATGCAAAGCCGTGGTGGTAAGGGCGTTAAAGCAGGCGTATTTAATAGTAAGACAGGCAAGCTAGCAAGTCTAAAACTCATTTCTGAAAATGAAGATATTATGATTATCACCGATAACGGCACGATTATTAGAGTTGCTGCTGATGATATTAGTAAAATCGGCAGAGATACGCAAGGCGTTAGAATTATGAGAATTGACGATTCAACCGTTAAGAAAATTGCTATCACGCCAAAAGGCGAAGAAGAAATTGAAGAAGAATAATTTTTGTTTTAGAAAAATAATGAAAAAAGGTCGTTAGCATTCTTGCTAACGACCTTTTTTTGTGCTACAAAATATTTTTATTAAAATTTGCTATATAGTATGTTTTGTATTGACAAACAGTGCTGATTTTTATATAATATATAAGCGTTTTAAAATAAATATAAGTAAATTTGCTGATGTGGCACAGTCGGTAGCGCACCGCCTTGGTAAGGCGGAGGTCACGGGTTCAAGTCCCGCCATCAGCTCCAAAAAAACCAACTATCAATTTTGATAGTTGGTTTTTAATTTTTTACTTATTTTTTATAACTAACCAATAACGTCCAAAACTTTTAAGATAACGTCAGGAAAACCCTTGCCAACGGCTTGTAGGTTTTGGTAAAACTGCTCCTCTGCAGTGCCGTTTCCATACACGTCGCTTATGCCTTTTATCATAACTAGAGGTACGTTATTTGAAGTGCAAACTTGTGCAATTGCGCCTGCTTCCATATCTCTAAGGCTACATCCGATTTCATTTATTGCATTTATATCGTTAACGTCGTTTGTAAACCTATCGGCACTTGCAACTCTGCTTATTTTTAAAAAGTCAAGCCCATCAGTGTAAGTATCAAAATAAACTGTGTCATATTCTTGAATATATCCGAGAGGAACACCGTCAAGTTCTCTTAAATCAAAGTCAAATTGACAGCATTTATCGATTAAATAATAGTTTAAAATCTCAACGCTTTTATTCATACCACCACAAGTTCCAAAATTAAATATAAACTTTGGATTATATTTATCAATTAAAAGCTGTGTGGTAAGGGCAGCGCTAACTTTACCTATGCCACTTATTGCAATTATAACTTCTTTTCCGTTAAGAGTGCAAGAATAACAAGGTTTATCAGCAATAAAAAACTCTTTTAAGTTCTCGGCTTTTGTTAAAAGTTCTTGCGCTTCTTTTTTTAATGCAATTACAAAACAAATCATTTATTTTCACCTAAAAATTAATAAAATTATTATAGCATATAAAGGTGCTGTAAGTCAATAATACTTGCTTTAAATAAATCAATTTATATTACATATAAAAGCAAAATATATTTTACAAAAAAAAATAATTGTGATATACTAAGTACAATACTGGATAAATGTAATCTTTATAATGGGAGATTGTTATGGAACAAAGGAATTTAACGTTGCTTACAGATTTATATCAACTCACAATGATGAACGGATATCTAAAACACGGTAAGAACGATGAAATTGCTGTTTTTGACGTGTTTTTTCGCCAAAATGATATGATTACGTACTCGCTTGCTTGTGGATTAGAGCAGGTTCTTGATTATATCTTAAACTTAAAGTTTGGCGACGAAGAAATTGAATACCTCAATAGCTTAAATATTTTTAGTCAAGATTTTTTAGAGTATCTAAGCAACTTTAAATTTACCGGCGATATTTATGCTGTTCCTGAAGGAACGGTTGTTTTTCCAGGTGAGCCGATAATAACAGTAAAAGCACCGATAATTGAAGCACAATTAATTGAAACTGCAATACTTAATATGGTTAATTTCCAAACACTAATTGCAACTAAAGCTGCAAAGGTTTGTTCGGCGGCAAAAGGCGATATAGTTATGGAGTTTGGGCTTCGTAGGGCACAAGCACCTGATGCTGGAATTTACGGTGCAAGAGCAGCCGTTATTGGTGGGTGCAATTCAACCTCAAACGTGCTTGCTGGGAAAATGTTTGATATTCCCGTTGCAGGAACTCACGCACACAGTTGGGTTATGAATTTTAAGGACGAATATACGGCGTTTATGGAATATGCAAAAACATATCCCGACAATGCACTTTTACTCGTTGATACTTACGATACACTTAATCAAGGCGTGCCAAATGCCATAAAAGTCTTTGATTATTTATCAAAAAATGGGCATAAGCCAAAAGGTATTAGATTGGACTCGGGCGACCTTGCTTATCTATCTAAAAAGGCAAGAAAAATGCTTGATGATGCAGGCTATCCAAATACGATTATTTGTGCGTCGGGCGACCTTGATGAATATTCTATAAATTCGCTTAAAAGTCAAGGCGCAAAAATCAATTCTTGGGGGGTTGGAACAAAGCTTATAACGAGTGCAGATATGCCTGCGCTTGGTGGCGTATATAAACTCGCTGCAGTTATCGATAAGGATGGAAACGAAACGCCAAAAATTAAGCTTAGCGAAAACGTTGTAAAAATCACAAACCCTGGTTTTAAGAACATTTATAGAGTGTATGATAAGGCAACGGGAAAAGCCGAGGCGGACTGCATTTTCCTTAGAAGCGAAGCAGATGTTGATACAACAAGACCTTTGGTTTTAACACACCAAATAGAAAGATGGAAAAAAATAACCTTTGAAAATTATGAAATTAAAAAGTTGCAAGTTGACGTTATTAAAAACGGTAAACTTGTTTATGATTTGCCTTCATTAAAGCAAATTAAAGAATATACTTGTCAAGAACTCGAGAGTTTTTGGGATGAATATAAGCGTCTTGACAAACCACATTTATATAAAGTCGATTTGTCGGACAGTCTTTATCAGTTAAAGAGCAGTATGCTTGATAAAATTAGGGCGACAAAAGTAAATCCTTAAAATTTGGAGTCAGTAAGTTGGAACTAAAAAAGAGAAAGTATAAAAATAAAGAAGTTGCTTTAATTATTGAAGAGTATAAAGCTGAGTACGAAAGTTTAGTTTTAGACCTTAAGACAAGAATTAACGAACTTACTAAAGAAAATGAAGAGCTTCTTGAACAAGTCCAGCAAAATAAACAAAGAGAAAATTTAATTATAAAGACGCTTGAAAGTGCACAGCAGAGTGCTGAGCAAATTAAAGAACAAGCACAACTTGAATATGCACTCGAAATGCAACGTCTTAGAGATTTTAGCAGAAAATGGGACAGGTATTTTAATAACATAAAAGATAAATACCCATCGTGTAAAACCACTGAAAAAGCATTAGAGATAAAAAATAAGGTTGATGCTTTGTCGGAAGATGACAGTCCAAAACAAGCCATAGAAAAGCTTGATGATATGGTTAGTGAGCAAAATAGGGCTTTTAACCCTAAGTCTAAGATTAAAGACTATATATTGGCAACCACAAGTGAGAGTGGCTTCAATATAAATGAAGTCTTGAACCCAGGGAAATTAGAATTGGAGGATTTATGCAAGGAACTAGGGTTAATAGAAGACGAATAATAATCGAAATTAGCTTAGCTCTATTGCTTATAGCATTAATTGCCGTTGACCAAATTACAAAATATCACTTTTCGCATACTCTGCAAATGTATGAGGTTCAGCCTGTAATAAACGGATTTTTCTATTTTAGCTATACCATAAACACGGGCGCTGCTTGGAGTTTTTTATCAGACGTGTGGTGGGCGCAAACGTTTTTCAAGATTTTAACAGCTATTGTGCTTGTTTTATTTGTTGTGATGTATATTTATTCGTTAAAAAAAGGTTATAAATGGCTTAAGGTGTGCTTGATTTTTTTAACAAGTGGCACGCTTGGCAATTTTATTGATAGATTAAGTTTAAACGGCGTTATAGATTTTATAGGCTTTACTTTTGGCGAATACAATTTTCCTATATTTAACTTGGCAGACACCTTTTTGGTGGTCGGTGTAATAATGCTACTAGTGCAGTTTTTATTTCTTGATAAAAACGCAGTTTTTAAGAGGAAAAATGAAAGTACAGACATTTAAAATTACTGAATCGAAAGACGAGAGAATAGACGTTTATTTAGCAAGTCAGCTTGACATTACTCGTTCGCACGTAAAAAAACTTTGCGATTTGGGTAATGTAAAGGTTAATGAAAAAACTGTAAAATCAAGTAAAATCCTTAAAAGTGGCGACGTTATTGAAGTATGTTTGCCAGAAAATAAAAACCTTGACGTTGAGCCAAAAGATTTGCCACTAAACGTTGTGTATCAAGATAGTGACGTTGCAATAATAGATAAACCACAAGGTATAACCGTTCACGCAGGAAACGGCACTAATGGTGATACGCTTGTAAACGCCTTATTATATCATTTAGACAATTTATCTGGTATAAACGGCGTTATAAGACCAGGAATTGTGCATAGAATTGATAAAAACACGTCTGGACTATTAGTTGTTGCTAAAAATGATAAGGCGCATTTAAGCCTTGCCAAACAACTTGAAGATAAGACTTGTCATAGAACGTACGTTGCGCTTCTTGAGGGAGTTCTAAAAGAAGATAGTGGAACAATTACTACGTATATCGGTAGAAGTGAAAAAGACAGAACAAAAATGGCTGTTGCAAAGAGTGGAAGACTTGCAATAACCGATTTTAAGGTTATAAAGCGCTACAGCCAGCACACTTTATGCGAGTTTAACCTAAAAACGGGCAGAACACATCAAATAAGGGTGCACGCAAAACATATCGGTCATCCAATAGTTGGCGACGATAAATATGGATATAAAAATCAAAAGTTTAACCTAAATGGGCAGTTGTTGCATGCGTGTAAACTTGAATTCATGCATCCGACAACTAAAAAAATGGTTAGTTTTACTAGCCCAATCCCATCATATTTTGAAAAAATATTAAAAAGCTTGAGGTAAAAATGCAAATAAAACGTGTTTTAATGGATGCTCTAGCTATTGAAAGGGCATTAAAGCGAATATCTCACGAAATTATAGAAAATAATAAAGGCGTTAAAAATATCGTAATGCTTGGCATTGCAAAAGGCGGAATCCCTGTTTGCGAAAAACTAGCAAGGAATATTTTTGATATAGAAAACGTTAAAATTCCAACGGCACAGCTCGATATAACGAGTTTTAGGGATGACGTTTTAAAAAATGATGAAGACGCTAAGGCTTCGCTTGAAAATATTGGATTTTCACTGCAAGGTAAGGACGTGGTGCTTTGCGATGACGTTTTATATACGGGAAGAACCGTTCGGGCAGGCATTGAAGCAGTGATTAAACTAGGCAGGCCAAAAAGTATTCAGCTTGCAGTTTTGGTTGATAGAGGGCATAGAGAATTGCCAATTAGAGCAGATTACGTGGGTAAAAACGTCCCAACTTCTAGGGAAGAATGTGTAAGTGTTCAAATGGCAAATGGTGATAATTCAGTAATTTTGTGCCAATAAAAAAATAGCAAAAGGAAGGAAAAATTGTGGCAAAACCATTAGTAGCAATAGTAGGAAGACCTAACGTTGGTAAATCTACGTTTTTCAATAAAGTAGTAGGAAAGAAAATTTCTATCGTAGAAAATTTCCCAGGTGTCACAAGGGACAGGCTTTATGCTGATGCCGAGTGGTGTGGGAATTATTTTACTTTAGTTGATACGGGTGGCTTAGAACTTAAGTCCACCGACCAAATGTGGAAGCATATCCAAAAGCAAGCAGAAATCGCTATAGAGACGGCTGACGTCATTATACTTTTTGCAGATGCTAAGGCAGGGCTTAATTCTTCTGATGAAGACGTTGCAATGAAGCTTAGAAAGTCGGGTAAGCCTGTAGTGCTCGCCGTAAATAAGCTTGATAATTATGAGCCTGAAAAGTTATATGAATTTTATAATCTTGGGCTTGGCGAGCCTTATGGGATTTCAGCAGAACACGGCACGGGAATAGGTGAACTTTTAGATGACGTTGTGTCAAAATTTAAGAGTATTGGAACTTATGACGATGATGAATCTTTACATTTAGCAGTGGTTGGAAAACCAAATGCAGGAAAATCAAGTTTATGTAATAAATTATTGGGGTTTGATAGGACGATTGTGTCAGACATAGCAGGTACAACTAGGGATGCTATAGACACAAAATTCATATATAATGACAAGGAATACACCATAATTGATACTGCTGGTATCAGAAAGAAAAAAAGCGTTGAAGAAGACCTTGAATACTATAGTGTTTTAAGGGCTTTAGGTGCTATTAGAAGGGCTGACGTTTGTATAATAATGATAGATGCCGAGCAAGGAATTACCGAGCAAGACGTTAAAATTTGCGGATACGTTCACGAGCAAGGAAAGCCATCAGTTGTGGTAATGAACAAGTGGGATTTGATTGAAAAGGACACGAATACAATCAATATTTTTAACAACGATTTAAAAGAAAATCTTAAATTTATGGACTATATTTTGCCTATTTACGTGTCTGCAAAAACAGGTCAAAGAACAGATAAAATTTTAGATTTATCTTTAAGAGCACTAGAAAATGCAAGCAGAAGAATTACTACAGGCGCATTAAACGACCTGATTTTAGACTGCGTTAGAGCTAACGAACCACCATCAGTAAACGGTAAAAGACTAAAAATTAAATTTGCAACTCAGCTCTCAACAAACCCTCCAACTTTTATTTTATTCGTTAATGATGCAACGCTTATGCACTTTTCTTATAGACGTTATTTGGAAAACTGTTTAAGGAAGGCGTTTGATTTTTCAGGAACGCCAATTAAATTAATTGTAAGGGAAAACGACGAAGATGATTGATATATTAATTTTGGTAATTTTTGCCTTAGGCAGTTATATGTTTGGCAACATAAATTGGGCAATAATTATATCAAGGTCAAAAAATAAAGATATTAGAAAAATGGGCAGTGGTAATCCAGGAACGCTTAATATGAGCCGTAATTTAGGGCTCAAATTTGGACTATTAACTTTTTTTCTTGACATTATGAAAGGCGTTATTCCAACGCTTTTAGTATACTTTATTTTTGAGGGCAAATATTTTCAAAATAGCCAGTTTGCAATTTCTGACTTTGCAATCTATCTTTGTGGACTTTCAGTTGTTTTAGGGCATATTTACCCCGTTATTTTTAAATTTAAGGGCGGAAAAGGTATAGCTTCGACTATAGGCGTATTTTTGGTTTGCGAATCGGTTTGTGGCTGGGAATGGGCGGTTATAATAATTATGGCACTGATTGCAGCATTGGTATTTATATACTTAACTGAATTTGGCGCAATGGGTTCGTTTATTGCTATAACTCCACCTGCAATTGGAAGTTTAATAAGGCTATTTAATATTTATGGTTCTTATACGTTTCAAATTTCACCGATAACTTCGGGGTTATACGTTGCTACAAATATATTAATTTTTGCAATTTGTCTGTTTACTTGGTTTGCTCATAGGCATAATATTGAAAGAATGCTTGCCGGTGAAGAGCACCCAACGTCAATTAAAGAAATGGTTGTTAAAATGAAGGCAAAAAAGGCTTTAGCTAAGAAGGAAGAAGAACTTAAAAATCAACAAAATTCGCAAGAAAATAATTAGAGCGTAATAAAGCGTGCAAATATTCATAATGCAGAAAAATCTCTCATATATTATTGTTGTAATATGTGGGAGGTTTTTTTATGGAAAAATTCGATATTTATAAAGATATTGCAATGCGAACTAACGGTGATATATATATAGGAGTGGTAGGTCCTGTTCGTACAGGAAAATCAACGTTTATAACGCAATTTATGCAAAAAATAGTTGTGCCAAATATAAGTAATAAGTTGCAAAAGCAAATTGCAACCGATGAAATGCCACAATCAGCAGACGGGAAAATGATAATGACGACTCAGCCGAAGTTTATTCCTGCAAATGCCGTAAAAGTGCAATTTAAAAACAAATCAACGGCAAACGTTAGGCTTATAGACTGTGTTGGATATATGGTTGAAGGTGCTTTAGGGCATGAGGAAGACAATAAACCAAGACTTGTCAAAACGCCTTGGGATAAGACTGAAATTCCTTTTGAAAATGCTGCCGAAATTGGCACAAGAAAAGTTATTAGCGAATACTCAACGATTGGCGTTGTTGTGACAACTGACGGTAGTTTTGGGGAGTTAAAAAGAGAAAGCTATATCCAGCCTGAAAATAGAACTATAAATGAGCTAAAAAAATTAAACAAACCGTTTATTATAGTCCTAAATTGCAAAAATCCGACCGAAAAAAGTTCAATAGAACTAGCAAATTCACTTGAAGATAAACACGGCGTGCCGGTAGTTTGCGTAAATGCTTTAGAGATGGAAGTTGATGATATTAGTATGATAATGGAGAGGGTGTTGATGCAGTTTCCAATGGCGACTATTAACGTTGATTTGCCTAAATGGATGCAAGCTCTTCCTGCGGAAAATGATATTATAACCGAGATTATTCAAAGCATAAAACAGGGCTCTTCAAATATAAAAAAAATGCGTGATTTTGCAGAGCTTAACGATGTCTTCGAAACAAGTGAAAATATTAATGAAATTAGGTTAAAAGAACTCCGTTTAGGCGAAGGAAAATCAGACTATGAAATAGTCCCAAAAGAAGGACTATATTACTCAATTTTATCGAGTCAATGTGGTGAGCAAATTACTGATGATTTTGAACTTATGAAATACATAAAAACTTTTGCAGACCAAAAGAAAAAATACGTAAAAATTAAAAGCGCTTTAGAAGACGCTGAACAAAATGGTTATGGCGTTGTTTTGCCAACCATTGAAGAGATGAATTTAGAAGAGCCTGTGCTGGTAAAACAGGGAGGCAGATACGGCGTAAAACTTAAAGCATCAGCGCCTAGCTTACACATTATGAAAGTGGATGTGAACACCGAGGTTGCGCCTACGGTTGGTACCGAAAAACAGGGCGAAGACCTTGTAAACTTTATAATGAACAAGTTTGAAGATAATCCTGCAGGAATTTGGGAAACAAATATGTTCGGGAAATCACTTCACGATCTAGTAAATGAAGGGCTTGCGGGAAAACTTACTGCAATGCCAAAAGAAGCGCAAACAAAAATGCGTAAAACTTTGACGAGGATTGTAAACGAAAACAAAGGTGGAATCATTTGTATATTGCTATAAAAATACGCCCAACCATTTTCTCTGGTTGGGCGTAAATATATAAATGATAATTTTGACGAAAATTGTTAAGTTTGAACTTATATTTAGATTTTTTTTCGAAAACTAATTTTTTTTCGACATTATTTTTTCTCTGCTAAATTTTTGTTTTTTTCAGAATATAGTTTTCTGTAGTTAGATGGGTACATACCGACAGCACTTTTAAAAAAATCACTAAAATATAAAGGGTTGTCGTGAAAGCCCATAGTTTGGGCAATTTCAGTAATTGAAAGCTGACTTTTTGTTAAAAAATCTTTTGCCTGAGTAATTAAAATATTTTGCTTAAATTTTTGTGGCGTTATACCGAAATGCGACTTAAAAATCCTAATAAAATGATTAACCGACATAAAGCAAATTTTTGCGCATTCAGCGTTGGAAATATGTGGGTTTTGATACATAGCGACAACGGCGTCTTTAAGTGTAGACGGCCCACTTTTATTAATTGAAGCGATTTCTCTTGGGATGTAATGAAGAAAGGTTGAAATGATTGATAGTGCAATGCTTTCATAATTAACGTCCTTATTAAGGTACTCGCTTATTACTAAATCAAGCAAAGCCGACAACTTTTCATTTTTAATATGACAAGGTAAGCCCAAGGGAATGTTTAGGTTTTTCATTATCTCATCAACTGCTTTTCCGCCGACGTAAAGCCAATAAGAGCACGTTTCTTGTGTGTAAGTAAAATCCTGCACGGAATTAGGCTTAAAGATAAATAAATCGTTTTTTTGAACGTCAACGTTTAGGTCGTTCACGTGCAAATTTCCCGAGGTAACCAAAACTATAGACCACTCGTTGCGAGTATGAGAAAAAGAAGAATTTTTCTCGGTCAACGTGTTTTTATAGCAGTTGACAAAACCAAAAGGTGTGGTTTCAAAGTCAAAATAATTATTTTTTGGTAATGCACTAAGCGTTGTCATAAAATCCGCCCCTTTTTGCTTTTATATATAAAATATATCACTTTTTTTCGCAAATGTCAAACACTTGTCCAAAAAAACACCTTGGCAAGACAAAAAATGTTGATTTTTCAGTAGTAAAATGTTGATTTTTCTTATTGCTATTTAAGGTCAATTAATGTAAAATATTCAAGGAATAATTTTAAGCATTACAATGCAAGAAAAAAGGAGAGAAAAAAATGAAGAAAATTATTGCACTGTTGATTGCATTCGTTATGGTTTTTGGCCTTACCGGATGTAGTAAAGGAGAAACTCGTGATGAAAACGTTATTTATCTCGATTTCGAAATCGTTAACAACGGTTATGGCTATAAATGGCTAGAAGACGCTTGTGATGAATTCGAAGAACTCGTAAAGAACAAGGATTACGACGGTGAAGGCTCTATGGATCCAGGCGTTGAATGTAAAGTTAAGCCTGTGGTTAGTTTAACAGAGCTTGACGCTATGGAAAAGAGTGGTACGGAAGTGTTCTTTGGTGGTGGTAATGCGTCTGATTTAATTTTGACGGGTAATTTACTTGACATCACGGATGTTGTGAATGAAAACAATTATCTTGAGATGGATGAGGATGACCCTTCAACGTATGTAAATGATAACGTTTCTAGCGCTATTTTGAACAATATGTACAACGCTGGTAATCAATCAATTGTTGACTTGATGTACGAAGAAGCTAGGGTGCTTTCTAGTGTTGTAAATCCAAATTCAGGTGATACGCAATATTATACAATTCCAACACACGAAATTTATTCTGGTATGTCTTACGATAAAGATGCGTTTGATAAAGTAGGTTTTTATTTTGCATATGACGAGTCTAATGCCGTTGCAACGAGATTCCCATCTCAAGTAACAGGACAAGAAGCTTATTTTGTAAAGTCAAGTGCTTTGGATAATAAGAGCTGTGGTCCTGACGGTGTTTTTGGTACTTATGATGATGGTATGCCATCTTCGTTAGTTGAATTAATCATTTTATATGAATACATGGATAGTAAAGGATATGCTCCTTTGCAAGTGCCTGGTCAATATTTATATGAATCAGACTTCTTAACTGAAGGTTTATACACAGCGCTTTTAGGTGTGGATAAAGCAAGAGGTCAATATGACTTGACTGGTGAATTTGATATCGTTACTGCACTTAATAATTCAGGTGCGGGTGCATTTGAAAATGCTACGGCTGCTTTAGCTGGCTATATTCAACCATTGATTGAGACTGTAGAAATTGATGAAGAAACTGGTTATTACAGCACTTGGTCATTAGAAAGATATTATGCTTTAGTGTTCCTTGAAATTTGTGCAAGACAAGGTTGGCTTGCAGAAGGATATAATCCTACTTCAAATCCATCTTCAAACAAAACAGCTCAACGTCAATTTATTTTTAGTGGATTTTACGACCCAATTGAGGGTGGAACAGGCACAAGAGTTGCAACGATGTCAACAGGTTCTTATTGGTATAACGAATCAACTGACTTTAATAACTTTGCAAACTTTGAAAAGGCTAATCCAAATGTTGCTCATAGAAACTTATTATGGATGCCTTTCCCTACAAATATTTTCACGTCAGTAACAGGTGAAGTAGATGGTTATGAAGATGAAGACTATTTGGTTACTACGACTCTTGGCTCTGGTGTAAATAAAACTGAAATCACAGAGAGCGCTAAGGGTGAAAAACAAGCAATCTCTCAATGTCACGTAAACTGTGTATATTTTAATGATAACGTTAGAAGCGAACCAGCTAAATACGAAGCTTTGAAAGATTGGATTAGGTTCTTCCATTCTGACCAACAACTTGAAAAAACAACTATAAGACAAGGCTTTAGAAAGGCTTTGAAATATAAAGTTCGTGATTTAGATCAAATTACTGACTTAGCTGAAAAAGCTGAAATCAAGCAAATTATGATAGATAAAAACTGGGCTGATTTTGATACTAATAACAACGTTACTTGGGAAGGTTTCTACAAGCGACTTGCTGATTACGTTGATAGTGATTCAGCAGAAGTTATTAGATACACTTCAGCTAATAAGACTTTCTTAGAAAATATGAGTGGTGCCTCTATATTTAAGAGAGGTGAATATTCAAAAATTTGTACGGATAACACAGGTACTGCTTATCTACTAAAATTATTAGATAAGAAATCACCTTGGAGTGCAAAGGATGCTTTTTCTAATACAGTAGTTAGTTTTGCTCAATGGGAAAAATTGTATAGTGGAAATTTAGAAGCTAAACAATTAAAAGATAGTGCTGGAGCTACTATTACTTATAGAGGAGAAACAAACCCTGCTTAGGAGTAAACAATAATGGAAAACTCAAATCTAATTACTACAAATGGTATGCCGTCTGAAAACGGCGGCATATCTCAAGAAAAAATGCCAAAAAAAGAAAAAAGAACGTTATCTAGAGAAAAGAAAAGACTTATATTCTATATATTAATGTTAATATTCCCTTTAGTTCACTTTTCTATTTTCTATATCTACGTTAACTTGGATATGTTCAAACTTGCATTTACGGCTTATGAAAAAGGTACTTTTGGTTACGTAAGTCACTTTGTATGGTTTGATAACTTTACCTATGTGTTTAATTTTATGAGCACGAGATTGGGAATGGTAGGGCAATCAATGTCCTTATATGCGTTCTCATTGTGTACTACGCCTATCGTAATTATATTCTCATATTACATATACAAGGGCTATCCTGCTGCAAATTTCTTTAGAGTTATTTTGTACATGCCATCAATATTCTCTGGTATTGTTATGGTTTTATTGTATAAAACCATGTTTAGCACTGTTTTTGAAATAGATATTGAATTGATACATATCTTGTTCTATAACGTATGGGCAAGTTTTGGTATGAATATGATTATGTATATAGGTGCGATGTGCGGTATCAACGTTTCGATTCCTGAATCAGCGCAACTTGACGGTGTTACGGCAATCCAAGAATTCTGGTACATTACGTTACCTATGATATTCCCAACGATTAGAACATTCCTTGTTGTTGGTCTTGTGCATTTGTTTACAAACAGTGCAAACTTATATACTTTCTATGGAAATCAGTCTAAAATTAGACCATTTGGTTATTGGATGCAGGTTGAAAAGCTTGCTGCTGCAGAATATAAAAACGGTCTTCTTATTCGTCCTAGCACCACAGAAGTTATGGCGTTCCCACAATTATCAGCGCTTGGCGTTGTAATCACTTTGTTTACGTTGCCTGTAACGTTAATTGTGCGTCGTTTACTTGAAAAATACGGCCCAAGTGAAAACTAAGGAGGTTGATTGTATGGAAAATATTAATATAAAAAAATTGGCTAAGAAAGAAACAAAAGCCAAAGTCACAGCTTATGCAATTATCGTCGGCGTAATATTGATACTTTATACACTTTCAATTTTCTTCATTGTTGGTTGGGGTTTTATGAACTCATTTAAGCTCGGCGCCCATTTTGCTAAGGATCCAATGGCACTTCCTGATTTTAGTTTATTTCAGTGGGACGTAAGTTTTAGTCATTTGAATCCTTATTTTGCAAACTATCATTACTTTTTTACAGAGATTTCTTATGAAAATAGTGTAGAATTCTATACAATATTTTCATCTGATACTGTGCTTCACTCTTTCAATGAAACCGGCTTTGTAGCGTTCTTATTCTTCTTATGGAACTCAATTCAAACGGTTTTTGCAGGAACTTGCTTACCTATATATCTTTGTTGTATATTGGGGTATTTAGCAGTAAACTATAAATATAAATTTAGCAGATTTTTATATGCTTTGGTTATGTTTACTATGATTATTCCAATTGTAGGTAGTGGTTCAAGTATGCTTAATCTACAAATGACACTTGGAATTTATGACAACATGATAGGTTTCTTTATTTGGAACTGTCAATTTACTTCTATGTATTTCTTAATCATGTTTGCATTTTTTGAAGGTTTGTCATCAACTTATTTTGAAGCTGCTGAAATTGACGGGGCATCGCAAATGAAATTAATTATTTCTATTGCTATTCCAATGGCAAACACAATGATTTGGGCAGGTATCGTTTCACTTATTATTACTACTTGGAACGATTATATGACACCACTTACGTATTTGCCAACACACCCAACGCTTGCGTATGCTGTTTGGTATAATTCTACAAAAGCAAATGGTGTTAAAGGTGATATACCACTACAACTTGCTTCATCGTTCGTACTTGCAATTCCATCAGTAATTTTCTTTGTTACATTTAGAAAAAAATTAATGGGTAATATTTCTATTGGTGGTATTAAAGGTTAGATTCATAGGAGGTCGTTATGACGTTAAAACTTAAAAGAATACTAATATCTATACTATGCGTTCTTTCATGTGTTTGTGGCACAGTTGCATTGAATTTCAATGCAACTAGTTCCACGTATAATGCAAGTGCAGAGGTTATAGAGTCAGTTATTCCAGATGTTAAAGATTTCTATATGTTAGGCGCCAAAAAGGCTTTCCCTACTTTTGTAGAAAATGTATTAATTGACCCAACTGATGCGGATTCACCAACGATTACCGCTTCTTATGGTGTTATATATTATCCTAATGGAATTCCATATTCTATTGTCGAAAATAAAGAATATGCACTTGACATTTTAGGTACATATACTTTGAAGTACTTTGGCGATTATGATGGTAAAGAAATTGTTGTCAAAAGTGAATTTAAGGTGCTTGATAGCTTATATGCTTTATCATCAGAAGGATCAAGCTTCATTGATTATGCGACTGCTGAATATTTAGCTACTCAAACGGATTACGTGCCTAGATCTCAAGCAAGCCGTAACGTTACTGATACAAAATTAACGTATAGTGGTAGAGAAGCTTTGTCTGTTAACTTAAACGAAGGCGCTCAATTTATTTATTCAAAACCAATCGATTTAAGAGAGGTTGGTAACGACGGTTTAACAAATCTTATATCTTTTGAGCCTCGTTCTGAGGACTATGACTATGGTTACGTAACTTATACTGATCAAAACGCTAACCAAGTATATGATAGTCAAGGCAGGGCTTTGTATAAACAAGATATAAATAAAGATGGCAATCACGACAGGGTAGGTTATAGTGGTATTTCTGAAGCTTCGAAAACACCTGATACCGTTCAAGTAGGTACGTATTTATATATTCCTTTCTTAGATGAAAATGCGGATGGTGTGCCTGACGTTAATATCATTAAGAGTTATTATATAACAAAGGCCATTGCAAGAGAACTTGTTATTACGTTGACCGATTGCTACGACTCATCAAAATATATTAAGTTAATGGTTTCAACGCAACAATCAACAAGTACGGCATCTTTAAGCCCAACTCCATACGTTAAGGCTGCTACAGATAACTTCACTCAATATTATGGTTTGTGGTCTGTTCAAGATTCTGAAAGTCACATTAAATCACACCCAACTACTGGCTCTACAAACGTTAGTGGTAAACCTAACATTGTGTTGAGTTATCCAGAAGGAAGACGTATCGCTTGGACTACACAAAATGAAAACGTATGGCACTATGGTGGTAAAGTCGGTGGCTATGAATATAATAAATTAACCTATGATTATATGAATCTCAAGTATGATTTTGAGACTTCAACGGTGTTTGCTAGTTCAACTGCAAATGATGGCACTGAAACTACGCCTTATGCTTTTACAGATTTCCATAATGAAATTTTATATCCAGCATCTTTAGGTGGATTTAGAGGGTTTACAACTGGTGAAGTTTATCTTTCAGTTAGTTTTGATAAATACATTAGAGATGATGAACCTGCCCGTGTTGATATCTTTAGCATAGGTGGCGAAAGCGTTTCTGATATGTTTGATAGAGAATATAACCAAGATAATGATTCATATAAATATAATCCTCAAAAATATCAAGATACCGTTGCTCCTGAGATTCAAATTGATTTTACACAAACAATTGATAACGGTGTAAATGTAGCAGTAGGTGATTGGTTTACTATTCCATCTGCAAAAGCGACAGACGTTAGTTTAGCGGGTGGAGTATCTTACAATGTTTATCTCAACTATGGCACACCAAATTATCTTTTAGTTCCTGTAGTTGATGGTAGAATAAAAATTACTAAAAATGATACGTATAGTATTGTTTACACTGCTAAAGACCAAGCGGGTAACGTGGCTACTGAGGTAATAAATGTTTTTGGTGCAAATGCGGAAAATACTATCTCCATATTGCACGATGAAGCGCAGTTTAGTCAAGGTATAAAAGCTGGCGCTATAAATACTTTTGTTAAACCAACTAAAATTCAATCGCTTAACCTATTAGCTGAAACTAGTGATTTAATTAAGAGCAAATTCAAACTTAAAATTGAAATAGTTTCTGATTTTGAAAAAATTCTAGTTACAGATCTAACTGGTCTTGATGCAATTGAAGAATTCTTTAATTCTGAATTTAAATACAGATTATCGTATGCTGGTTCATATAAGGTCATATATTATTTTGCAGATAATGCAGTTAATAATTATGACAATCCAATAACAGTTAACTTTACTGTTGCTGAGTCGGATGCGTTAGCTATTTATGACCAACCATTGATGTATAGACATTATATAAAAGACGCTTATTATGACTTTGATAAAGTTGTTGCATATAAATTTACCACAGGTAAACCAGAATATGCTAGCGATGCGAAATTATGGATAAGTTTTGACGGTAATGATTACGTAGAGCAAAGCAGTGTTTATGGTATCAAAATCACAGGCGATAAAACAATTCAAGCAAAATACGTATGTGATGGCGAATTTGTGGAAACAGACGTATATCCTATTATTGACGTAGGTTATGCTAACCAAACTGCTGATACTGAATTAGTTGACTTTAGCAACTATTTCGTAAGTGAAGATTTAAAAATTGATACTGCTAGCTCTGACTTGTTATATGTAACGAATAAAACAGATGGTAGCAACAGCTTACTACAATATATTAAGACGGTAGATATTTCAACGCTCGGACTTACATATAGAATAGTTCAAGATCAAGATAATGATTATAGTAACTTTACTGGCATTAAATTTATTTTTACAGATATTTATGATCAAGATAATAAGTTTACCATTTATAAATATAAAGAAGGCGGTCAATTCTACGTTAAATATAACGATCAAGCGCCTAAAAAGTTAGATGGTTCATTTATTGGTGAAAATAAGTCTTTCTCGTTTATGCTAGATGCTCAAATATTACAAGTATCAGACCTTTCTGATTATTTCAGAACGGACGTTGCGTTCAAGACCAACGAAGCATACTTAGACATTGAGCTTTGTGGTATAACTGGTGATGCAGGCGTTTCGATTAACGTTCTCAACAAGTGTAAGTTGAAAAGAGAGTATCAAGATAGAGATATGCCTTCATTTATAGGTGTTGTTCCATCTGGTACGTTTAGTGTTGGAGATTACGTGACTATTGGTGCAGCTAGATTTATCGATGACTCTTCAATTATAATAAAAGATAATACAAGCATGACTGTGTCATTTAACGGTGAGTATCTAACGTCTGTTGATGGCATTAAGTTAGACGGTTCGCAAGACCCAACTCGTTCTTATCAAATTCTTGTAAATGAAAGAGGTGATTACAACGTCATATATTCTGCTAAAGATAATTTCAATCACGTTATTGAAGCAAGTTACTCTTTAACAGTAAGAGATAACGTTGCGCCAACGATTAAGTTCAGCGGTAGCATTAAAGAAGACGTTATAGTTTATGCAAAACCTGGTTATACGGTTAAACTTGCATTCTCAATGAACGATAACTATACACCAACAAAAGAATTAACGTTTAAGATATTTGTCTTGAATAAGCATACAACGACTATGTATGCTGTGCCATCGGGCGAAAAGTCATTTAAGTTAACATCTATTGGCACGTACGATGTCAGTGTTGTATGTTATGATACAGAAGGAAATAAAACAACAAAAACGTTTACTGTTGTAATTTCTAACGAGGAGGTAAAATAATTATGAAAAAAGTTATTAAAACCCTAATAATGTCGTTGCTTGTTGTTGTCACGTTTATGACAACGACGATTGCAACAGTTAGTGCTGAAGATACAAGTCCAGAACCAGCGCAAGCATCGTCTTCGTTTGGTACACATATTTTAACAGCACCAGAAATAGACGATAAGTACATCATGAAAGATGGCGAGTTTTTATACACGCTTGTCACACCTGCAAACCCAACCGTTAGAGAAAAGGTTGCAAAAGATGAATTTATTCTTTTATTGAAAAGGGCAACGGGTATTATAGCAACTGCAATTACTGATGAAAATATTACAGAATATAACCCAGATACAAAATACATATCAATTGGTCAAACCACGTTGCTTGAAAAGGCGCTTAAAGCGGAGGGGCTTGAAATTGATAGATCTGCCCTTAAATCAAACGGTGTTAGAATTCTAACGTTAGGTGATAATATATTCCTTGCTGGTGGTGTTTCTGACGGTGCGTTAAACGCTGTATATGATTTTTTCCAAATCTGCTTTGATTTCGAGTGGTATGCAAGAAACAATTTATATATAAACGATACTATAAAAACCCTAAAGTTAAGAGATTTCGACGTGACTGATATTCCTGATATCAACACACAACAAATTACTTATGGTCCAATGTCAAAATCTAATGATAGCTTAACAAAATGGGATACTATGGCGCTAGCATCTCCTAATCTAACACAAGATGATTTAATCAAGGATATAAACAACAAAAACAATCGTTCTAGATATTCTAAGCCAGGCCGTGGCGTATTATTAACTGCACACGGAAGAAAAGTTCTCGGTAAGAAAGAGACTACTTATGGTTCACAACATAACGTTTTAAACATTTTCAATAAATATGAAGATGATAAACTAAATGGCAAACTTGTTGAAAACCCTGCATGGGAAAGCAAATGGTGGGCACTTTCAGAAACCCAACTTTGTTGGACAGCACGTGGTGATGAAGCATCATATCAAAGAATGATTGACTACGCTGTAGAACGTGTTATTTCATATATGAAGATGTATCCACCAGAATCTTACCCAGAAATGTCAAACATGATGTTTGGTGTAGAAGATGGTGGTCAAGCATGTAGATGTGACGAATGTGAACGTAGACTTAAACTAGACGGTTCTAGATCAGGCGCATCAATAAGATTTGTTCGTCGAGTATATGACAAACTTCGTGATTGGTTAGATGACCCAGCAAACGCACAGTGGTATCGTGAAGACTTTAAGATTATAATCTTTGCATATTCTGAAGTAAAAGAACCACCAACACACAAAGACGCAGAAGGCAATTGGGTTGTAAACGAAGGCCTCTATGAAGGTATGGAAGAATATCGTGGCAGAATGTTTGACGACATAATAGTTTGGAAAACATTTAACGGCCCACAACACTTAGACGTATATTCAGACGTTCAAGAAGTAAAAGATTTCGTTGAAGAATTTAAGGCATGGTCAGTAGCAAGTGATGGTTTGTTTGCATGGAACTATGCAGAATTATATCAAGATAAAACTTACTTCCAAGACTACTTATCTCGTTGGAACACAAATATGGTTGAGTTTTATCATAGTTTAGGTATTGAGAACGTTTTAACCGAGTTATGTTCAACAGGTGACGCCGTTACACGTTGGGGCGACTTGTATTACTATATGATAGCAGAACTCAGCTGGGACGGAAGTCAATCATCAACAGAACTTATATCTAAGTTTATGAAAGCTCATTATGGTCCAGCTGCTGAAACAATGGAAACGCTATATTATGCACAAAAATCCAACTTCCAAAGAGCAGCAGAAGAGTTCTATTATGAAAACGAATATCATTTTGACTTAGGTTATAAGGGTTGGACAGTTAAAGACTATCCATATGAAGTGCTAATGAGCTTTATTGGCTATATTGAGCAAGCATATTCGGATATTGAAATTCTTAAAACAACAAATCCAAACATGTACGAAGTAATTAAGGATAGAATAGACGTAGAAGGTATTTCTCATTACTACGTATTAATGAAACTCTATAAAGATGCACAACCTGTTCCATACACACCTGCTCAAAGAGAAGAGTATAAAAACAGAGCAATTGCACTTTTAGAAAACAGAACTATGGCCGGTGGATTAACTATTAACTTATTCAATTCTTGGGAATAATAAAGAAAAAAGCTTTGACACGAGGTAATTATGAATAAATTTAACAAAATAATTAAATCAGTTATATCGCTAGCAATGGCTTTTGTCTTTATGTTTGGTATAGCTTGTAAACCTGAAAGCGATGATACTGGTGGGGCGGTAATAAAACCAAAACCACCAGCAGAAACAACAATTTCGCTAAACCAAACGTCATATCAAATGACGGTTGGTGGCACTGTTCGTTTAGAGCTAAAGGAATATGACATAAGTTTAGAAAACCCAATAACATGGGAATCAAGCAATAATTCGATAGCAAAAGTACAACAGACAAATGTATCATCTGTTGTCGAAATTGAAGCAATGGGCGAAGGTGATGCAACAATCACAGTCACTCAAGGCACGGCAACAGCAACGTGTGCTATATCATCAAGCTTTGGTGAATCTAGTGCAGAAGTAGTATTGTCGGTTGCTGATGAATTCAATATTCAAGCAAATAGCGCATTTGATTTGAACCCAAAAATCCAATTTAACGGCAAAATTTATGATGATGGCGAATTCACTTACACCATTGCAGATGAAGATAATTTCTCGATCGAAAACGGTGTTTTAGTAGGCACAACGACACAAACATCGACGGAAGTTACGATTAAAGGCACGTGGAGAGGCAAGGATTCAGACGACATGCGTCTTTTAGAGAAATCGGTGACAGTAAACGTTATTGACAGCGTTAGTTTAGTTATCGATGGTCAATACGGTCAAACAACTCAGTTATATACAACAGCAGAATTTGCCGGCAAGACTTATGTGAATGCAATGGATTTCAAGCCTGTCGTATATATAAACGATAGCACTGAACCTAAGCAAGATGCTGACATTACTACCGAAGTTAGTGGTGAAAGCGTAGAATATGATGCAGTATCTGGCCAAGTTGTTGGAAAACAAGCAGGTATAACGATATTTACAGTTACGTATAACGATAACGGCGTATTACTTTCAAAGACGTTCAAAATCGAAGTTATCCGTCCTGTTGAACGCTTAGAAACAAAGATTGAATATTTCTCAGCATACTCAGGAACTTTAAGGGACCCAGCTGATAGCTTTAAGGAAAAGACACTTGTTGAGTATTTATATCCAAACGATCCAAGCGTTGAAATCATCGATGCGTTTATGGGCAATGCTGAACTATCTGTTGAGAATAATGGCAAAGTCTTTGGCATATCTTATGACAGCGCTGGCACTTGTGTACAAACGATTAAAATCGGTACAAAAACGTCAATGTATATTGTAGACGTGACGGTTTATGGCCAATACGTATATGAAGCAAAAGACCTAGACGTATTTAGAAGGTCAGTAAGTAGCAAAACTTATGATGGCTACGTAGAACTTGGCAGAGATATTGATGCAACAAACTATACAGCAGGTCTTCACTTTACAGGTGATACACATAACACAAACAACTATCCAAAAGCAGCTTCTGGCTCAACTGGCGTAACATACACGTATAATTCATATTATGGTGGCACGTTTGACGGAAAAGGTCATACAATCAGCAACCTAAAAGTTAGTTATAACACTGTATTAACAGGCAACGAAAAGAGCGTTTATGGTATGTTCGTAGCACTTAATGGTTCAACAATCAAAAACGTAGCATTTACGAACGTTGACCTCCTTGATGTAAGAGCAATGTTCGGTTTCTGTGGCACAAACGCTAATTTCGAAAACGTTAGAATAGACGTTAAGAACTTTGCTAAGTATTCTCCCTATCAAGCAAACCTTATAACGTATTATGCATTGTATGGTGGAAGCCTAAAGAATATGTACGTAACGTTCCCAAGCACGCTTGAAATTAACCTTGCAGATAAAGCTGGAGCTGGTACTATAGCAGGTGCGCTTACAGCCGTTGCACCACATGCAAGTTATGCAAAACCAACGTTCGAAAATATTGTTGTAGTTTCAAAATTGCCACTTGGCTATTCAGCACGTTTCGGCGTTCAAACAATGATAGGTTATGCTTCAAACGACACAGCTGAATTTAAAACAGGAATTAACAAACATTTCTGGGCAAGATACAGTAGCTCTACTGCCGTTATTAACAACGTGAAGACGTCTTGGCAAAAACAAGCCGACTATGACTCATCTATTACAGACTATAGAATTCTTGAAAGAACAACGGGCAGAAACCAAGCTTATGAAGGCACGTATAGATTTGATACGGTTGCACTCTTAAAAGCAGATGCAAATATCGGCAGTGTGCTCAGTCAATTCCCAGCTGAATACTGGACAGTAAATGAAGGTGAATTAGTTTGGGGCGCAAGCCAAACTGCTGAATAAATTAGTTCTTTTAACAGAACGCAAAAGGTAGTTCACGGCCTTTTGTTAAAAAAATAAAAGGCCGTTTGAATAAAAGTCTTGTTTGATAAATAAATATCAGATAAGCAAGGTAGGTAAAAGGCATTTACAATCACAAATAACTTTATAGTTGGTAAAGCAAGTTTATTTATTTGATGAAACATCATATAATAATATGTCAATAATAAACCTTGTTGAACCAAAAAGCAATAACCCGTATGTTGTGATATAAACGTTTGACGTGGTTGTTAACTCAATAAAACTAAATGATATGGGCAAAATCTTTGTTGCTGTGTTGATAGGGCAATATTAGGTAAATGAGAAAGACGGGAAGTTTTGGTTTTATTTACAAGTAAAAAGTTGAATTTCTATAATAAAGGAGGGTACTTAATTGAAAAACAAGTACATATCACCAATTGTTGAAATCTACGATTACATTACCGAGGACGTTATGGCCAATTCATTTGGAAATAGGGATAATCTCTTCCAATTCCCACTTGAATGGATCTCGGAATAGTTGATGGAGGTTGACAATGAAAACAATTAGTAAAAAAATTAAAACAATTTATTTATTAGCAATTATGGCAATCCTCAGCATTTGTGTAGCTGTTTTCCCTGTATTTAATACAGAAACAGTTAAGGCTGAAGGTGCTACAGGACTTAGTATTGCGGGTGCTGAGTTAGAAATGGGTAAAGCAGATAAGAAAGAAAATACAGCAGATGATTTTGCTTTTATGTTTCAAGCAGAAATTACAAGTGACCTTTATGCACAAATAGCAGAAAGAAATGCAAAGTTTGGTATGGCTATCGGTAACAAAGCAACCATGGCAAACGTAAGCTCATACGACCAACTTGCAGATTTAAAGGCTAAAGGTAGCATTTGGTATAACGATGCTATCGTTGGCACAGCTACTTCAGGTGCTAAGACGGCAATCGACTTTGTTGAAGGCGAAGATTCTTTCATATACAAAGCTGGTACTTTCTTTGATAAGAGTTCTTATGGTTTTACTCCTGAACAAATCGCATCATTTGACTGGACAGTTCTTTATTCAACAGAATTAACTGCAATTCCATACTACATCGTAGATGACGTAGTTAATTTTGATGCTTCTCTTGCATTCACAACTTCAGCTAGCGCTCTTGCAATGGAATTGTTAGAAAAAGAAACTGCACTCCCAATGTCTGAGGCTTCTATCACACCAGAACAAGTTGCTGCAATCACAGGCAAAGAGTTTAGAAAAGTTTATTCAGGCGTACAAATCTACTTAGACCAAAGCCAAGACATCTTCTTGTCTAACCAACAAGCTGGTGGTGGACAATACTATGGTTTAAGCGCAGTTAGATATTGGTTCCCATATGAACAAAACAAAACCTCATCTTCTTTCTTAAGCAAGGCTAGTTATGATGCACGTATTATGGGTGGTAAGTTTAAAACAAAAACACCAACTTCATGGACTAAGGCGCAATTAACACTTACAGCAGATCACCTTGAAAGATTTGACCTTCTTGATACGTTGGTTCCAGGTGAAAAATATATTTGTTATTATACAAACGTAAAAGATACATACAATGGTGTCACACAAACTGCCGATATTGAATGGTTCGAATATGAAGTTGCAACAAGAGTATTCACTTCTTTAACAACTCCTACTTCAGCTCAAGGTTCTGAAGTAGGTCAACGTATCCTTGCTGCTAAAACAATGTTAGAAGGTGGAAGCGGAACAAATAAGGGTTCATACTTTGCATTAGGTCTTAATGGTTCTACTATTTATTTGCCATATCAACATACTGCTGATGCATACGTATATGAACAAGAAAACTATGGTGGTCACTATATTTTGGCTACAGACATCATCGTTCCAAGCCCAATTGAAGGTTCAACACATAAGTTAACAGGTTCAAGTGCAGATTCAAAAACTTATGGTACACACGCTGCTCCATCTAACCAAACAACTGTAAGGGCTCAAACAATCGGTGCATTAAAAGACCTCCCATCATATATTAACGCAATAAATGCATCAATAACACCTGGTTTCACAGGTTCATTTGATGGAAAAGGCCACACAATCGAAGCTTCTTTCCAACGTGGTGGTTTATTCGGTGTTATCAAGGGTGGTACTGTTAAGAACTTGAACATCAAAGCTGATTTATATGCTTATGATTTAAGTGGAACAACAGTTACATATACTAAAGAATCTTATAATGAAAAGGCATCTATCTTAGCAGAATATATTTATGGTGGTACGATTGAAAACGTTCAAGTTGAACTTAAAGAAAGTGCTCCAGCAACGTTTGTGAACTATCAACAAGATGGTGGCGCTCAAGACATGTTAAACACTCCAGAAATGAATAACGTTCCAGGTCTTTTAGCTTCTCAAGGTATCCAACGTGCTACACTTAGAAACGTTATCGTTAAGCTTGACTCATTGAAAGATGCTGGAAATTCTATCCAAAACTTCCGTTCTGCTCTTAACGTTGCTGATAACTGTAAACTTGAAAACGTATTCGTAGTTGGTTCATCTTACTCTAATATGTCTATCGAAGTTATCGAAGATACTGAAACTGGAACAACAGAATATGTTATGACACTTTCTGTTCCAAAAGACAAAATTGAACCAGGCACATATGCTGGAACTGCTGATGGTATGGGCGCTTATGCTGAAATGGCTATCGATATGTTTAAGTATATGAAGAACATTGACGTTACTGCAGAAAACGTTAAGATTAAGTTTGTTGATGAACCTGCAACAATGCACTTCGCTGATGAAGATGCATTCCAAGCTTACATGGCAGAAAAAACATCTATTAGACAAACATTCACAAGAAATGGCATCTGGAAATTAGATGCTGAAGGCAAACTCGTTTGGGGTAAAGCTGACACAATTGTTGCAGTTGCTGGCTCTAAGGGCTACACAATGGCTGCTAAACCAACGCCTGTTAAAACAGACTTGTTCCAATGGGGAATTGAATACAACCCAAGCGTTACAGTAGCAGGTTAATAGCTTTTTCTTAAGCAACTTAAAACAAAACAATACTCGGCTAAGGCAATTTCTTGCCTTAGCTGGTATTAAAAAACTTAAATTAACTATCAACAAAAAACGTTTTCCTTAAATTTTAAGGAGAAAAGGTTTTCTATACGATTTTATAATTTTAGTTATTAAAGTACGTTTTGCAAAACTGCTTGTATTATTTCCAAAGGATTTATATTGCAAAAGAAATACAAAAGAAGTTCTAAAGAAACACAAAAGATAAAGTTTATAGAAAACACTTTTATATATTTTTTTCTACAAAAGACAAGCACTATGCAAATAGTATTTTGATTTACAAAAGAAAAAAAGGAAACAGCAATTTTTAATTGCTGTTTCTTCTTTTTTTATTAAATTCTAATCAACGTGATTAATTAGTATTTTTTCAAGCATGGAAATAGTTAAATACATAAGCGTTGCCATAATACAAAGGATAACCGTTGCGCTCATAACAAGGTCAAGTTTGAACACTTGCCCACCATATACTATTAAATATCCAAGTCCTGCTCTTGAAACTAGATATTCGCCCATAATAGAGCCAACCCAAGCAAGCCCCACGCTTATTTTAAGCATACTGATAAGGGTTGGAAAGCTTCCCGGAATAACAAGTTTTGTTAGCACTTGTAATTTATTTGCGCCCATTGCTTTAAGTAGCAAGATTTTATCCTTATCGGTTGCTAAAAAACCGTTTAGCATAGTTATTATCGCAACTATAATTCCTATAAGTGTTGCCATAAATATTATCGCTTTGCTTCCACTGCCACACCAAACTATTATGATTGGGCCTAGCGCAATTTTGGGTAAGCTGTTTAAAACCACCACGTAAGGCTCTAAAATGCGTCTTAAACGCTCAGACCACCAAAGGAGTAGGGCAATGATATATCCTAAACCAACGGCTATCAAAAAGCCGATAATGGTCTCGTAAAGTGTTATACCTATATGATATAACAAATTGTCTTGGTTAAAAAGCGCAATTGTGGTTTTTATTATTCGGCTAGGGCTACTTGTAATAAACGCATCAATCTTGCCCGAATTTGCCAAAAGCTCCCAAAGCACTAAAAAAAGGGCTAGAATGCTAAATCGCATAACACAAATAAAAACGCTTTCTTTTTTGAGTTTTCTTAAATAAAGCTTGTGTTCTTTTGAATAGATTTTATCTTTTGTCATACTAACTCCCTCCAAACTTTTTCAAAAAGAGAGCCAAAGTCTTTGCTTTCTCTGTTCTTTAGTGGAGACCCTTTATTTAGGTTTGGTCTAATAATTGATTTCACTTGTGCTGGTCTATTGGAAAGCACTATGATTTTGTCTGACATAGAGATTGCTTCCGATATGTCGTGGGTGACCAAAACGGTAGTTTTTTTCTCGGTTTTGATAATGCTATAAACGTCGTCGCACACGCTGAGCCTTGTTTGAGAATCAAGTGCTGAAAACGGCTCGTCAAGAAGCAAAAGTTGTGGTTTATATGCAAGCGTTCTAATAAGCGCAACACGTTGTCGCATTCCACCTGACAGTTCGCTAGGGTAGTTTTTTCTAAAGTCTATCAGCCCGTATTTTTCTAATAGAGAAAGGGCGTATTCTTTGTTTTCTTTTGTGTTAATGCCTTTAATTTCTAATGGTAAAAATACGTTTTTTTCTATTGTTCGCCAAGCAAAAAGCTGGTCTTTTTGTAGCATATAACCAAGCTGTATTTTTGATTTATTTGCATTTATGTCTATGCCGTTTATATAAATCTTGCCATGACTTGGCTTGATTAGTCCTGCTATCAAAGATAGTATGGTGGTTTTTCCGCACCCAGACGGGCCTATTATTGATAAAAATTCGCCTTCGTGACAATTAAAACTTAAGTTTTCTATGGCTTTTATTTCGTCACTTTTTGTTTGATAGGTCAATGACACGTTTTTAAATTCTAATTGTTTATTCATAATTTTATCTCTCGTTTATCATATAATTTATGGTTTTTTAGCCAAAAACACCTTTTGCAATGCTGTTATCAACTATTTTATTAAATTCAACACGCTTTGTCAGTTCACCTGCGTTTTGCATTATGTCTTGAAGCCTATTAAAGCTTTGCTCTGTTGCTTGCATATCCGTTTTCCATGCGTCTATTGCTTTATAGCTTTTTATTGACGTTTCAATTGAATTAATCGTGGTAGATGGGAATTGTTTTACTATTGATTCTGCCACTTCATATTCAGAGTGCGTTTCAATAAAGTCAAATGCTTTCTTTAACCCTTTCATAAACTTTTCTATTTTTTCTGGGTTATTTTTGATATAACTGTCAAGCGCAATAAACGAAGTGTAAGGGATTTCTCCGCCTTGTGCACCAACGCTGGCTACGATATGCCATTTTCCACTTGCTTGATACTCAGATGCAGTTGGTTCAAAAACCGTGCAATAATCGGCTGTTCCACTTAAAAATGCACTTGTCATAAGATTAAACTGAACGTCAAAATTCATAGTAAAATCTTGGTTATTCTGCATACCTAGTTCGTTCATTATATATTCAAAAGTCATCGCTGGAACGCCACCTTTTCTGCCGGCTAAAATTTCTTTGCCCCTTAAGTTGTTCCAAGAAAAATTAGGCTCTTCAACTCTCGAAACTAAAAACGAGCCGTCTTTTTGGGTTAATTGCCCAAAAACTTTCGGATAGTCGGCTTTGTTTTGGTTATATACGTAAATGACCGTTTCTGGGCCCATTAAGCCTATGTCTGCCGTTCCGGAAAGTAGTGCTGTCATTGAGTTGTCTGCGCCACCACCGTTTGTTAGTTCAATTTTTAAGCCTTGTTCAGCAAAATAACCGTTCTCTATAGCTAAGTATAGGGGAGCGTAAAATACCGAATGCGTCACTTCATTTAGGCGAATCGTGCCGTCATCAGTCTTTTTACATCCAAAAATTGGCATTATGGTTATGCTAAGTGCTAGTATAATTGGTAAAATTCTCTTCATTTTTTGTTTTTACTCCATTTTTTTATTTTGTAATACTTCATTTTATGATTTTATTCTTATTTATGACAATGTTTTGCAATTATGTTTGACTTTGCTTTAATTATCAAGTATAATATCTCTTGATTTATTTTTTTATTTCTTTTTATTTATAAAGGAGAAAGCCTATTATGGATATGGCAAAAACTTATAACCCTTCTGAATTTGAAAATGATATTTACAAAGAATGGGAATCTAACGGCTATTTTACTGCGAAAGTAGATGCGAACAAACTTCCTTTTACTATCGTTATCCCACCTCCAAACATCACCGGTCAACTGCATATGGGCCACGCTCTTGACGAAACTTTACAAGATACTTTAATACGTTTTAAAAGAATGCAAGGTTATAGTGCGCTTTGGCTTCCTGGAACTGACCACGCTTCTATTGCTACCGAAGTTAAAATCGTAGAACAAATGGCTAAAGAGGGCATCACCAAAAAAGATATTGGTAGAGATGGCTTTTTAGAGCGTGCTTGGGCGTGGAAAGAAAAGTATGGTGGACGTATTATCGAACAACTAAAAACGCTCGGCTCGTCTTGCGACTGGTCTCGTTTAGCATTTACTATGGACGAAAAATGCTCTAGGGCTGTTAAAGAAGTGTTCGTTAACCTTTACGAAAAGGGGCTTATTTATCGTGGGGACAGAATTATCAACTGGTGCCCAGAGTGTAAAACGGCGCTTTCTGATGCCGAAGTTGAATACGTTGAAGAAGACAGCAATCTTTGGTATATTAAATATCCTGTAAAAGATAGTGACGAGTTTATCACAGTTGCAACTTCTAGGCCTGAAACTATGCTCGGCGACACGGCTGTTGCTGTTAATCCAAAAGACCCAAGATATAAGAATATGGCGGGCAAAACACTTATTTTGCCTATCGTTAATAAGGAAATTCCTATCGTTTTTGATGATTACGTTGAACTCGGCTTTGGTACGGGCGCTGTTAAAATTACGCCTGCGCATGACCCTAACGACTTTGAGGTCGGCTTAAGACATAATCTTGAAGTTGTAAGAGTTATTGCTGACAACGGAACGATGAACGAGCTCGCAGGCAAGTATTGTGGTAAGGATTCGCTAGTTTGCAGAAAGGAAATAGTTGAAGAATTAAAAGAATTAGGGCTCTTAGTTAAGATTGAGCCACTTCATCATAACGTTGGGCATTGTTATCGTTGTAATCATACGGTTGAGCCTATCGTAAGCAAGCAATGGTTTGTTAAAATGCAACCACTAGCTGAACCTGCTATCGACGTTGTTAGAAAGAAGAGCATTAAGTTCACTCCAGATAGATTTTCTAAGATTTACTTTAACTGGATGGAAAACGTTAGAGATTGGTGTATTTCTCGTCAGCTTTGGTGGGGACATAGAATCCCAGCTTATTATTGCCAAGACTGTGGCGAGATGATGATTTCTAAATCAGACGTTAAAGTTTGCTCTAAGTGCGGTAGCACTAACATTAAGCAAGACGAAGACGTGCTCGATACGTGGTTTTCTTCGGCGCTTTGGCCATTTTCAACACTCGGCTACCCAGATAAAACCGAAGATTTAGAATATTTTTATCCAACAGACGTTCTCGTCACAGGTTATGATATTATTTTCTTCTGGGTTGCAAGGATGATTTTCTCAGGCCTTGAGCATATGAAACGTATTCCTTTTAAAGACGTGCTTATTCACGGACTAGTTCGTGACTCTCAAGGTAGAAAAATGAGTAAGTCTTTAGGCAATGGTATTGACCCAACCGAAATTATCGCTAAGTTCGGTGCTGATACGCTCAGATTTTCGCTCATCAACGGCGTTGCTGCAGGCAGCGATATGAGATTCTCAGACGAGAAGATTGAAGGCGCTAGAAACTTTATGAACAAGATTTGGAACGCTTCAAGATTCGTGCTTATGAATACTGAGGGAAGAACGATTTCGCCTATTAAAGATTGTAAGCTTAACTGTGCTGATAAGTGGATTATCACTAGACTTAACAAGACGGTTAAAGACGTGACAATCAATATGGAAAAATTCGAAATGGGCGTTGCGCTTGCTAACCTTTACGATTTTGTTTGGAATGATTTCTGCGATTGGTATATTGAACTTACAAAGCCTGTGCTTTATGGTGAAGATGAGAAAAAATGTAACGATACAATTAGCGTTTTAACCTTTGTTCTTGGCGAAATTATGAAACTTTTGCATCCTTTCGTGCCATTTATTACCGAAAAGATTTATAAGAGCATACCTAACGCTGTTGGTCCACTTATGCTTGCAGATTTCCCAAGATATAATGCTAAGTCTAATTATAGCTCGGCTGTTAAGGAAATCGAGCCAACTAAGGAAATTATTAAGTGCATTAGAAACCTAAAAGCTCAAGTAGGCGCTGTACCATCTAAGAAAGTTAAGCTATACGTTAAAACTTTAAATAAAAAAGTAATCAAAAATTGTGGCGTTTATATCGAAAAACTTGCGGGTGTTTCTGAAATAGCTTTGATTGAAGATAAAAACAGTCTAACAGATAAGGTCGTTTCGCAAGTAATTGATGGATTTGAATTATTTATCCCATTAGGGGAGCTTGTTGATTTCGATAAGGAAATCGAAAGACTTGAAAGGGAACTTCACACCATTGAAAATGAAATTGCAAGAGCGAGTGGTAAGCTTGCAAATACAAAATTCTTAGAAAAAGCGCCAAAGAATTTGGTTGATGCTGAAAAAGATAAGCTTAATAAATACGTTGATATGCGTGAAAAATTGTTAGTTCAAATTAAGGACTTAAAAGGTTAATATATATTCTTTTACGATTGGCATATAATCAAAAATATCTATTTAGAACCTTGCAAAAATTGTAAGGTTCTTTTTTATTGTTTTTTTATAAATCTTGCTATAATTTTTGTAAAAACAAAAAAAATGTCAAATTACATTAAAAAAGTGTAAAAAATGCCAAAATTTGCCTATTATTTTTCTATTAATATTGACAATTTTCAAGTAATGTTTTATTATATAATTAATAATGAATATCCATTAGGAGAGGAAAATGAGTAGAAAAAATGAAAATTGGCGCAGGAGCATGGCTCTAAGAATTGATTACAACAATATGATGTCAAGGTTTGTTGGCACGCAATACGGCTTTGATGACGATGTTTTTATAAAAAACAAAGGTTTTATTGATGATGCGTATTCTAAAGTTATGTCTAGTCGTGGTAAAGGCATGATGGGGTGGACAGAGCTTCCTTATAATCAATCTGAAATTGTTGATGATATTTTAGAGACCGCCAAACAAATAAGAAAAAAATTCGATAATTTTGTTGTGCTTGGTATTGGTGGTTCGGCATTAGGTCCTATCGCAGTATTTCAAGCGCTTTGCCATTTAAGGCATAACGAACTTCCTAAATCCAAACGCAAAGCACCAAAATTTTATGTTGAAGATAACGTTGACCCAGAGCGTATGAGGGCACTATTAGACGTTGTTGACCTTGATAAGACAATGTTTAACGTTGTCACAAAAAGTGGTGCTACAAGCGAGACTATGGCTCAATACCTTATTATAATGGACATATTAAAAGAAAAATATGGTGACAGGGCAAATGAGCACATGATTGCAACGACTTCTGCCAACAAGGGTAATTTGATTAAGATTGCAAAAAGCGAAAACCTAAAAACTTTTTATATTCCTGATGGCGTTGGGGGAAGATTTTCTCAGCTTTGTCCTGTAGGCTTGCTTCCTGCGGCGGTTTTAGGAATTGATATAAAAGACCTTTTAGACGGCGCTAAATTTATGGATAAAATTTGCGCTAATAAAAATATTAGAAAAAACCCTGCGCTACTTTGCGCATTAATGCAAGTTTTGGCAATTAAAAACGGCAAAAACATATCGGTCATGATGCCTTATGCAGATAGTTTAAAATATATTGCCGACTGGTACTGCCAACTTTGGGGCGAAAGTCTTGGAAAGGCAATAGATAACAATGGTGAATACGTTTACGTGGGGCAAACGCCTGTTAAAGCGCTTGGAGTCACAGACCAACACTCGCAAATTCAGCTTTATAGAGAAGGGCCTTTCGATAAGGTAATTACCTTAATTGGCGTTGACAATTATCGCACAAGCGTTGAAATCAGCAAAGGCTGTGAAGATATTAGCGACGTGAATTTCTTGTGTGGGCATACCTTAAACGAACTTATAACAAAGGAAAGACAAGCAACAGAGTATGCTTTGACAAGCGCAAATAGACAAAACTTTACTATTTATTTGCCAGAAGTTAATGCTTTTACCATAGGGCAACTTTTATTTATGTTTGAACTGCAAACAGCGTTTGCTGGTGCAATGCTTAATATTGATACTTTTAACCAACCGGGAGTTGAGGGTGGCAAAAACGCAACTTATGCACTTTTTGGAAGAAAAGGTTATGAAGACACAAAAAAGCAAATGGATAATGCGCCGGCTAAAGACACAAACTATATTTGCTAAACTTAGTTATGAAGAAAAATACACCAATTAAAAAACTTAATAATCAAAATTTGCCACTTTATCTATTTCATCAAGGCACAAACTATAATGCCTATGACTTTTTAGGTGCGCATTTTTCCGCCCAAAATGGCAAACAAGGTGTTGTTTTTAGGGTATGGGCACCAAATGCTAAGTCTGTTTCAGTTGTTGGCGACTTCAATGATTGGGATAAGACTAAAAACGTTATGGAAAGAATATCTGATAATGGCGTTTACGAACTATTTATCGCTGGGTTAAAGCAATACGATATGTATAAATATGCAGTCACGGGCGATACAACGGTTTTTAAAGCAGACCCATATGCTTTTCATAGCCAAACACCACCGGAATCGGCATCAAAAATTTATGATTTAGAAGGTTATGTTTGGAAAGACCAAGAGTTTATAAAAAATAAAAGCGCTTATTATGATAAGCCAATGAATATTTATGAAGTAAACTTGGCGTCTTGGAAGAAAAACGATGACGGAAGTTATTATTCATATCAGCAATTAAAAGAACATTTAGTTAAATACGTTGTCGATATGGGATATACTCACGTCGAATTTATGCCTATCACGGAATATCCGTTTGATGGTTCTTGGGGATATCAAGTGACAGGATATTATTCTATTTCATCAAGGTTTGGCACGCCAAAAGATTTTATGGAACTTATTGACGAGTTTCATAAGTATAATATTTCAGTAATTTTAGACTGGGTCCCTGCGCATTTTCCAAAAGACATATTTGGTCTTTATATGTTTGACGGAACTTGTTGTTATGAAAACAGTATTCCATCACGAAAAGAGCATAAAACTTGGGGCACGCATATTTTTGATTGGGGCAGAAATGAAGTACAAAGTTTTTTAGTTTCAAATGCTATATTTTTATTTGATAAATTTCATATAGACGGGCTGAGGGTTGATGCAGTTGCGTCTATGCTATATTTAGATTATGACAGAAAAGACGGCGAGTGGATTCCAAATGAAAATGGTGGAAATTATAATTTACAAGCAATAGCGTTTTTGCAAAAATTAAATACAGCTGTCTTTGAGCGTTTTCCAAATGCCATAATGATTGCCGAAGAATCTACAGCATTTCCTTTAGTGACAAAACCTACAACTGTTGGTGGGCTTGGTTTTAACTATAAGTGGAATATGGGCTGGATGAACGATTCACTATCATATATTACATACGACCCTTATTTTAGGCGAGATGTTCACAATAAATTAACTTTTTCAATGTGCTATGCTTTTAGTGAAAATTATATATTGCCAATTTCACACGACGAAGTGGTTCACGGCAAAAAGTCTCTTATAGATAAAATGTATGGTGATATTGAAACAAAGTTTAGTTCAATTAGAACTTTTATGCTCTATATGATGGCTCATCCTGGAAAAAAGCTTTCATTTATGGGTAATGAATACGGGCAATTTAGAGAGTGGGATTATAAAAATGGTCTTGAATTTTTTATGCTCGATTTTGTTTTGCATAAAAAATTAAAAGCGTTTAATAAAAAATTGAATTTTATTTATAAAGAAAACCCGCCACTTTATCAAATTGAGGATAGTTGGGAAGGCTTTGAGTGGATTTCTGTTGATGAAAGTCAAAATAACGTGATTGCATTTATAAGAAAGGACAAAAAGGGGAATAAATTAATAGTCGTTCTTAATTTTTCAGGCAATGACTATCTTGGCTATAGGCTGGGTGCGCCTAAGGGCAAATATAAGCTCATCATCAATTCAGACCAAAAGGCGTATGGTGGAAAGGGGCAATGTAAAAAAAGAGTTTTTGTTGCCAAAAAAGAAAGTGCACACGGAAGAGATTATTCAATCAAGATTGATTTACCTAAATTTTCTGGGGCATACTTTATACAAAAAAACGATTAAGGAGAAATGTATATGATAAGGAAGAAAAAATGCGTTGCTATGTTGCTTGCAGGTGGACAAGGCAGTAGATTATATGCCTTAACAAATAACATTGCAAAACCAGCAGTATCTTTTGGTGGAAAGTATAGAATTATTGACTTTCCACTGTCTAACTGTGTAAATTCTGGCATAGATACTGTAGGTGTTTTAACTCAATATCAACCACTAATTCTGAATACATACATCGGAAATGGTCAACCTTGGGACTTAGATAGAGAGTTTGGTGGTGTTCATACTTTGCCACCTTATCAAGGCAAAAACTCATCTGATTGGTATAAAGGAACGGCAAATGCAATTTTTCAAAACTTAAGGTTTATTAATCAATATAACCCTGACTACGTTTTGATTCTTTCAGGCGACCATATTTATAAGATGAATTATGCAATAATGCTTAATTATCATATCTTAAATAATGCCGATTGCACCATTGCTGCAATAAAAGTGCCTATTGAAGAAGCGTCTAGATTTGGCATACTTAACACAAATGAGGACGGTACTATTTATGAGTTTGAAGAAAAACCAAAAAAACCAAAATCTACCTTAGCGTCAATGGGTATATATATTTTTTCAACTAAAATGCTTGAAAAATATTTAACAGAGGATAGTAAGAACCCTAAATCATCAAACGATTTCGGTAAAGACGTTTTACCAAAAATGCTTGCAGATGGTAATAAAATGATGGCTTATGAGTTTAATGGCTATTGGAAAGACGTTGGAACGATAGATTCACTGTACGAAGCAAATATGGATTTACTTGGCGATATTCCTAAGTTTGACGTGACAGATTCAGCTTGGAAAATCCAGTCAAGAAGCCCTCTTGCGCCACCACATTATATTGGTGACGGCGCAAAAACTTTTAACAGTATAATAATGTCTGGGTGCGAAATACATGGTGACGTAGAAAATTCGGTGCTTGCAAGCAACGTTATAGTTAAAAAGGGAGCTGTGGTTAAAAACAGCATTATTATGGGCGACGTTGTGGTTGAAGAAGGTGCTCAAATAGAATATTCAATAATAGATGAAAATACAATCGTTGCTAAAAATGCAATAGTTGGCGAAAGCAAGGAAAACGGTAATGGAATTGCTTTACTCGGCAGAAATATCATTATTGGCGAAAATGTTATCGTTAAAGGTGGGGAAATAATCGATAAGGATATACAAGGGGGTAATAATTAATATGAGAGCGGTTGGTATTATATTTTCAAATATTCACGATAATAACGTACCAGAACTTGCAAGGATAAGAACTCTTGGCTCAATTCCTTTTGGTGGAAGATATAGACTTATTGATTTTCCACTTTCTAATATGGTAAATTCAGGCATAGACACCGTTGGCATTATAACTAAGAGCAATTATCAATCGCTAATGGACCACGTTGGAAGTGGTAAGGACTGGGATTTGGCGAGAAAAGATGGTGGTGTTATTATTCTGCCACCTTATGGAGACGTTGAAAGTAGCAATCTTTACGCATCTAGATTAGAAGCCTTAAAAGGCATTACTAGTTTTTTGTTTAGGGCAGACGAAGAATACGTTGTTATGACCGACTGTGACACCGTTTGTAGAATAAACTTTAATGACGTTATAGAACACCACATAAAAAATCACGCCGATATAACGCTTGTATATAAACGCTTAAAAAATGATGCATATTCTCGCAAAAATGCAACAACGTTTGACATTGAGGGGCAAAGAATTATAGGGGTTAAATATCGTGACCAAAAAGACAGTAGTGAATATCAAAACGTATTTACAAACGTTTTCGTTCTTAAAAAATCTTTGCTTCAAAATATTGTTATGGATAGCATTTCTAACAACAAACGCCACTTTATGTCAGACATAATCGTATCTAATTTAGATAGTATGAAAGTAATGGCATATGAACATAAAGGCTTTTTTGCAGGTATAACTTCACTTCAGGCATATTACGATAGCAATATGAGCATGTTGGATGCTAAAAATAGAGACGAAGTGTTTGGCGATAGAAGTGTGTTTACTAAAATTCGTGACTCAGCTCCGACTAAATATGGCAATAGCGCAATTGTGAAAAATTCTATGATTGCCGATGGTTGCATTATAGAAGGCGAAGTCGAAAATAGCATAATATTTAGAAACGTTAAAGTTGGCAGAGGAACGGTTGTTAAAAACAGTATTATAATGCAAAATACTGTTTTAGGAGAAAACTCTATGCTCAATTGCATTATAACAGATAAAAACGTTGTTGTTAGGGATAAAAAGGTTTTATCTGGAAGTGAAAATCATCCGTTCTATATCGGAAAAGGCATTATGGTTTAAGGGGAAAATATGAAAGGTGATAATAGTAACGTGAAAAAAGCAAAAAGATGCACGTCAAAAAGGGTTAACGTAGAAAAAGATAATTCTATCGAGATACCAAAAATTAACATTACAAAAAAGCAAAAAATTGTTTTTTTAGGTTCAGAAGCCGCACCGTTTATCGCAACGGGTGGGCTTGCAGACGTGCTTGGCTCACTGCCAAAAGCACTAGCAAAAAATAAAAATTTAGACGTTAGCGTAATTTTGCCATTATATAGTAATATTTCTAATGAATTTAAGTCAAAGTTTAAGTTTATAACAAACTTTAACGTATCACTTGCTTGGCGCTGGCAATATGCAGGCATATATTATTACAAATTTAATGAGGTAAATTTTTATTTCATTGACAATGAGTATTACTTCAAGAGAGATGGTAATATTTATGGCTTTTACGATGATGGAGAAAGATTTGCTTTCTTTTCTCGTGCCGCACTTGATACTCTTTCTAGATTAGATATATATCCAGATATACTGCATTGTAATGATTGGCAAACTGCGTCTGCAATTTTATACTTAAAGGGTATGTATTATGGCGATGAAAAATATCGCAAGATAAAAACTGTTTTTACAATCCATAACATAGAATATCAAGGCAATTTTGGTATGGATACCTATGAAAACCTATTTGGTTTTACTTCAGTTATGAAGAATTTTATTGAGTTTAACGGTCAAGTAAATCTTATGAAAGGCGCAATTGAAATGACCGATATAGTTTCAACAGTTAGCCCAACTTATGCTGAAGAAATAAAACACTCATATTATGCACACGGACTAGAAAATATTATAAATAGAAACGTACAAAAATTAAGTGGAATACTAAACGGCATTGATATTGATTATTATAACCCAGAAACAGATAAATGCTTATTTAAAAACTATTCGCACAAAGATTTGTCAGGGAAGGAAGTTTGCAAAAGTGAACTTCAAAAAATGCTCTCTCTTCCTGTTAAAAAAGACGTGCCAATAATCGCAATAATATCAAGGCTTGTATCACACAAAGGCTTAGACCTAGTTAGGCAGGTTTTAGAGACTTTATTAAGCCAAGACGTTCAGATTGTCATATTAGGCAAGGGCGAAATTGGATATGAAAATTATTTTACACATATCTCGCACACCTATCAAGGAAAATGCGCAACGATTATTGCGTATAATCAAGACTTATCTAGAAAAATTTATTCTGGTGCTGATATCTTTTTAATGCCTTCAAAAAGCGAGCCTTGTGGCTTGTCCCAAATGATTGCAAGCCGTTATGGCACAGTTCCTGTTGTAAGAGAGACAGGTGGCTTAAACGATAGTATAAAGGCATATACGGGCGTTAAAGGTAATGGTTTTACATTTGCAGATTATAATGCGTACGATATGCTTTACGTAATAAACGAAGCAATAAAAACCTATCACGACAAAAAAGCTTGGGCAGACGTTCAAAATAGGGCAATGACAACTGATTTTTCTTGGAATAACCAAGCTGATGAGTATTTAAAGTTATACAATAAATAAATTTTAGGAGAATACAATGAAACCGATGTCAGAAAAAGACACAGCAAATCTTATAAAAAGTAAATTATCAAGATATTTTGGTGTCACGCCAAAAGAGGCGACAAAAGAACAAATTTATAAGTCTATTGTTATGTGCGTTAGAGATATTCTCTTAGAAAAGCGGAGTGCATTTAACAAAGAATACAGAGCACAAGGTGGCAAGAGAATTTATTATCTCTGTATGGAGTTTTTGCTTGGGCAATCGCTTAAAAATAACACCTATAATCTTAGTATGCAAGACGTTTTAAATAACGTGCTTAAAAACGAATTTTCTTGCTCGCTTGAAGATTTATACCAATTAGAACCAGACGCTGGGCTAGGAAATGGTGGGCTAGGTAGGCTTGCAGCTTGTTTTATGGACGCACTAGCAAGTCAAGATTATCCAGCAATGGGATATTCTATTAGATATGAATATGGTTTATTTAAACAAAAAATAGTTGATGGTTGGCAAATGGAACTTCCAGACGTTTGGCTACCTGGTGGCGAAGTTTGGCTAACTCAGCGTATGGATAAAACGTTTAAGGTTAAGTTTGACGGTCATATTGAAGAGAGTTGGACGGAAAATGGGCTTAAAATTGCGCATTACAATGCAAAAGAAGTTGAGGCCGTTGCTTACGATATGATGATTTCTGGGAAAGACAGCAGGGCAGTGTCGGTTTTAAGGCTGTGGAAAGCTCAAAACATCAGAGATTTTGATATGAAAACCTTTTCTCAAGGCGATTATATTCGCAGTATGCAAGAAGATAATGAGGCTGACTTGATTTCAAAAGTTTTGTATCCATCAGATAATCATTTTGAAGGTAAATCGCTAAGGCTTAAACAACAATATTTGCTGGTTTCGGCTACTCTACAAGACATTGTTAGTGACCATATAAAAAGATATGGCTCGCTTTTGTCACTTCCAGAAAAAGCTGCTATCCATATAAATGACACACACCCAGCGCTTTGTATCCCTGAACTTATGCGTATTCTTATGGACGAGCATAGTTTTAGTTGGGACGATGCTTGGAATATTGTCACAAGAACGGTTGCCTATACAAACCATACAGTTATGAGCGAGGCGTTAGAAAAGTGGAGCGAAGATTTAATCGCAAGAAGATTGCCTAGAATTCATATGATATTAAAAGAGATAAACGAGCGTTTTTGTGCTGAGATATGGCAAAAATTCCCAGGTAATTGGGACAAGATTGACAGAATGAGTATTTTTTCTCACGGTCAAATCAAAATGGCGAATTTATCAGTTGTTGCTTCGCATACAGTAAACGGCGTTTCAGCACTCCATAGTGACATCATAAAAAACAGTATTTTTAAGGACTTTTACGACGTTTATCCACATAAGTTTACAAACGTCACCAACGGAATTGCGCATAGGCGTTGGCTTTGCCAATCAAACCCTGAACTTTGTGAGCTCTTAAACGATTGCATTGGCAATGGATACGTAATGGACGCATCTAAATTAAAAGAATTTAAGAAGTTTGAAAATGATGTAAACGTACTAAATAGATTAAATGAAATAAAAAACATTAAGAAAAAACAATTTTGTGAGTATATAAGCAAAAAGCAATCAGTTATAATTGACCCAAATACTTTATTTGACGTGCAAGCAAAGCGTATGCACGAATATAAAAGACAACTGCTTAATGCTTTATATATAATTTCACTGTATAACGACCTAAAAGAAAATCCAAATCTTGACGTACAGCCAAAGACGTTTATTTTTGGTGCTAAAGCAGCGCCGGGGTATTATTTTGCAAAGCAAATTATCAAACTTATTTGTTCAATAAGCAAAGATATAGATAAAAATCCAAAAATTAAAGAAAAATTAAACGTAGTATATTTAGAAGATTATTGTGTGTCTATGGCAGAAAAGCTTATGCCGGCAACCGAAATAAGCGAGCAGATTTCACAAGCAGGCAAAGAAGCAAGTGGCACGGGTAATATGAAATTTATGATAAACGGTGCGTTAACCATTGGTACACTTGACGGTGCAAACGTGGAAATGCAATCAGCTTGTGGTAAAGATAATATTTTCATATTCGGTTTGACGGCAGAAGAAGTTGAAAGAAAGTGGGCGCAAGGCTATAACTCGTCTATTTATTATGCAAATAATATTAAACTAGAAAAAGTTATAAACGCACTTAACGTTGGTTTTAATGGCCAAAGCTTTAGCGATATTGCAAATTATTTACTCACGGCAAGTCCTGTTGCAGACCCATATATGTGTTTAGCTGATTTTGGCTCTTTCTGCGACATACACAGCGTTGCTGATAAAGTATATTTAGATAAAATTGATTGGGCAAAGAAAAGCCTAAATAATATTGCATCTGCTGGCATTTTTGCAAGTGATAGAAGTATTAGAGAATATGCTGACAACGTTTGGGGACTAAAGAGAATTAAATAAATGATATATAATCCACTTGATACATTTTATAAAAATACAGTCGGGGCTGTTATATCAAATAGCGAAATAAAAATCAGAGTTAAAGGCAACTTTAACTCTGTAATTTTGCGATGTAAAAAAGATGGCGAAGATTATTTTAGCTATCCTATGCAAAAAATTGACGACTATTATGAAGTAAGTTTTAGCTTGAAAAGTGGGTTGTATTTTTATTATTTTGAGCTTGATAATGGAAAATTTATATCAAATAGTTATGATTATCAAGGTGTTATTTCAAGCACAAAACTAGATTTTCAACTAACGGTTTATGATAACGATTTTGAAGTTCCGTCTTGGCTTTCTGGTGGAATAATTTATCAAATTTTTCCAGACAGGTTTTTTAGAAGTGAAGAAAAAAAGTACATTCCTGATTATAAGGTTTTGCACGATAATTGGAACGAAATGCCTGTGTTTTTGCCAAACGAACAGGGCGAAATTCTAAACAATGATTTTTTTGGAGGCGACCTTAAAGGGATAACTGAAAAACTTGATTATCTTGTGGGATTAGGCATAAATGCAATATATCTTAATCCTATTTTTAAGGCGTTTTCTAACCACAGATATGATACAGGCGATTATATGCAAATTGACGAGTTGCTTGGTGATAAAAGTGATTTAATTAGGCTTATAGATAAAGCAAGTGAAAACGGCATTAAAATAATTCTCGATGGTGTTTTTAATCATACGGGCGATGACAGTTTGTATTTTAATAAATATAATAGATATGAAAGCTTAGGCGCATATCAAAGCAAAGATTCTAAATATTATGATTGGTATAATTTTGAAGATTTTCCAAACAAATATGAAAGTTGGTGGGGAATAAAAACTCTGCCAGCTATTAATGAAAGCAATGAAGATTATATAGAGTATATAACAGGCGAAAACGGTGTTATTGACCATTATACTAAACTTGGCGTTGGTGGGTGGCGACTTGACGTTGTAGATGAACTGCCATCAAGTTTTGTTAAGAGCATTAGAAAAGCCGTCAAAAGAGCGAACAAGAACGCAATTGTGATTGGCGAAGTGTGGGAAGATGCATCTAACAAAATTTCTTATGGTAATAGAAGAGAGTATTTTCAAGGCAAAGAACTAGATAGTGTGATGAATTATCCGCTTAAAAATGCTATCATTGAGTTTGTGAAAAGTGGAAATGCCAGACAATTATCTCATACAATAAAAGAACAGATTGACCACTATCCAAAAAATGTTTTGCATTCTCTTATGAACATTTTATCAACGCACGATACCTCAAGGATTTTAACTGTTTTGGGTGGCGAAAATGCTGATGGCAAGGACAAAATAACGTTATCAAAATTAAAAATTTCGCCTAACAAAATGGAAAACGCTATATTTAAGCTAAAAGTTGCCACTACTTTGCAATTTACACTTTGTGGTGTGCCGTCTATATATTATGGCGATGAAGTGGGCATGCAGGGATATTCAGACCCATTAAATAGACGCACTTTTCCGTGGGGAAATGAAAACGCTGAGATTTTAGAGTGGTTTAGATTTTTATCAAGGCTAAGAAGAGAGTTTTCAGCATTTAAAATGGGCGATTTTGAGCAAATTTATATTGATGACGGAGTGTTTATATTTAAAAGATTTGATGAAAAAAGTCAAGTTTTGGTTTGTGTAAATATCTCTTCAAACACATACGATTTTGAATTTGTTGGAAGCCTTTTGGAGCTTATTACAAATAAAACTTATACAAACAATTATCTGCTAAAACCTAATGATTTAGCAATTTTTATAAAAAACTAATGAAGGTAAAAAATGAAAGAATTTGCAACTAAAGAGTATTTTGATTTAACACTTAAACTAACCGAAGAATTATGTAAAATTCCTGCGCCATCAGGTTTTGAAGATAAAAGGGCTGAGTATATAACAAATTATTTGCACGGCATAGGCTATAAAAATGCTTATATCGATAGTGCAAAAAACGTTATTTGGGATATTAAAGGAAATAACGACACTTATTCGTTATTTATGGCGCATACTGATACTGTTTTTCCTGATTTAGAGCCATTATCATATATTGATGATGGCGAACTTATAAAATGCCCAGGGGTTTGCGACGATACTGTTTGCGTAGCTATGATTTTATCTTTTTGTAAATATCTAAAAGACATTGATTTCAAGGTGGAAAAATCAATTTTATTCTCAGCAAACGCTTGCGAAGAAGGCCTTGGTGACCTAAAAGGTTGTAAGCAAATTTTTAAGGATTTTGCAGGTAAAATTGACGTCATGTTCACTTTAGATGGTGGATATAATCACATTGTTAACAAGAGTGTTGGTTCTCATAGATACAAGGTTGTGGCAACGACTCAAGGCGGACATTCTTATGGTGGTTTTGGAAGAACAAATGCAATTGCCGTTTTATCTTCAATCGTTAATAAGATTTATCAGTTGCAAGTTCCAAAAGTTGAAGGCACTAAAACAACGTATAACGTAGGCACAATAAATGGTGGCACGTCTGTAAATACTATTGCCCAAAGTGCTGAAATGCTTTGTGAATACAGGTCGGATGATAATGAGTGCTTAAAGTTAATGCAAGATGAGTTCAATAAGATTTTTGAACAAGTTAAAAACGAATTCCCAGATGCAACAATTACAATAGAACTTGTTGGCAATAGACCAGGTATGGGCGACGTGGATAAAGAAAAGTTAGACAAAGCATCTCAAATGGTTATCGATATTCAAGAAAAGCACTCTGGTGCGAAAGTTAAAGCAAGTTCGGGTTCAACTGATTGTAATATTCCACACTCACTAGGAATTCCTGCAATTTGCGTAGGCGTTTATAAAGGCGCAGGAGTACATACAAGAGAAGAATATTTGGTTAAAGAATCTATTAAAATAGGACTAAACGTCTTAAACGACCTATTTATGAAAGTTTCAAAATAAATTAAACCCATAAATATCATTAAATAGTTGACACTTTTGATAAAAGGTGCTATTATAAAGAAAATGAATTATAAACCGATGAAGTAAAGTAGTAGATTTTACAGAGGCTTTTAGAGAGATTGTGGGTGGTGCAAACAATTAGCTGAGTAATTTTGAATGGATTACCGAGGGTGGCGATGAAAGTAAGAGTAGTTGCTGACGCAAAAGGCCAAGCGTTAAAGTGGCAGGGCATTATTGTGCCCGAAAGAGTCAAAGTTTTAGCTTTGAAAAAGTGGGTGGCAACACGGATATATTCGTCCCATAGAATATTCCGTGTTTTTTATTTTAAATAAGGAGAAATTATTATGCAAGACAAAAAAATTCCAACAAAAATATATCTTCAAGAAAGTGAACTTCCAAAATGTTGGTATAATATAAATGCTGTTATGAAAGATAAGCACGAACCAGCGCTTAATCCTTCAACAAAAAAACCTATAACGTTTGAGGAACTTAGTGAGATTTTATGTGACGAACTTGCTAAACAAGAACTCAATATGACTGATGAATATATTCCTATTCCAGAAGAAGTTCAAGACTTTTATAAAATGGTTCGTCCATCACCACTAACTAGGGCGTATTATTTAGAAAAAGTGCTTGATACTCCTGCTGAAATTTATTATAAATTCGAAGGGAACAATACTTCAGGTTCGCATAAGCTTAACTCTGCAATCGCTCAAGCATATTATGCAAAAAAACAAGGTTTAACAAGCCTTACAACCGAAACGGGTGCTGGTCAATGGGGAACAGCGCTTTCAATGGCGTGTGCTTTTTATGGGCTTGATTTAACTGTTTATATGGTAAAGAGCAGTGCTGAACAAAAGCCTTTTAGAAAAGCTATTATTGAAACTTATGGTGGCAAGGTTATTCCAAGTCCATCAAACACAACAAAAGTTGGAAGGGAAATTTTAGAAGCTTTCCCTAATACGGGTGGTTCACTTGGTTGTGCCGTTTCTGAAGCAACTGAAAAAGCCTTAAACACACCAAATTGCAGATACGTTTTAGGTAGCGTTCAAGACCACGTCATCTTGCATCAATCAATTATTGGTTTAGAAACTAAAGTTGCGCTTGAAAAATATGGTATTGAGCCAGATATGTTTATCAGCTGTGTAGGTGGTGGTTCTAACTTTGGTGGGTTTATTGCTCCATTTGTTAAGGATAAGATTGAAGGCAAAGCAAAATACAAAATTATCGGCGTAGAGCCTGCTTCTTGCCCATCAATGACAAGGGGAAAATATGCTTACGACTTTGGTGATACGGGTAAAATTACACCACTTTTAAAGATGTGTACGTTAGGGAGTGGATTTATGCCATCAACAAACCACGCTGGTGGACTTAGATATCACGGTATGAACCCAATTGTTTCTAAGCTTTATCACGATGGCTATATTGACGCTGTTGCAGTTGAACAAACTAAGGTGTTTGAAGCAGCCGTTATGTTTGCTAAATCTGAGGGTATTTTACCAGCTCCAGAATCATCACATACAATTAGAGAAGTTATTGACCAAGCATTAAAGTGTAAAGAAACAGGTGAAAAGAAAACTATAGTGTTCTGTTTAACGGGAACAGGTTATTTTGACCTTGCTGCATATTCTGCATATAACAACAACACTATGTCGGATTATATTCCAACAGATGCCGAACTTCAAAAAGGGTTTGAAAGCCTGCCTAAAATTGATTAATTTTATAATTTTATTATTATTGCTTGCAATATTAGAATAAATATATTATAATACTAGTATAAAAAAATTGGAGGGTACATTGATGGCAGTAGCAGATAAGGTAATAGAACTTATTTCTAAACAACTCAATAAACCTGCTGAGGAAATCGCTGAAAACAAGGAAATTGTTAAAGATTTAGGCGCAGATTCATTGGACGTTGTTGAAATGCTTATGAGTTTGGAAGAAGAATTTGAAATTTCAGTTCCAGAAGAAGATGCAGTTAATATCAAAACTGTAGGAGATATTATTAAACTCATTGAAGAAAGTAAATAATATTAATAATTTGATAAAAAGAATAAAAATAAAAACAAGAAGCCATTAAAAAGTGACTTCTTGTTTTTTTTATGCTAAATTTTGTTATTTGCTATTTATTCTTTTTAGATAAGTCAAGCTTGTTAAAAAGTTTTTGTAAAATCAACGCAATAGGAATATCTGCAAGCACGATAAGTGAAATTATAATCAATTCAATATAATATTTGCCGAGTGGAAGAAGTTTTGCTAAACTAATATAACCGCCTAAATTTGTAGTCATTGCAAGAGCCGTGATTAGTAGGATTACAAACAAGTTTGCAAAGAATACAACAAAGCGATATTTATTCAATGGTTTGCAAGTGATAAATAGGTTAATAACGCCAGCATAAGTTAAAACGTAAATACCCATAGTGTCATAAATTTCTTTGTTAAGCGATGGGTTTGGCATTCTAAATAGTTCAACAATAAACACGCTTACAATCATAAGAAGAGCGCTTGGTAATGATTTTTTAATAATATAACTAATGAAATGTCCTTCAACCCTTGAATCGTTTGGTTGGAAAGATAAGAAAAACGCAGGAAGTCCTATAATAAACACTTCAAACATTATCATATTTGAAAGGGTATAAGGGTATGTATCCATATAAGGTAGGCACAAGGTTATGATTGCCCACAGCATTGTGAAAAGCGTTTTCATTAAAAATAGCGAAGCTGAGCTTTGAACGTTGTTTATAACTCTTCTTCCTTCATAAACAATTTTAGGCATAGAATTAAAATTGTTGTCAAGTAGCACTAGGTGTGAAACGTTCCTTGCGGCGTCGCTTCCCGAAGCTACAGAAACAGCGCAATCGGCTTCTTTAAGCGCTAAAATATCATTTACTCCATCGCCGGTCATTGCAGTTACGTGCCCAGCGCTTTTTAAGGCTTTAACTAAAATGGCTTTTTGTTCAGGGGATACCCTTCCAAAAACTGTATATTTATTTGCAGCGTCAGCAACTTGTTCGTCGGTCAGGCCTTCTAAACTTATGTATTTATCGGCATTATCAATACCAACTCGTTTTGAGACTTCTGAAACGGTAATAGGGTTGTCGCCAGAAATAACTTTAATTTGAACGCCGTTATCCTTGAACCACTGAATTGTTGTGATTGCGTCTTCTCTAACGCTATCTGCAATTACGATAAGCGAAATCGCCTTAAAATCATTAGGGATTTGGTCGTCGGTTAGTGGAGAATTTGACTTTGCTAAAACTAAAACTCTAAGCCCATTTTTTGTATAATCGTTGATTTTATCTTCATATAAACTAAGTTCCGTTTTATCAAGAACAAATTCAGGTGCGCCAAAAGCAAACGTGCCAATTTTATCAAACGTGACGGCAGAAAGCTTTCTTTTTGAATTAAATGGTAGAGTTTTAATTGGCTTATAATGGCTCTCTTGACCAAAATAATTGAGCATAGCTATTGCAGTTTGGTTGTTGTCTTGCAGTGCGTTTAGCATAGAGCTAACTATATTTTTGGTATTAAAATTATCATTAGTAAGACTGTCAACGTTAGAGACGGTCATTTTTCCATCAGTTATTGTTCCTGTCTTGTCAAAGCAAATAGTATCAACACGAGCAAGCATTTCCAAAGAATAAAGGTCCTGAACTAAGGTTTTATGTTTTGCAAGTTTTATAATTCCAACAGCAAGCGCAACGCTCGTTAGCAAAAACATACCTGCGGGAATCATTCCTATAACTATAGTAGAAGTTCCAAGTATTGCATTAGGGAGATTTGCGTTTTTAATTAATATACTTCTTAAAATTGAAGCCACGGCGATAGGGACGATTATACAACTTATAACTTTAATAATAAGTTTAAGTGAACTCATTATTTCAGACTGTGGCTTTTTATAAGCCTTTGCTTTTGCAGAAAGTGTTTCAACGTAATTGTCTTTACCAACTTTAATTGCTTGAACGGTGCAAGTGCCACTAGTTATAAAGCTACCTGCAAGAAGGGTGTCTCCCACGCTTTTTTTAACTGCAACAGATTCGCCAGTTAAAAGCGACTCGTTAACTTCGATATCGCCTTTTAAAATTTGGCAATCGGTTGGGATTTGACTTCCCATACCAAGCAGAATAATATCGTCTAAAACGATTTCCGTTGACATAATTTCTTCTACTTGACCGTTTCTTATTGTTTTAACCTTTTTGCTTGCAACAAGCGTAAGCTTGTCAATGCATTTTTTTGCTCTAATTTCTTGAATAATTCCGATTGAAATATTGGCAACGTAAAAGAAAACAAAAAAGAAGTTGCCAAGCTTTGCTCCACTTAAAAGTAGGGCAATAAAAACGATTAAGCCTAAAAGATTAAAAAAAGTACATACGTTGTTAACTAAAATATTTAAGTATGATTTAGAATATTTTTGGTTAACTTTGTTGAATAGCCCATTTTCAAATCTTGATGCGACTTGAATATCATTTAGCCCCAACGCAATGTCAGGGCTAAATCTATCAATTTGTGTAGTTAAAGAATTTTTCTTTGTCATTTTTACACCTTGTTTTTTATTAAACTATGATGTTTACCAAACGTTTTGGGACAATAATAAGTTTTTTAATTGTTTTTCCTTCTAATTCTTGTGCTAATTTTTCATCAGCATAGATAATTTCTTTTATAGTTTCTTGGTTCGCATCGTTTGGAATCATTATTTTAGCACGCATTTTACTGTTTATTTGAACTGCAACTTCAACTTGGTCTAAAACAAGTGCACTTTCATCGCAAACAGGGTATTTTGCGTTAAATATAGACGTTTTATTGCCAAACATTTCCCAAATTTCTTCAGCAAAGTGTGGGGCGCAAGGCGCAAGTAAAAGAATAAGCGTCTTAAAGCAATTTTTAAATACGTTTGCGTTAATTTTTTCTAAAGCATCATACTTGGAAAGAGCATTAAGTAATTCCATTAAGCGAGCAACAGACGTGTTAAATGAGAATTCTTCCATATCTTTGTCAACGCATTTAATTGTGTAGTTTGCTACGTATAAAAGGTCCTTTTCTGCTTTTCCAATTTCGTTGTTCTTATCTAATGGAAGTTTGATGATTTTATTTGCAAGTCTTTCAATTCTATCTAAGAATTTGGTGATTGCTTTTATTCCATCATCGCTCCAAGGCCCGCCTTCTGTGTATGAGAATCCAAACATAAGATATAATCTCAAAACGTCAGAACCAAATTCTTGTACGTAAGGGTCTGGTGCAATAACGTTGCCCTTAGACTTGCTCATTCTTTGTCCGTCAGGTCCTAAAATTACACCTTGGTGAACCAATGATTTGAAAGGTTCATCAAAGTTTAAGTATCCCATATCTCTTAGTGCCTTAGTGATAAAACGAGCATAAAGTAGGTGCATACAAGCGTGTTCAGCACCGCCAACGTATTTGTCAACAGGTAGCATTTTATTAATAATTTCAGGGTTAAATGGTTCTTTAGAGTTTTGTGCATCAGGGTATCGTAAATAATACCAGCTTGAGCAAACAAAGGTGTCAAGAGTGTCAGAATCACGCTTTGCTGGTGCGCCACAAATAGGGCACGTTGTGTTAATAAAGCCTTGATGTTTTGCAAGTGGAGATTCGCCGTCTGGCTTAAATTCAACGTCGTATGGTAATTTCACAGGCAATTGGTCGTAAGGAACAGGGACTGTGCCACATTTGTCGCAGTGAATAATAGGAATTGGAGCGCCCCAATAACGTTGACGAGAAACTAACCAGTCACGTAATCTATAATTTGTCTTATGTTCTGCCTTGCCTTGTTTAACAAGCTCGTTTATAATAGCTTTTCTTGCTTCTTCGCTTGACATACCGTCAAATCCAGGGCTGTTCATAACGATTCCATCGTCAGTAAATGGAAGGTCGTCAGGGCAGTTTGTGCCTTTAATAACACGAGTAATAGGTAAGCCGTATTTGTTTGCAAAAGTAAAGTCTCTTTCGTCGTGAGAAGGAACGCCCATAACAGCGCCCGTGCCGTAAGAGTAAAGAACGTAATCAGCCACGTAAATAGGAACACTTTTTCCATTTATAGGGTTAATAGCGTTGTGACCGATATAAACACCTGTTTTTTCACGGGCAGTCGAAAGTCTATCGATTTCGTTACATTTAGAAGTTTCTAAAATATAAGCATCAACTGCTTTTTTCTGTTTTTTAGACGTTAGTTTTTCAACTAAAGGATGTTCTGGCGCTAAAACAACGTATGAAACACCGAAAAGTGTGTCTGCACGAGTTGTGAAAACCTTAAACTTATCGCCACTTTCAGCTGTAAACTCAATTTCACCACCAGAGGATTTGCCTATCCAGTTTTTTTGCATAAGCTTTGTCTTTTCTGGCCAATCAAGAGTGTTTAGTCCTTGAAGTAATTCTTCTGCATAATTAGTTATTTTGAAAAACCATTGTGTTAAATTCTTTTTAACAACCAATGATTTACATCTTTCGCACTCGCCGTTAACGACTTGCTCGTTTGCAAGAACGGTTTGGCATCCTGGGCACCAGTTTACAGGTGCTTCTTTTCTATATGCAAGCCCGTTTTCATATAATTTTAAAAAGAGCCATTGCGTCCACTTGTAATAGTCCTCATTGCAAGTTTTAATTTCTGCGCTCCAATCAAACATAGCGCCCATTTCACTGAGTGTTTGTTCCATATTTTCTATGTTTTGCATTGTTGAATCTTTTGGGTGAATACCGGTTTTGATTGCATAGTTTTCAGCAGGCAGACCAAAAGCGTCAAATCCCATAGGTTGGAAAACTTCAAAGCCCTTCATTTTTTTATAGCGCACAAAACTATCGGTAGGGCCATAGTTATACCAATGCCCTAAATGTAGTTTTGATGCAGAAGGGTATGAAAACATTTCTAAACAGTAATATTTTTTGTCAATATTTTTTTGATTAAAGTTTGAGAGTTTTTCTTTTTCCCAAATGTCTTGCCATTTTTTCTCAATTTTCTTAATATCCATAGAAAGTCAAATTGCCTCCAAAGTTAAGTTGTTTAAAAACACAAGTATTATATACTAATTTATTTTTTTAGTCAAGAATAATTTGTATATATAATATAAAATAATTTAAATACTACTAGGGT
>JAZNBU010000028.1:0-5411 GCA_045587245.1 Christensenellaceae bacterium
GTGATTTTTTAATTAACGCTGGCCGGACTTGCTTCTCTCGAGCCTCCCGCAAAATAGTCCACTGGACTATTTTTTCGCCTAATGGCGAACACGCAAACTAAAGTTTGCTGGCTCCTAATTCAAGCCCAGCCATCGATACAACCAATAAAAAAGGATAGGTCTAGTGCCTATCCTTTTTTATTGGTGCACCACTTTAAGTCTAAATTGAACCGTTGTGTTCAGTTTAGGCTTTTTGTTTTATATAAATAGTGGCGGTTTATGCCGTCGAAAGCCTCTTGACAATGAGAGCGAGTGTGTTAGGCTGTCGTGCCAAAAGGCAAAAAAAAGCCCCTTGGGGCGTTGGTGTTGGCTCTTTTAAGCCTTTATCAACGCACTCGCAGAGGCTCGTTGTCAAGAGAAACGTGGAATAAATAGCCACGACTTTATTATACGTAAATTAGCATTTGTATTTTAACGCCGTGTAGTTTAATAGATAATTGAGTAAAGCAAAAGCCCTGACTGTTAGTATTATCACTATTGTCAGGACTTCGTTTTGTAGGGTTATTTAATTTTATTACGATTTTATCGTCATATAACACGATTTGCTTTATCGCATAGTTTACAAGCATTTCAGGACTTAATATAAGCATTTGCTTGTAAAATTCTTCTACTTCTTCAGCAGTATATTTTATGGTCAGTTTACTGCGTTCTATAAGTATCTGCCGTTCTAAATCTTCTAACTGCTTTTCAAGTTCGTGTAAGCGTTTGTTAGTTGTATTAGAGATTATGCCTTGTTCTATGGCGTTCATCAAATTGTTTAAGGCGTTTTGGGTATTGGTTTTCGCTCGGATTAAAGCATTAAGCGAAGAATTGAGTTTTAATTGGTAATCTTGCATAGCAAGTATTCCTTTTACGATTTTATCCATAATATGCGGTTTAGATAATTCCTGCAAAATACTGTCTATAATAACGCTTTCTAAATCTTCTTTTTTTACCATAGATTTTTTGCAATCGTTCTTATGTTTTTTACGACCTAAACACTTGTAATAGCGTATAACCTCGCCGTTTCTTTCAGTACCTGTTTCTGCACTTATAGGCTCGCCACAATATCCACATATCATTTTATGACGGAATAAATAATTGACTTTTACGCTACGTTTTCCGCATTTATTCTTTTCTACGATAGCACGTACCTTTTGGTAAATCTCGGTAGGCACGATTTGTGGGTACATATTCGTAAAAATCTCTTCGCCGTGTCTATATATGCCCGAATACTTTTCATTTGCAAGTATGCCGTAAACGGTATTCATAGCAAACGGCTTTCCTTTATGGTAAATACCTTTTCTTGTAAGCGTGGAAATAATATCTCTAACGTAAACGCCTATGGAATATTGCTCGTATATGTAATTAACTACGGGTGCAGTTTCTTCATCTATAAGTATTTTCTTATTTACTACTTTATATCCGTAAGGCAAGCCACCGCCTTGGTAGTTTCCTTTAATACGGCTTTCGTTCATACCACGGCGTACTTTTTGAGCAAGTTCGGCTGAATAGTATTGGTTCATACCTTCAAGTAAACTTTCAAGGATAATGCCTTCGGGCGTATCGGGTATGTTTTCCATAGCGGATAATACTTTCGTTCCGTTATCTCGCAAGGTCTTTTTATGGATAGCCGTTTCGTATTTATTTCTTGAAAATCTATCAAGTTTATATACTAAAACGTAAGTCCATTCTTTGCGATAACTGTTTTTAATCATACGCTGAAAGTCTGGGCGGTTATCGTTTGTACCCGTCATTGCTCGGTCTATATACGTATCAAGAATAAGTATGTCGTTATTCCTTGCATATTCTTCACATACACGAAGTTGACCGTCAATAGATTGTTCGCTTTGGCTATCACTTGAATAGCGTGCATAAATTACTGCTGTTTTCATAGGTTTTTAACTCCTTTTAATGAATTTTTTGCCTTTCGGCAGGAGCGACCAAAACGGAAACACAATATATATTTTCTTTTTGAGTGTCATTTTACTTTTTTGCAAGGGCAACGGAACGTTGTGCATTTTACCCTTGTAGAAAAGTGGGTTTTCGTTTACGCTCTCAAAAGGCGAAAGGCATACAAAGCGCTAATCACACTTTTCGACTTTTGTTTGTTCTTTATCGTAGATTTTAGATAGGTTTTCAAGTAGCGAACTGAAAAATATATCTTGCTCGCATTTAGAAAAATTGTCTATATCGAAAGTATCTTCAAATTCGACCTGCAAATTTAATTCGTTGCTTTTCAATTCGCCACCCCCTTTTTGAAAAACTCTATTACACAAACTTGCAACTTTTTTGCAGGTTTGAAAAATATATTAAAAATCTTTCTACTTGTATCAAGACAAGCACACGCCACGGTTGCATTTTTATTGTTTTGCTGTTTTCTTAAAAGAAAATTTTAGTTCGTTTTTATTGCTTTACACCCATATATCCAACTTGAAATTTTTGTCAATATATGGTATAATAAATTAAATTTGAGAAGCCAAAAAGAAACAGATTTTTATCAAATGTTCTTCGAATATAAAATATGCGGGTAATTTAGATGGATTTTTACGTAAAAGAAAAAGTTGAATACTACCAAGTCGATTATTTCAACAATGAAATATTAAAAAAATATTTTTCCGAATTCCCAAAAATTGTTATACATAATCTTACTATCATATTTAGCAAATCAAAATCCAAAAATTTTTCTAAGGCTTATAATCTTGCAAGGCTTTTTAATGCTCAAATCGATGATTCAAAAATTACTTGTTCAATAACAGGAACCGACTTCTATTGTTTGTATTATTTTAGATTAAAAAAGCTTTTTTCACTTGTGTTTAATTGGAAAAATACTACCATTCGATTGAATGGAAAAGAGATTTTTTATAACGATTACAAAACAGTTGAAAACTTCTTTTTTTCAAACTACTATGATTATTTAGAAGATAACGAAAATGTTCGCGATGGAATAAAAAGAGAAGATTTGCCATACCCATTTGTGTATTATCCAGCTGGATATGGCGCATTTATAGCATTTTCAAAAGATAAATCCGAATGGTTTTTATGTGATTGTTGCAAAGAAGCTGTGTTGAATTTAAAGAATGAAAACATAAGTTATTTAAGCCCTTATAATGAAAAAATACATAAAAATCATTCGTGGGGGTTGTCAAAAATCATTTCATTGAGCGATGACATAAAATTTGTGCCAAATTTATGTCATTTGTGTAATAACAAAAAACCAACAGCTTTATATGGTTCGATATATGCAACAGAGTTTGATAGACAATATGGTTGGTATATTGCTCAGGAACAATATAGACGAGGCTACATAACCTGTATTCCAGACAATCTTGATTGCAAAGCGGTTAGCGAAGATATAAGCAATACAGTTAGAAAAAAATTCGGATACCCTTTAATAGGCGAAAAACATCAAGGCGAAACTCAACTATATTATGAAATAAAGCAGATTTTACCCGAAGACTTTATAATTAAAAGACATTATAGACCTGAATGGCTTGACGGATTAGAAATTGATATATACATTGAAAATTTAAAAATAGGTTTTGAATATCAAGGACAACAGCATTATATCCCTGTCAAGCATTGGGGTGGAAAGAAAAAATTAAGCGTGCAACAAGAACACGATAAAAGAAAAAAAGAAATTTGTAAGAACTTAGGTGTTATTCTTTATGAGATTAGATATGATGAAAAATATGATAAAGAAACATTGAAGGAACTCTTAATGATAGAAGGATAGGTTGTTAAAATAAAAGGTGAACAATATGAATAAACAAAGATTATCTTTACTTTTGAATAATTATATAAAAAACTTTAGCTTAATTGAAAAAGAGCATAGAGAAACCTATAAATGGGTGGCAATTGAACATTTTCAAAGACATTTCAATATAGATGCTGAAAATTTTGCTGAAATGCTTAGAGAAGCGACTGCAAAAACCGAGAATCTTATAGATTCCACCACTCAACCTTTATATGGTATGATTTTTTATGCAGAACAAGAGCCTGAAACTGTACGAAATATGTTTAAGGCATTATATGCTGAAGATAATGGCGATTTAATAGTTAGACAAAAGAAAATTGATAAATTTATCAACGATAGTGAAATCTTAAGAGATAAATACGCTAAAGACAGCTGGCGTTATCAGCAGAATCAACGTTCGGTTATGTCTTATTTGGTTTTTATGTTCCCAGAAGATAACTATATGTATAAGCACTCACAAGCAATGGAATTTGCTGATTGCGTAGACTTCTTTAGTGATTGGGGCAACGGTTCTAACTTTAAGCTTAATATTTATTATAAGATGTGTGATGAATTAGTTGCTAATATTAAAGAAAATAAAGAACTTATTGCTAAGAATAAAGAACGTTATGATAATTCCACTCAGCCTTTATATAAAGATGAGTGTTTACATATTTTAGCGTTTGATATAATTTATTGTTCGCAACGTTATGGTTTGTATAATGGTATTGAATATCAACATACAAGTAGTGCCGAAAAGAAAGAAAAGTTAAAAGAAATAGAAAAAGCGTTAATTGTTCAAGAACAATTTGAAAAGGCAGAAGAAGATTACAAAAATCTTTTAAATGTCAAAGATTCTATTTTACCGCAATTTAAGACGCTTTCTTCCGTCGAACATAAAACTTTTGGTAAAGGTATTATCTTATCTGTAAGCGAAAATGGTGTTGCTTCTATTTCTTTTGGCGATATAACAAAATCTTTCAACTTATTCATTGCAATAGGCGTAGGAAGTATGAAAGTTGGCAACGAAGAATTAGAAAAATGTATTAAAGAAAATTTTCAAATATTTAAATCAGAATCTTTTATTATTTCAAATTATGAAAGATTATCTAAAGAAATGGAAAAATATATTGACATATTGCAATAATAAGTTGTTGTATATGTCTGCCTATACTAATAAGTATATGTGATTGCAAGGGGTAGGAAGTAAAATTCTCGCCCTTTTTCGTTTTTGAGCATAAAAAAACAACGTAAATCAAACCTTTCGGTTCAACTTACGTTGTCAAATGGCGCACCAAACAAGAATAAAACGAACCTTGATGAAAAATCAAAGTTCGCTTTGTTTTTTACAAGAGATTTTTTCGGCTTGACGCTCAAGTTGAAATAATCAAATATCTAATAGTAAAAGCCGAAGTTAATCTTCGGCTTTTACGTATTCTTATATGGAACAAAATTGTTCATCTTTACGTTCATTTCCGTCTTTATCTTGCCAAGTTAGTTCAACCTTAAATTTACGAGCAAAACCCATATGCACTATGAGAACTTCATCAAAGCCATTTTGCGGTTCCAATTCTTCAAACGGCATTTTATCATTTATTAATATGCCGAACAAAATATATGGACATAAAGGGCAAAATGTGGTATAATTGCAAAAAAG
>JAZNBU010000029.1:0-3824 GCA_045587245.1 Christensenellaceae bacterium
AGACTATGATATTGCCGTGCGTGGTGGACTGCATTGCGCACCACTAATGCATAAACATCTTGGCACAACTGATGGTGGACTTGTAAGGGTTAGCCTTGCCGTGCAAAACTCTTCAAGGGAACTTTCTTTTCTTATCCACGCCTTAAAAGACATTTTAAAAAATAAAAAAGAGTGGTAATGGGCGTGTACCATAGGGATTTTTTAGATATTATAAAAGACTAACGAACAATTATTCGTTAGTCTTTTCATTTTTGCTTGCAAAAACACACGACTTAACTATGTTAAGTATAGTGTGCTACACTTTTATTATACTAAAAGTTAATTTTTAGTTATACGCTTGTTTCACTACTTACGCCAAGACAAATATCTTTCTCATCAAACAACAATACAACGTGGTAGCCTGTTTGCATCCACTGTCTAACAGTGACGGGCTTTCCATCTTTGTCCACAATAAAAGATTTCGCATTCTCTTGTCCAACAACACTAGATATTTCACTATATGTTTTTCCTTTAAGAACACCTATACTCGCAAATTTTTTTGACAAATTTGCGCCAGGGGCTCTTACTGCAAAGGATATTAATAAAAACATTAATATTCCTCCAAGCGTTGTCACTAGCGATATAGTCGCAAAGTCATCCATTTTGTATACCTCCTTTATTATAGTAAAAATAAAAAAAGTGCGCCAACCGAAGTCGACGCACAAAAACGCAGACTCCAATTGTCGCCAAACAATCTATCGTAGTATAGGTGAAACCTTACCATCAAGAAGGAGCCGCATTTTTAACAAATATGGTTTCTTGATAGTATTGCAATAAAAAGGTATACTATTCCTTTAAAAGAAAAACACCTATTGCTACGAATATTTAGATTGTTTGGCAATACTAGTATATCACATATAAAAACTTTTATCAACAGTTTTACGTGGCAAAAGAAAACTCGACTTGTAAAAAGTCGAGTTTTGCGTAAGGTGATATTGTTTGCGTTGCAAACAGTGATATTTTTAGAACAAGTCTAAAAGTTATATTTTGACTTGCAGTCAAAGTTATATTATATTTGCCACAACTCGCCAACGGCGAATAAAACTTTGCGTAGCAAAATATAACTGCTTTTAGCAATATAACTTGCCGTTAGGCAAATATAACTAGTGCGCCAGTAATAATCCCTATTACTGACGCACTAAACCACTCTTTTTTTCATTTAGTTTAATGAATTTCTATAAACAAATGACTAAAACGCCGATTAAAATGGCAAGTGAAAGAACAGCACCAAAAAGTGAATAGCCTATTACAGGACGTACTTCTTTTTTCCAATTAATTCTTGCAAACAAATTTGGTTTTTTCTTTTCGCAAGTTGCTTCTATATTTTCTTCTTGCTCGATAAGTGCCCTATCTTTTCTTGACGCTTTAACAACGAATTGCATTGCGATGAAAATAAAAAGCATTAATGCGCCAAAAAGAATAAATGCAATATTATAGCTTCCCGTAAGGTCAAAAATCAAGTTTCCAAAAGGTGCGCCTAAAGCATAGCCCGCGTAGTTTACTGCAGTGAACACACCAAGAACGCTCATATAACTTTTGTTTCCAAAAAGTTCGCTTGCATAAAGCGGAAGCATAACAGTTTCAAGTGGAAGGGCAATTGCACCAAAAATAATTCTGCCGTAAGCAAGCCCAATTCCAAAAGGAGTGTTTGTAATAGACACCAATGAAATTTGAGAAATAAACGAACAAATGAAACACATATTCATTGTTATTCTTATACCCTTTTTGTCATACATAAAGCCTATAAAAATTTTAGTAAACATCATAGTAAGGCTTGAAATGGATGCAATGGTTGCAACAAGAGGCTTTGAAAGACCAACGTCATACATGTGTGGTGTGGCAATACCGCCAAGACCTTGAAGCGTCACACCCGTAAGTGCAATGCACACACAAGCAAGGTAAAAATATGGCTTTTTAAGAACACTTTGATATTCCATACCAACCCAGCCACGACCACGTGCTTTTTTAGCTTTTTTCTTTATAACCGTTTTTTCTGCGCCCTTTGGTCTATCTTTTAAGAAAATAACAACAAGGGCAAGCACAACTGCAAGAATAACGGCAACTAGTCTATAAGAATCACGATAACCAAAAGCATTGCCTTCTTGATAAATGATAGGTGAAATAATTTGAACGGCAATAGCACCGAAAAGCCCATTTGCTGAAAGGATTAAGCCTGTAAATTTACCCCTATTCTCTTCTTTGCACCAAATGTTTATAACAGCACCAACCATCGTCGTGCTTGTCCAAGCAAGACCAATGCCAAGCAATATTCCACCGATATAAAATTGCCACAACTCTTCAGCATAAGAATTGATAAGTGCAAAAGATATTAAGCACAAAAAACCTGCGCAAACAAGTTTTTTGATACCAAACTTATTTACAAGCGTGCCAAAGAAAATGTTGATAATTGTTGTTGACACAAACCTAAAGGTGTCGTTAAGCGAAAATGCACCACGACCAAAACCAAGCGCATCTGTTATTGCGTTAAGATACATTGTTCTGCCACTTGAACAAAATCCAAGCGAAACACCAACAACTAAGAAACAAACTGCTAAAATAACCCAAGAATAATCATATTTAATTTTTTTCGTCTTCAATTCTTCCATCTTTCATTTCTCTTTTTTTTGTTTTTTTCAATTATCTAACAATTATTAAAAAAAGTAAATAGATTAATTAGCACAATATGGAAAAATCCAAACAAATTTGTTGAAATTTATTATAAATAATGATATAATTATGAAAAAAACAACACAAAATATTAGGTATAAAATATGATAGGACTTATTGAGAATGTAAATATTTGTTCTTCATTTAAGGCACAAGGTCATTCATTCGGAAAAAAAGAAAATAGAGCGACGCACGGCTTTATCTTTAAGATAAAGGGTTTTTCGGAATATATTTTTGAAGATAAAAGAATAACACTTAACGCTGGTCAAGTTATTTTTCTGCCACAAGGTTCTTCTTATAAATATTATTCTTATGGAGACGACACTTTATATACTTCTATTAATTTTTATGCAAATATAGAAAATCCTTTGCCCTCAGTTTATTCTCTTGAAGATTGTTTAGCATCAAGCTTTATTGTTGAAAGTTTTACAGAGCTTTGGAGATTTGGCTCTCTTTCAGATAAATATAAGTGTTTATCTGCCTTTTATGATTTCTTATCGTATATTGAAAGGGTTGACCATTTAACAAGCATAAGCAAAAACAAGTTTTATATTATTGAGCCTGCAATAGACTACCTAAAAGAGCATTTGTTTGACTGTAATCTAAAAATTGACAACTTGCATAGGCTATGTTGTATTTCTGACACCTATTTTAGAAAACTTTTTATTTCACGATTTAACACCACCCCACAAGAATACGTTATATCTAAACGCTTATCCCACGCAATGAACATTATTGAAAGTGGTGATTTTATGAGCATAAGCGAAGTGGCAGAGCTAGTCGGCTATAAAGACCCACTATATTTTAGCAAAGCGTTTAAGAAGTTATACGGTTTTGCCCCATCGGAAATAAACACTTAAGAATAAGGCTAACGAAATTTCGTTAGCCTTTTTTTGTTTCTCAAAACCCTAAGGCTTTTATATCTTTTTTAGTTCTTCTGCTATTTTTAATAACATTTTTCTTTTTTTATCGTCTAACATAGGCGAAAGCATATTTACAAAGTTATCAATTTCTGCATTTGAAAGTGTGCCCTTTTGCTTGCCTTTTTTGGCTTCTTCATAAATAGCTTTAATAAGTTCTGCCTGACTTTTTCCATCAAACCTGCCAGCTAGCGCTTG
>JAZNBU010000030.1:0-2106 GCA_045587245.1 Christensenellaceae bacterium
GTTTACTTAACGAAATTGAAAATTTAGTAAGTTTTATATAATTAAGTTTTATAAAATAAAGCACAAAAAAAGTGATAGCAAAGCCTATCACTTTTATTTTTTATATAGTTAGTTTTATTCTTTCTTTGGTAAATGGGTGGGTAAACTCTAAAGTTTTGGCACACAAATTATATGTTTTGCCATCTACCTTTTCGCCATACAAACTATCTGCATAAAGTGGCAAGCCCACACTTGCTAAGTGCACCCTTATTTGATGGGTTCTACCTGTGTGCAAAGTAATATCAAGGGTGGATAGGCCGTCTTTCTCGCTGACAAATATGCACTCGGTTTTAGCATAATCACCACTTTCATCACACACCCTTTTCATACTGACGTCATCTTGGCGTTTTATAGGCTTTTCGATAAAGAAGTGCTTTTCTGTCGGCTTCCCCACAACAACGGCTGAATATGTCTTTTTGAATAGGCCTTCTTTCATTTGTTTAGCCATTAAACTTGCCGAGAACATATCCTTTGCAACAAGCACAATTCCACTAGTGTCTCTATCCAGCCTATTAACAGGTCTAAAACAAACGTCTTCGCCTAAATACCCTAAAACAATCTGCTCAAGCGATTTTATTTTGTTATATTTTGAAGAGTGAGTTAACACACCTTTTTCTTTTTTTACTGCAAGTAGATATTCATCTTCATAAATTATTTCTAATTGTTCTTTTATCGGCGTTATAAATTGGTTAATTTGGTCAGGTGGCAAAGTAATGGTAATTAAATCGCCCGTTTTCACCTTTTGGTTTGCGTTAGAAATTATGGTTTGATTTAGTTTTATTCCACCAAACTTAACTTTTAAGATAATCTCCCTTGAAACGCCTTGGCTTTTAAGAAAATCTAACACCTTATAATCGTTAAATTTTTCAGTCACATTAAATGAAAACTCTCTCATACCTTGATTATATCAAATTTCAAAATTTTTTACAAACGATAAGGGGCTATTATTCATACATAATGTTATTATCGACTGGTGTCTTTGTTGACAAGGGGAATATATTGTGCTACAATACCACTGAACTTAAAAACATAAAAAGTTTGGAGATAATTTATGAGAAAAATTATTGATTTCCACACCCATCCGTTTTCAGAAAATTCTTGCAATATTTGCACAAACACTGCTTATTGCAATATGTCAAAAGAAAACACTAAAAAAGATCTGCTCTCGCTTGGCATCACGCACATTATGGGCTCCGTCTTAAATGGAAGAACTCCTGTGCCTGATATGGAGCATATAAAAGCACTTAACGATGAAGCACTAAGGCTTAGAGATTTTTATAAAGGCTTTTATATCCCTGGAATTCATGTCCACCCTGCTTTTATCGACCAATCTATTGCAGAAATAAAAAGGATGAAAAAGGAAGGGGTAAACCTTATTGGCGAACTCGTGCCATACATTCACGGCTGGAAGGAGTATTCTTCCGATGCACTAAGTGAGATTTTATCTAGTGCCGAAGAACAAAAAATGATTGTTTCTTTTCACGGCCCAAGCACTTACGATGAAGAAAGTGCAAAAGATATTGATTTAATGGTTGAAAGCCACCCAACTTTAACCTTTGTTGGCGCACACGTTGGAACGAGCAAGGTTTTGCAGTCGCATATAGATAGGCTTAAAAAATATAAAAACTACATGGTCGACCTTTCGGGAGATGGCATTTATAGGCACGGCGTGTTAAGGCATTTAATCGACGAGTGTGGCTATGACCGAATTTTATTCGGCTCGGACTACCCTGTGTGCAATCCTGCCGCATACGTAGGTGCTGTTGAGTTTGACTTTTTAATTAAAGAAAATGAAAAAGATGCTATTTTCTATGACAATGCATCAAAGCTTTTTGGAATAAAATAATATCTAAAACTAATAAAATAAAAACAGCCAAAACTTTGGCTGTTTTTTGTTTTTATAAACTTATTTATTTTGAGATTGATAACGATTACTTATTTTCCATTATTTCAATAAGTTTTTTAAGTAAATCTTCGGTTGTTGGGTTAGCAAGTCTTTCCTGTCTTGCTTTTTCTTCAGCCTCAAGCCTTTCTTGCTCTGCCTTAGCATCGGCTTCAGCTTGCTTT
>JAZNBU010000031.1:0-10727 GCA_045587245.1 Christensenellaceae bacterium
CAAAAAATCTTCCGTAACGAACGTTTTAGTAGATTTAATGAATTAACCGCAAGGCAAACCATAAGCCGAGTCCCTACAAGGGATTCGGCAACTAAATAAATCCTTGCGGATTTGTGATATTTGTCTTACGACAAGTTATATTGCTACGCAGTTATATTTGCCTAACGGCAAGTTAAGGATTTATTTAATATAACTGCGACTAAAAGTCGTAATATAACTGCTTGCGCAGTTGGCGTTCGCTACGCTCGGCTAAACTGTTTGCTTGCGCAAACAATATCACTTTTAGCCACAAGGCTAAAAATATAACTTAAATCTTTAATTTTTGTGGATAAGAAAAGCCCACCATATTTCGCTTTTTGCGAAGTATAGTGGGCTACACTTTTGTTATTAACTAAAAATCCCTATGTCTATTAAAGTTTTTGCCGTGTTTTCCTTTTTTGTATTATTATATTTATAATGTTTGTTTTTCTATTTTTACAACGAGTTTATAATTATCTCCAAGAATTTTAATTTTTTCATCAAGAAGTTCTTTTATCTCGCTGTCACAAAGCATACACTCATAAGGCACAGCCACGTCAAAGATAAGGTTTGTGTTGTTTGGGCCTTCAACCATTCTAAAATCATGAATAGAAAAATTGCAGTCTATATCGGTCACAATGTTAGCAACCTTAACTCTAAGCTCATTTACTTTTTCGTCGTTAACAACGATTGGGTCAAGGTGTCCTGTTAAAACAATGTTTGTATTCTCAAAAAAATCTTGCTCTATCACGTCAACAATTTCGTGAGATTCGATAACGTCTATAGAAGCATCGAGTTCTATATGCACGCTTGCAAAATATTTATTTGGGCCATAACAATAAACACTTAAATCGTGAATACCGAAAACTTGCTTATAAGATAAAATTCTTTCCTTAATGCTATCAACCATTTCTTTGTCTGGTGCTTTGCCAACTAAATGCGACATTGTTTCTCTAAAAATTCCAACGCCAGCATAACCGACAAAAAACGCAACCAAAAGCCCTGCATAACCATCAAGGTTAAAGCCTGTGAGTTTGCCAATGCCGAGCGCCACCAATACGGTTGACGTTGAAATACAGTCTGAAAGACAGTCTATTGCCGTTGCTTTTAAGATTTGTGAATTTATTTTTTTGGAGACTATGCTGTTATAAAAATAAAGACCAAACTTAACAAATATAGATAAAACCAACACGCCGACTATCAAGAAAGAAAAGTTGATTGCACTTGGCGTGATAATTTTGCCTATTGACTCTTTTAAGAGTTCAAAAGCAATCATTAAAATCAAGAACGCAACTGCCATAGAAAAGACGTATTCAATTCTTTGATGTCCAAAGGGATGCTCTTTATCGGCGGGCTTGTTTGCAAGCTTAAACGACACGAGCGACATTACACTACTTCCGCAATCAGTTAAATTGTTAAGCCCGTCTGCTAAAATTGAAATAACCCCAAAAACAGCACCTACTATTATTTTTGAAAGTGCTAAAATGATATTAGCAATTATTCCTACAATACTTGCAACCTTGCCATAACGTTCTCTTTGCTTTTCGCTAATCTCCATAACATCACCTTAATTATATAATGTTTGTAATTATATATATTTTAACATAAAACAAAATGTTCTTACAACTATTTATGCAATTATACTTGTTTTTTTGCCCAAATTTTATTACAATAAAATTACACAAAGCGTGACTAAACTTTAAGAGAAAAAATGAAAAAATTTGAGTTCAATTATATTAAAAATTTTTCGTGCATAAGTTCAAAATGCAAGCACAACTGTTGCATAGGCTGGCAGATTGATATTGATAAGAAAAGTTTAAATGTTTATCAAGAATTATCTAAAACCGATACAAGATTTAACCCTAGTTGCTTTAACGGCAAAACGTTTAACCTTAACTCCGTGTTTAGCCTAAGCTTAGGACGTTGCCCTTTTTTAGACGGAGACAATCTATGCCATATCATAAAAAATTATGGCGAAAAAGCATTATGTAAAACGTGCAAAACTCACCCACGTTTTATGAACTTTTTTTCTGATAGAATTGAAACGGGCCTGGGGCTATATTGCGAAGAAGCTGGCAGAATTATTTTGTCGTATAAGCATAAGATGAAAGAAGTTTTGGTAAGAGACAGCGCTAAAAAGGTCTCCCTTTTGCCTTTTGAAAAAAAGGTTTTATCTTTTAGAAAAAAGGTTTTATCGGTTGTTCAAAATAGAAAACTTAGCATTAGCGAAAGGCTTTCCCTTTTATCTACCCTAGCAAATATTGACCTAAATAAAAATTCGTTTAATGCTTGGCTTGATATTTATAAAAAATTAGACGCCCTAAAAATAAACGAGTTTGGCTTTGATATGGTTGAGCCTTGCTTAGAGTTTGCAAAAATTGAACGGGGTTTTGAGCATGAGTATGAGCAACTTTTGTCTTATCTATGCTATAGGCATTTATCCCGTGCGATTGACCTTTTGGATTTAAGAGTTAGGCTTGCGTTTATTATCTTATCCTTTAATATGATAAACCACTTGTTTTCTTTGCAAACTGAAAAAAAGCTTGAAAGCTTAATTGAAGTTTGCAGATTTTATTCTTCTGAGATAGAAACAAACGAAGATAATATTTTTAGCCTTTTGAACGAGATTGAAAGTTTGATTAGTTTTATATAAAAAGTGATAGCGTTTGCTATCACTTTTAATTTTTATATTGATAATTTTATCTTTTCTTTAGTAAACGGATGTATAAACTCTAACGTCTTTGCTGAAAGGCTATAAGTTTTGCCATCTATCTTTTGCCCGTATAAACTATCGGCATAAAGCGGGTGACCTATACTTGCAAGATGCACCCTTATTTGATGAGTTCTGCCCGTATGTAAGGTTATATCAAGGGTTGAAAGCCCGTTTTGCTCGCCCACAAAAAAACACTCCGTTTTGGCATAGTCACCACTATCATCACACACCCTTTTCATACTGTTTTCGCTAAGGCGTTTTATTGGCTTTTCTATTATAAAATGATTTTCTTTAGGCTTGCCAACAATAACTGCCGAATAGGTCTTTTTGATTAAGCCGTCTTTCATTTCTTGAGAAAGTAAACTTGCCGTAAACATATCTTTTGCGACAAGCACAATTCCACAAGTATCTCTATCAAGTCTGTTGATAGGCCTAAAGCAAACGCCACTTCCTAAATATCCCAAAACAATTTGCTCAAGCGATTTAACGCTATTATGTTTTGACGAGTGGGTTAAAACCCCACTTTCTTTTTTAACGGCAAGCATATAATCGTCTTCATAAAGCACTTTTAGGTTTTCTTTTATAGGCACAACGTATTCGTTTATATTATCTGGTGGCAACATAATAGTCACACAGTCCCCACCGCTTAACTTTTGATTGGCGTTATTTATTATAATTTGGTTTATTTTTATGCCACCAAACTTAACTTTTTGGATAATCTCTTTAGAAACGCCCTTTGCTTTTAAGAAATCTATCGCTTTATAATTATTAAACTCTTCTTTAACGACAAAAGAAAATTCTTTCATACTTTAATTATATATTTTATTGCATAGGTTCTTATAACAAGTCTTGGTTATAAACTGCCCTTATGCCACCAACAAACTTTGGTCTTGTTCGTGCGCCAACAACTAAAGCCTCGCCAATCTTGTTGTTTTCAAGTCTAACAGGCACGGCAACCTTTTTTAAGTGCATGCCTATTAAGGTCAAGCCTATGTCTATGCCAGCATCGGCCTTAACGTCTTCTATAACAACGGCATCAGAAAAAGTGTTATAAGCCATAGTCGCAAGCGAGCCACCTGCTTTTGGCTGTGGAACAACGTTGACTTTTTCGTAGCCAAAAGATGCCTCCCTTTCGATAACTATTGCCCTATTCAAATGCTCACAGCATTGCACGGCAAGAAACACTCCTTTTTCTCGTGCCCTATCGTTAAGCCCATTAAAAACTTCCTTTGCCACGTCTGGTGCAGAATTTGTGCCTATTTTTTTGCCCAAAATCTCACTTGTAGAGCAACCGACAACAACTACGTTGCCTTTAGAAAGTTTGGCTTTTTCTATAATCTCGCTCATCACGAGTTTTGCTTGCATATATAAATTTTCGCCCATAATCTTACCTAATTAAACTAAAAAAATAAATAATTACGCCACCTAATTTTATTCAATATTTAGCATCATCAGCTCTTGCAAGCTAGTCACACCTTGCAACACTAAGTTTTTACAAGACTCGTAAAGTGGTGTCATACCGTTTTCTATTGCAAGTTTTCTTAAAACTTCTAAGTTCTTTTCTTTTAGAACAACAGCTTTCATCGCTTCGTTCATATACATAACTTCGTGGATAGCCGTTCTTCCTTTATAACCTGTGTTGTTGCAGAACTGACAACCGTCTGGGTTTGGTCTTGAAATGGTGACAGGCTCGTCAATACCCAAAATCTCCATTTCACGCTTGTTTGTTCTGCCACGCTTTTTACAAGCCGGACAAAGCTTTTTAACAAGCCTTTGCGCAATAACGCCAACTAAAGCGTCGGCAACCAAATAATCTTCAACACCCATATCTTCAAGTCTTAAGATTGCACCAGGTGCGTCGTTTGTGTGCAAAGTAGAAAAAACTATGTGACCGGTAATTGCCGAACGAACTGCGATTTCTGCCGTTTCTTCGTCACGAATTTCACCTATCATTATAATGTCAGGGTCTTGACGCAAAATTGAACGTAGAGCTGCTGCAAACGTCATATTGGCTTTGGCGTTTACTTGGGTTTGGTTTACGCCGTGCATAGTATATTCAACAGGGTCTTCAACGGTGACGATATTAACCAAAGGATTGTTTACTTCTTTTAAGAACGAATAAAGCGTTGTTGATTTACCACAACCTGTAGGGCCTGTTAGAAGAATAATTCCGTGTGGACGTTTAAGCATTTTATCTACAACTTGGTTTTCTTTTTCGGTAAAGCCTAAGTCTTGTCTTGTGAAATGGAAAGTCGTTTTATCTAAGATACGAATAACGAATTTTTCGCCGAACACGGTTGGGAGCGATGAAACACGGAAGTCAAACTCTTTTCCACCGATTACCATATTAATACGTCCGTCTTGTGGGATACGGCGCTCTGCAATGTTAAGCCCTGACATAATTTTAAGTCTTGCGCAAATAGCAGAATAAGCTTCGATAGGGAAATCTGCCCTGTCTTGCAAGTCGCCGTCTATTCTATAACGAACTTTAACTACTTTTTCAAACGGTTCAATGTGGATATCGCTGGCTCTATAAGGAATAGCTTCTTTGATAACCGAGTCAACAAGCCTTACGGCTGGATTGTTAATAACTTCATCTTCCTTAGAGACGTTTGTATCTCCGGCGCTCAGAACGTCTTTAAGCTGACCTTCAATTCTGCCTGAATTTAAGTCGTCTAAAGCAAGCGACGTTGAAATAACAGCCGAAATAGAATCGACGAATCTATCGATTTGAACGGGTGGAACGAGCACGTAATCGTATTTACACGCAAATTGCGTTGAAAGCGCAGAAAGCGAATTAAAGTTTAGTGGCTTGCCTGTGGCAACGAGCATAACCCCGTTTTTATCAAAGCAAACAGGCACGATTTTGTGCTTTTTCATAAACGAGAAAGAGAACAAATCGAAAAGCGACCTGTCAATATCGAGCATATCGATTTCAACGTAAGGCATATCGTAGTATTCGGCAACTGCCTCAAGCTCGGTCGTTTCAGTGATGTATTCTTTAGCAATCAGATAATCTCTAACCGAAACGTTAAGCCTCTCGCACTCAGCCAAAATTTGGCCTCTTTCTTTTTTATTTACTAATTTTTTATAAATATAATAATTTAAGAGTTCGTGGTTAATGTTCATTTTTTACCTCTATTAAACTCCAAGTCTATTCATAATATTAAGCATTGGCGAGTAAACGGCAACGAATAACGTACCGATTATACCACCCATAACAATTAACATAATTGGTTGAATTTTTGAAACTACGGCGTTGAGCGTTGTTTCAACTTGTCCGTCAAAATACACACAAGAACGGGTTAAAACCTCATCCAAAGATGCAGTTTTTTCGCCGATTTCTATCATTTGAATCATCATTGGAGGAAAGAGTTTATACGAATCGAAAGCAACAGTCAAACTCATTCCGTGGCGAATATTTTCAGCAGCTTCGTGAAAACGCCTTTTAATATATCTATTGCCTAGCACTACTTCAACGGTGTCCATAGCATCGTTTAAGTCCATACCACTTGAAAGCAAAAGACCAAACGCTCTAGCAAACTTTGCCGTGACGATGTTAATATTAACTGTTTTAATAAAAGGGAGTTTTACTTTAAGATAGTCCATAGCGTATTTACCCTTTTCAGTTCTTAAAATTAAGAACAGAATTAATACAAAAAATAGAATCCCCAGCACGAGATAACTTCCATTCTCGTTGAAAAAGTCTGAAATATTGTAAATGGCTAAGGTTAAGCCTTCTGGTTCAACATCCAAACTAGAAAGCGAAGTTCTAAAGGTAGGAACAACCATTGTAAACATCAAAACCAAAATACCTACGGTCAAACATAAAAGCATTATTGGATACGACAAAGCGCTTTTAACCTTCTTTTTTAGGGCAGAATCTTTTTCATAATAATCTGCAAGCGAAGAAAAAATTATATGAAGTTTTCCACTCATTTCGCCGACGTAAACCATGCTCCTAAAAAAGTCTGGGAAAACTTTTGCGTGTTTGTTAAGCGCTTCGGAAAGCACCATACCCCCCTTAACGTCATCATAAATAACCTGCAAAATTTTCTTAAAATATACGGTAAAGTTTTGGTTTTTTAATAAATCAAGACAATCTAAAATAGGAATATGCGTATTTTGCATAATAGAAAATTGACGGCAAAAGGTTGTAAGCTCTGAAAGTTTCACCTTTCCCGTGCCTAAGGTAAAGAAAGCCGAAGGCGTTTTATCAGAATATGGCGAACAAGATATAACGTATAAGCTCTGTTTTGCGAGCTCAGACGCTAAATCTTTTTCGTCTTTGGCGATAAACGTGCCCTTAATTTTCTGTTTTTGCAAATTTACTGCAACGTATTTAAATTTTTGCATTTATTAAGGAATCTCCTTATAATATTTTATGGAATAAGTAATGCGACGTACCAAGTAAGAATTTGCGCACCGAATAAAACTGCAACAAGCACCCCAAAAGTGATAAAAGGCGCAAACGGAAATTCAGCCTTGTCCTCAGTCTTTTTTATATACTTAATAGGCACTAAAACAAAGCACGCAAGTAGCGAGGCAATAAGCATAGCCAAAACAAATCTTTGCCAGCCTAAAAATAGTCCCGTCACGAAAGCCAGCTTAACGTCACCAAAGCCAAGCCCTTCTCGCTTATATACGGCAATCGCCAAAAAATAAATTGCTAAAAAGACAATGCCACCAGCTAGCATTCCAATTAAATGGTCATACCACACGGTGTATGCGTCAAAAAAAATTGCAACTATACCTAAAGCAAGGATAATAAGCTGAAATCTATCAGGAATATAAGTATGCTCAAGGTCAATAAAGAACACGCATATTAAAACCGAAGAAAGAAGCATAACGGTTATAGCGTAAACAATGCTTTGCTTCCAAAACAGCATAACGCAAAGCGCATAAATTATGGCGTTGAATATTTCGACCAAAACGTATCTAGGCGAAATAACCGTTTTACATTTTCGGCACCTTCCACCTAAAAATAGATAAGAAAGGACAGGAATATTATCATACCATTTTAACGAATAATTACATTTTGTGCAGTGCGAAGCAGGAAATGAAAGGCTCATATTGTTTGGAAGCCTGTAAATAACGACGTTTAAAAAACTGCCTATGCACAATCCCAAAACCACTGCAAGTATATAAACTTCTATCATAATACCTTAAAATACATTATTTTTGTTATATTTTTTTATATAAAAACCACCAAAAAGTTTTAAGTGCTTTTTATAAGTTGCGTTTTGCTTGCTAACAGCAAATGGCTGAAAAACAATCTTATTTTCTTGTTGCTCAAGGTTTACACGCTCTAAAACGTGATTAAACTTTTCTGGAAGATTAACCATAACACAATCCAACTTGGCAAGCGAAAGCGTTTCAACATTGTTTCGTATAAGCTCTAAAGTCCACTTAACAAAAATCCTAAAGTTTTCGTATTCGAAGTCTTGTGGAGTTTCAGGCACAGGCCTTGCCATAAACTTTGGCAACTTTCTGTTTAAGCGCTTATAAAGTGCGCCGACCTTAACGTCGGTTGAGATTTCTTCTATTTCATCATCATAGTCATTGTCTTCATCATACTCATCATCAACGACAACGTATTGGGTTAAGTTTTCTTCAGTGATTTCTACATCTTCATCAATGCTTTCATCATCGCCTAAAGAAGTCAAACTCTTCCTTTTGGCCTTTTCTTGAGCGTTAAGAACTAATAGGTCACCAGCCGTATGGTCAAAGAGCGCTATTTCTTCTTTTAACACGTTATCTTTAATCATCGAATATCCAAAAGGCAAAGAATAATATCCTATAGTGTTGCCACGGATAACAAAAGAAAAAGTTGTATATTCTTTTCTTATGTCCATAAATACGTAGCTAGCTGATTTAAGTTTAGAGTTAAGCGCAATAGCGCCGTTAACGCAAGAGTTAGCGCCAAACGTTATGCCGTTAACCGTTGCACCAGCACGCTCAATCGCATCTGTAAATTTTGCAATAATATCCTTCCGCACGCCAACTATGCCATAAGTAGCCGTTTTTTTGTCACGAGCTAAAAGCATGGTTGAAAATTTTATATCACGGCTATTTTTATAAAGCGCATCAATCGCAAGATTAAGCGAGTTTGCCATAGCCTTTTTTTGAATCATAGGAATTTTTATATTATCGGTTAAAAACAACGTGTCTGGCAAAACTAAAGATACACGGCCATTGCGCCCTGCTTTTTTAAACCTGAGCGCAACCGAATTTTTAAGCATTTCATAAAACTCTGGCTCAAATGCTTTGGTTTTATAAATTTCTTTTTCGATAATAACCTTTTGCTTATTTTTTTTATCAATCGAATAAAAAGTAATCGACTTTAAATCAGCGTTTATGGATATACAACAATCAATCGCCGCAAATGGCAAATTAAACATAAACAACTCCTTTAACTGTATTTCCACTCGGTTATTCTATAACCGTTAGGATTAGTATTTTCTAATTTTACAGATAGCTTGACCTTTCCTTGACTATCCACAAGGGTTAACTCCGTGCTAGAAACTTGCACAGTATAGCCCGAAATTCCTTGGCTCCATTCTTCTAAGTCTTCGCCGTCTTTTACTGCAGAGACGTAACTTTGACCTATTTGGTCAAGACAAAGCCTTGCGCTTAAATTTTGAGAAAAAGTATTAGTCGTGTTTTTGCTTAAAAGACTAACCGAAACTAACAGCGCACTTAAACTAACCACAACAAGCATAACGAATATGGCAAGTTCAATTGCAATTCCCCGTTTATTAGATATAATTTTTTTAATAAAACCTTTCATATTTAACCTTTTTGATAAGATAAGTTAGATAAGCTTTTGCCACCCTTATCTTCAGCCGATATTGTGATAACTTTTGCGTTAAAATCTGCCACAACACTTAAAATAAAAGCTTGTTTTTCAAGAGTGATGGTAGTATCGTCTTGAGATTTTTTATAGTCCTCATCAACAAAGACAAGTGCATTATAAAACTCATCAAAGTCCGTTGCATAGTTAAAACAATCTATGGTGGTTTGTGTTGCCAAAGCAACTTCAATATCTCTTATACTTTTTTGGTCATTTTTTGCCGAAAGAGTTATTGTAGAAATTGCCGTTGCAGATATAAGCGTTATAATAAACATCGAAACAACTATTTCTACAAGCGACATACCACGTTTTAGTTTTTTAGAACAACTTTTCATTTTGCCCCCCTTAAACCAAATCGCCCACGAAAGGGTTTATGGTAAATGAAAAAGTTTGAATAACGTTATCTGCCGAATAAAACACCCTGCACCTAAAAAGCGTTTGTGCACCGTTTGACTGAACGTTAAATCTAAGTTCGCTAACAACACTTAGTTTGTACGACAAAGTCTCTCCATTAGGTAATGTTGCAGATAAATTATTTTCTGTTTTAGCCAGCTGGTGCTTTTCGCCATAACTATCAACAGCAACTAAAATTGAATAATCTTCTTCCACGCCAAATTGTGCGTTGCTTTTAGATAGGTCGCTAGCCCAACTTTCAACAGCTGTTTTAATAACCACCACGTCTTGCATAAGGTTATTGACTTTGACTGTTGTTTTTGTGCGCTCGCTTAAAAATATCGTAAATGAAATAACCATAGTCGATATTATTGAAAGCACGGCAAGCACAACCGAAAGCTCAATTAACGTTGCGCCTTTTTTATAACTGCCCTTTTTAATCAAAGCCTATTCCCCCTTATGAATTTTATACATAATTATTATACAACAAAAGACTAATAATTGAAAGCGTTTTTATAAAAAATAATTATATAAAAAAAATAAAAACACCTTAGTAAGAATTACTAAGGTGTTTTTCATAGTCTAGTTTTTTGCTATTAATTATTTTTTATAGATTTTAGTTCCTGTTGGTAAGTCTTTAATTGCTGTTGTGTCAGACATTAATGTATATCCATCTGTTGAAGATACTGGATTTATGCCAAGTTGACCGTTTACTACTTTGAACTTATATCCGTTAACTTCGATAATGTA
>JAZNBU010000032.1:0-21822 GCA_045587245.1 Christensenellaceae bacterium
TTCCCTGTAACACCTTATGATGCTAAGGGTTTAATGAACTCTGCACTTAACGGAACAGACCCTGTTATCTTCTTTGAAAGCCAAAGAATTTATGACAAGGGTGAAGAATTCAGAAAAGAAGGCGTTCCAGAAGGATATTATGAAATCCCACTTGGCGAACCAGATATCAAGAGAGTTGGTAGCGACGTGACAATCCTCACAATCGGTGCAACACTCTATAGAGCAATGGACGCTGCAAAAGTTCTTTCTGAAAAATACGGCGTTGAAGCTGAAGTTATCGACGCAAGGTCAATCGTTCCATTCAACTACGAAAAGGTTGTTGAATCTGTTAAAAAGACAGGCAGAATTATCCTTGCTTCTGACGCTTGTGCAAGAGGTAGTATCCTTAACGACTTCGCTAGAAACATTTCTGAACTCTGCTTCGATTATCTCGATGCTCCAGCAGTTGTTTGTGGCGCAAAGAACTGGATTACTCCTCCATTTGAATTCGACGCTGAATTCTTCCCACAAGCAGAATGGATTATCGACTGCATTAACGACAAGATTTTACCACTTAAAGGTCATATTAGCACAACTAATACATCTGATGCTGAAGCACTCAGAAAGGCTAAGAAGGGTGTTTAATCTAAACAATTAAAAAGGAAGGGGGTTGGTTAAAACCCCCTTTTTTTGATATAGGCTATATCGCATTTTGCTTTGTAGCCTTAAATTAAAGGAAAAAATATGCCAAAATTTTATTTTATAACTCACGATAATACTGATGCTTATTTCAATTTAGCATCGGAAGAATATCTCTTAAAACAAACGGATAACTTTTATATTTATCTTTGGGTAAACGACAGGTCTGTTATTGTTGGAACAAACCAAAACGCCATTGAAGAAGTTAACCTTGCCTATACAGAAAATGCAGGTGTAAAGGTGGTTAGAAGGCTTACCGGTGGTGGCACTGTTTATCACGATAAAGGAAATATTTGTTATACCGTTATCGCACCATATAACCAAAATGAAGAGCATTATAAAAAGTTTACTGCGCCTATAATTGAATATCTTAATAGTCTAGGCGTAAACGCTAAGTTCAGTGGCAGAAACGATATAACTATTGATGATAAAAAGATTTCTGGCAACGCTCAAACTGTTTATAAGGATAGAATTATGCATCACGGCACGATTTTATTTAATACTGACAGCAGTGAACTTTCAAAATGCTTAAACCCTTCTAAATTAAAAATGCAAAGCAAGGGCATAAAGTCGGTTAGGGCAAGGGTGACAAACGTAATTGACCACTTAAAGAGCAAAATGACCGTTGATGAGTTCAAAAACGGGCTACAAAAGGAGTTTATAAAAACTTGCACGTCATATGAGTTTACAAATGAAGATTTAATGGCTATAAACAAACTAGTGGAAGAAAAATACTCTAAATATGAGTGGAATATAGGTCGCTCGCCTGTAGGAACTAATTCGTTTACCGATAAGTTTGAGTTTGGTATTTTCACGCTTAATTTTTCCACTAAAAACGGCGTAGTTGGCGATGCTATGGTGTTTGGCGACTTCTTTGAGAAAAAGCCTATAGCTGAGTTTTCTAAGTCATTAAACGGCATAAAGTTTACTAAAACCGACTTCCTTGTGGCTTTTTCTAGCATAGGCGACTTTATAAGTGGCGCAAGCGCTAAGGAAATTGTGGATAAAATTTTTGAGCAGTAATTGAAACTTTAAAAAACAAAAAGGCAAAAATAGAAAAATTCTATCTTTGCCCACGAACGTTAGCGTTTATTTTAACCTTTAATTTTGATAAAAAATTGTCTTTATATTGGCTGTATTTGCTATAGTTATAGCGATACAGCTTTTCTTTTATTCTAAAAAAATCGCACCCTGAATCAACAGACTTATTTACTAAACTAATAACGCCGTCAGTTATCATTTTTTCGGTCTTTTCAATTAACGGCTGTGGAAGTGGCGTGTTAGAGGATAGAGAGTCTTCGCTGTCAACGGCAAAAACGTCTCCTACCTTACAAAATAAATTTAAGCAAAACTCTAATTCAATGTTTGTGTCGGTTGCTTTTACTTTCATAGAGTGGCTATCGTTCATAACGGACAGCAAGAAGTTATATGATTTGCCGTTGATTTGCACGTCGTCAATAGCTATGCTCGTTCCACTAATACTTTTATTAAAGGCGTTAAAGGTTAAAGTTTGCTCTGGTGAAAGCTCCCCAACAAATTTGCCCCCAAAAAACAGCGCCGTTGAACGAGCGTCGAATAAGTTGTTAGACTGGGTGTTTGCACCCTGACTTTTTTGGTCCCCACCACCAAGAGAACCACTGCTTTTGCCACCTAAAGAACTGTTGTCGCTTTTTTGACCTTCATCGCCACTTCCGTTATCAGCGCTTATCACTTTTATTAAAGGCATATATCCAGACTTATTGTTTGAATAATACCCAGACACAAAGGTCTTGATGTCGGTTGGGGCAACGTCGCCACCAAACTGAGGGGCTTTTAATAAAATTTTTTGCACGGCAAAAGACGAAATGTTGTCAAGTGGGGTGGATAAAGACAAAATTTCCTTTGCAGTTTTCTCAGCAAAAGCGACTAATGCCGAGTCTTGAAGCCTTAACGTTTTTGCAAAATAGTCTAGTAGTTTTACAACGTTTTCATTTTTAAGTTCATTTCCCAAAATAATAAGGTTACAAAATGCTAGTTTAGGGAACCAGCCCGAAGTGTCGCCTAAATCTTTTAAGGCTTCGCCAACGGTTTTTCCCTTGCCACTAAGCTGTGCTTTTTGATTTTCGGTGTTGGTGTCTGTGGCTTCGGGAACAGCAACTTGCGCTGTTAAAATAAATTCATCTTGCTCAAAATCAATGGCAATTGCCGTTATTATCGAAGTTTTTTCCACGTCTATTAGCCCAAAGTTGTTTGAAAAGAAAAAGGTGAGTAAAATAAACACGCTTAAAAGCACAAATTTAGCTCTTTTTAATCTCATACTTAGTTCTCCTTAGGGTTATTAAAGTAATAATGATAGGGAGTATATTCCCCAGCGCTAAAAAATAAAAAACAAAATGTGTGGTCATAAAAGCCTCAATACTAACAAAATATTCGTAAAAGAAAAGGGTAATAAAAAGTTGAACAAAAACCACGATAACGGGTGAAATCCAAAGTTTTTTTATAGAAAATATATAGTCTAGCAGTTTGCTTGAAAAATAAAGGGGAAGGCACAAAGCAAACATATTAGAAAATAAAATCATAAAAATACCAATGTAGTCAAACCTACCAAGGTTGTTAATGACCGTGGTGTATTTAGATATTTCGGTTAGTGCAAACCTTTGTCTAAACGCAATCGAAGTAAAAATCGAATAAAAAATAATCATAAACGAAAGGACCATTATAGCGCCGATAAGAAATGACAAAAAGATTTTTAGTGCGCTCTTTTTCTCCCACTTAAAAGTGCCTATAAGTAGCATTATAAACACACTATCTCCAAACCAATTAAAGCACGTTAAACTGCCACGAAGGATGTTTGTTATTCCGCTTGCGCCTATGGGTAGTATTGAAGAAAAATCTGCGTTAGGCAGTGATAAAAAAACTAACGTTAAAAAGCCGTTTATAGTCACCAGCCACAAAATATCAGCAAGTCTTCCAAGCATTCTGAGCCTTTTAAAACACATATATAAAGCGAGCAAAAAAAGTGGCAAAAAATAAAATACGTTAGGGGTTAGTGTGTAAAGGGTAAACTCAACGTAGTCCTTTTGCTCGTTTAGTGGCAAAATTGCCTTTGCCATAAAATAAATCACATACAAAAAAGCAATTATTTTAGCACCGTTTTTTCCAAAGACGTCTTCTATAATCTCAAAAAATGTCTTGTCAGTTTTTTTGCAAACCAAAACTATTGGAATAAGTGTTATAAAGTCTATCGCAAGTGAAATTAAAACTGAAATCCACAAATCTTCGCCAGCTTGTTTTGCAATTAGGCTTGGCAGACTGAAAAATTTAGTTATAGGCAAAAAAGCTATTATAAAAAAGCAAATTTGTCTTGTTTTTAATTGATACATATTACTTTTCCTTTTTAATTCTTCTTTTATTTTTATTTTTTAGTGATTGGGGTCTATATTCAAATTCTTGTAAAAAACCCTTATAAATACAATCTTTCATATCCTTTAATATTAGTGGTGAAAAAGGCGCAAGAAGTGGGGTCTGATAACTTTCAAAAGATATTAAATAAACGCATAAAAGCGCCACAAATATTAAAATTCCATATGCCCCCAAAGTCCCTGCAACAATCAAACACACAATTCTAAGCACCGAAAAAGTCTGCTCTAGTTCGGGCACGGTGTATAGGCATATTCCAGAAAGTGCAATTATCATAAGCGTTGGCGCAGAGATGATGCCCGCATTAACGGCTGTTTCGCCAAGAACTAACCCACCTACGATAGAAACCACCATACCCACGTATTTGGGCATTCTGACGCTTGCTTCGTTTAAAATTTCAAAAATCAAAAGTGTAAAAAACATCTCGTAGCTCGGCGAAAGTGGTATGCCCTTTATGCTGTTTACTATGGTTAGCAAAAAGGATAGGGGAATAAGCTGGAGATGGAACAGTTCTGCCGCAACGAATAGTGCTGGTAAAAATAAGGCAATAGCCACCGAAATAATCCTAATGTATCTAGCAACCGTTGCACTATACGACGAGTTGTAATAGTCGCTTGCGCTTTGAAAATCTTCTATTAAAAGGTATGGAACGGTCAAGGCAATAGGCGAGCCGTCAACAAAAATTGCCACTCTGCCTTCTAAGATTTTTCCAGCCAAAATATCGGGTTTTTCAGTGTTTCCGATTTGTTTAAAAAGTGAAAATTTATGCTCGTTTAAAAATTTAGAGATATAAGACGAGTCCAGCACGGCATCAATTTTAATCTTGTTTAGACGTTTTTTGACCTGCTCAATTAGGCTTTTTCTCGCAATTCCCTTAACGTAGCAAATGGATATTGGCGTCCCAGAATATTCGCCGATTGTAAGGTTTTCAAAAATGAGTTTTGTTGACTTTAATTTCCTCCTCATCATACTGATATTTACCGATAAACTTTCAACAAAACCCTCTCTTGGCCCTTTTATAACGGTTGAAGTTGGAGGCTCTGTAATTGCCCTTTTTTCAAAGTGTTTTAGCCCAAAAGATAGCCCTATACCTATGCCGTTGCACAGCAAAATAGCATTGCCGAGAAGCAGGTCTTGGGTAAGAACTTCTATCTCGAAAATCTGTTTTTTTTCAGGGCTTAAAAACATTTCAAAAAGTTGTTTTTCGCTAGGATTTTCCTTGCAAATCGAAATTGGACGCAAAATAAGTTCGCCAATCGCATCTTTATTGACTAAGTCGTTTATAAACACTAAAACTCCATCTGTTTGGTTAAGTTTTACACTTAAAAAAGTTATGTCGTCGCTCACTAATTCTTGCTTTAATTTTTTGGTGTTTTCATCAAGATTTTTTGATATTTGCATACGAGTAGTTTTTGCTCAAAACGACTTTTTATGTAAACAAAAGAAAAAAGGGGGGATATCCCCCTTTATCTTTAAGTTTTTTTAATGGTCTTCACCGCACCGAGAATAAGTCTTGCCAAATGAACAATCTCTGAACTTGAAAGTTCAGTGCAGTTATAAGTAAGCGTATCGATTACTTGCTGTTCTAAGATAGTGCCGTCTTCTACTGACAGCACTTTTTCAATTTCAAGAGCCGTTTTGGTTAATAGGTCTTGAGCGACGTATCCGTTTAGTATCCCTTCGATAAGAAGTAAAGTTGCATTTGTAGCACCAATTGTCTTGCCCCCAAAAATTTTAGAAATAGTAGAATAAAAAATTGCCGAGAGCGAGCCACTTAAGATGCCACCATAAAAAGCGCTTTTAGTAAAAAGCACTTGATTTATGACGAAAATCATATCGTAAGCAAAGTAAAAAATTATCGCTGAAAAAAAGGGAATATAACTTTTAATCACCTTGGGTAAATTGCTAAAAAACTTGTCTAGCAAAAGTCTGACTATGCAAGAAATACCTGCAACAGCCAGCGTTGGTAGGCTATAAGAAACCAAAAAATCTTGTAAAAATAAATAATCCATAATTCACCTTTTTTAGGGTGCAAAAAATGATTACTTACGTGCGTGAATACTTATAAGCCTTAAATAAAAATTATTAAACCTTAAATAGTTATAAGCCATCAAAAATGCCCCCTTTAAGTTTTTCCAAACGCTAAGGAAAGTGTAGCACGAATTAACCAAAAGTAAAGGAGATTATGACAAGAAAAAATAAAATTTATAAGGACTTGCAGTCAATTATAAACGGCTAGGTAAAAGCATAAGCATATATAAAAACACAAAAAACAAGAATAAAAAGTTATGAAAGGAGAGTTTTATGTTTTTTAATGCAATATTATACGTGCTGGGAAAATTAACCTTTTTTGCAGGAAGTATAATTAGTGGAAGTTCTTTTCCAAAACCACTTTCTCAGGAGGAAGAAGACGAGTGCCTTGAGAGAATAAAAAAGGGCGATAAAGAGGCAAAGGACAAATTAATCAACCACAATATGCGCTTAGTTGCGCACGTTGTAAAAAAGTATTCTGGCTCTGCAGAAACTGACGACCTTATTTCTGTGGGAAGCATAGGGCTTATTAAAGCCATAAACACCTTTGAAAAAAATAAAGGAACACAGCTTGCAACCTACACTGCACGGTGCATTGAAAACGAAATTTTAATGCTACTTCGCTCAAACAAAAAATACAAAAACGACATGCATCTATCCGACCCTGTGGGAAGCGATAAAGATGGAAACGAACTTACTCTTATGGAACTACTTTGCGAGAAGGAAGACACGGTGTTTTTGAAAGTTGATAGGAGCATTGAAAGGGAAAAATTCTTAAGTTTTATAAAAGGTTTTCTATCGCAAAGAGAATATACCGTTTTGTGTTTAAGGTATGGGCTTAAAGAAGAAAGAGCATATACGCAACGAGAAGTTGCAAAATTTTTAAAAATTTCACGCTCTTACATATCTAGGATTGAGAAAAAAGGACTGGAAAAATTAAAAACAGTTGTAAAAAAAGGACAATTTTATTGTTAAATTTTTATTTTTTTATTGACAAATATGCGCAGTTAATATACAATTATATAAATATGCCTTTAAATTAAAATATTTATTTAAAAATATATTATATATAATAAGGAGAATTGCCGTGGGCAGAATTTCTTCTGTCCACAGCAAATAGAAATATGACAAATTACTTTTTTAACGAAGAATTCACCGATGCGAAAAAGCAAAGAAAGAAAGTCTTGGTTGGTTATTTTATCGTGCTAGGCGTTTATTTAGTTGTCAGCTTAGGCTTTTTTCTATGGTTTAGAACGTTGCCATATAAATCAGATGACATTACAAAAGTCAAATTTATTCACTATGCAGTGACTGTAGTATTTGTTATCTTTTCATTTATCTATCTAGGCATAATTTATAAGCGTGTAAATAGATATTACAAAATGTCGTTTAATATGATTTACGGCTTAAAAGAAACTTTTGTTGCAAGTTTTCTTGAATACAACGATAATATCAGAGAGAAAGACGGCGTTGATTTTAAATCGCTTATCTTTATCGAGTGGAACAAATATAAAGAGGAATATTATGAAAGAAGGGTGCTTGTGCCTTATGAAAAAGCCTACCCTGATTTTAAGGAAAACCAAATAATAAAATTTATTACACAAGGCAACGTTTTGTTTAGTTATGAGATATTGCCAGATGATTCAAGTATAAAGGAGAATTAAATATGAAAGCAATAGTCACAGTTATTGGAAAGGACAAGCCGGGCATTATCGCAAAGGTAAGCACGGCACTCGCTGAAAACGTGGTTAATATTGAAGACATAAGCCAAACACTTATGCAAGACAACTTCACAATGCTTATGCTTTGTGACCTTTCTTTATCAAAATTGCCACTTGCAAAGTTACAAGCAAATTTGGTTGAACTCGGCAAAGAAATCGGCGTATCTATTCACGTTCAACACGAAGATATCTTTAACGCAATGCATAAAATTTAAGGTGGACTAAATATGCTTAATAGAAAGGAAATTTTAGAAACCATAGATATGGTTGAAAAAGAACACTTCGACGTTAGAACAATCACTATGGGCATATCGCTTTTGCCTTGCATAAGAGATGATGCAAAACAAACTGCTCAGCTTTGCTACGATAGAATTTGCAAGAAAGCAGAAAATATCGTTAAAGTTGCAAGCGAGCTCGGTGCTGAATACGGCATACCTATTATCAACAAGCGTGTTTCAATCACGCCAGCAAGCCTTTTAACTTCGGCTTTTTGTGGTAAGGAAACGGTGCTTGCAAAAGCGCTAGACGATGCTGCAAAAAGCGTTGGAATCGACTTTTTAGGTGGATATTCTGCGCTTGTTCATAAGGGTATGACGAGTTATGAAAAATCTTTTATTGAAAGCATTCCTGAAGCGCTTGCGATAACGGACAGGCTTTGTTCTTCGGTAAACGTCGGCTCGTCAAAGGCAGGTATCAATATGGATGCCGTGCGTCTTATGGGCGAAATCGTTAAAAAGACTGCAGAGCGCACAAAAGATAGAGACGGCTTTGGCTGTGCTAAACTAGTTGTATTTTGCAACGCTGTTGAAGATAATCCGTTTATGGCAGGGGCTTTCCATGGCATAGGCGAAGGGGAGACGGTTATAAACGTTGGCGTGTCAGGTCCGGGCGTTGTAAATCACGCATTAAAGAGCATGAAAGGCGCATCAATCGACGACGTTGCTGAAACTATTAAAAAGACGGCGTTTAAGATTACTAGAGCTGGTCAGCTTATTGCAAAAGAAGCGTCAAAGCGCTTAAATGCAGAGTTCGGTATAGTTGACTTATCTTTAGCGCCAACACCTGTTATGGGCGATAGCGTTGCGCACATTTTAGAAGAGATTGGCTTAGAGCAAGTGGGTGCACACGGCACAACGGCAGCACTTGCAATGCTTAACGACGCTGTTAAAAAGGGTGGTGTTATGGCAAGCTCTAACGTTGGTGGGCTTTCGGGTGCGTTTATTCCTGTAAGTGAAGATATAGGTATGATAAACGCTGCAAAGAGTGGCGCAATTAGCTTAAACAAGTTAGAAGCAATGACCTGCGTATGTAGCGTTGGTATCGATATGGTTGCGCTCCCAGGGGACACGCCTGCTAGCACAATTTCTGGCATTATTGCAGATGAGGCGGCTATCGGTATGATTAACAATAAAACAACGGCAGTTAGGGTTATCCCTGTTCCAAACAAAAAAGAAGGCGACTTCGTTGAGTTTGGTGGACTTTTAGGCTCTGCACCTATTATGGGTGTTAGTCCTTATGGTTGCAGTGATATGATAAACAGGGGTGGAAGAATGCCTGCCCCTATACATAGCAATAAAAACTAATTGGGGTAGATGGTTTTGGATAATAAATATAGATGGGCAACCGAAGAGATTTATACTAACGACGAGGCTTGGCAAAATGAGTTTGACTCTTTGGCACAAAAAATAGATTTTGATAAATATCGTGGAAAGTTAGGTCAAAAACAAGCTTTTTTAGAGTGTATGAAAGAGCAAGAGCGTTTAAGCAGGGTTTTTGATAAACTCAGTGTTTACGCTATGCTTAAGCACGATGAAAACACTAAAAACGCCACGTACGACTCAATGTCATCAAAAATTATGGCGCTTGGCACAAAGTTTGGCTCTAGCACTTCATTTATTATGCCAGAACTAACTGCTTTAGATGAAAGCATACTAAACGAGTATATTTTAGATAAAGACCTTGTCGAATACGATTATTTTCTAAAGGGCGTTTTGAAAGAAAAAGCCCACGTTTTAAGTGAAAATGAAGAAAAACTTTTGGCTATTAGTGGTGAGGCGCTTGCAAGCTTTAGGGATATTTTTACAAAGATTGACAATGCCGACCTTCCACTCGGCACGCTAAAGCACGGCAACAAAAGCTATCCACTAAGTCACGGCACTTACGGCGTTATTATGCACGGCGAAGATAGAAAACTTAGAAAAAAGGCTTTTGATAAATATTACGGTGCATATATCTCGCTTATTAACACAATATCAGCAACTTACTATGGAAGTGTAAAAAAAGACGTTTTCTATGCAAAGGCAAGAAAATATAATTCTGCACTTGAAAGGGCGCTCTTTGGCGAAGACGTTGATAAAAAGGTGTATGACAACCTAATATCTTCAACCAACAAGGCGCTTCCAAAACTTCATAAATATATCGCCCAAAAGAAAAAACTTTTAGGGCTAAAGAAAATGTATATGTACGATATGTACGTGCCTGTTATCGAAGGCGCTGAGTTAAAGCTTGATTATGAAGATGCATACGAGCTTGTTATAAAGGGCTTAGCACCACTCGGCACAGATTATCAAGACCTTTTAAGAAAGGCAAAAGACGAGCGTTGGATAGACGTGTTTGAAAGTGACGGAAAAAGAAGTGGAGCATATAGCGTTTGCGTGTATGACACGCACCCTTACGTTTTGCTTAACTATCAAAAGACCACGCACGACGTGTTTACTATTGCGCACGAAATGGGGCATAGTTTGCACTCGTATTTCTCTAATAAAAATCAAGCCTATACAAAAGCCGACTACAAAATTTTCGTGGCTGAAGTTGCAAGCACGGTAAACGAAGTTTTACTGATAAGGCATCTTCTTAGCGTAGAAAAGGATAAAAAGTTAAGGAAATATCTACTCTCTTATCTATTAGAGATGATTAGAACAACGCTATTTAGACAAACTCAGTTTGCAGAGTTTGAACAAGTGGTTCACGGTATGGTAGAAAGTGGTCAGCCACTAACAAAAGACAATTTAAGCGAGATTTATCTTGACTTAAACAAAAAATACTACGGTCGCTCTGTTATAAGTCAAGGCAACATCAAATACGAGTGGGCGAGAATTCCACATTTTTATAGGGCCTTTTACGTATATAAGTATGCAACGGGCATAATCAGTGCACTTGCTATTTGTGACAGGATTTTAAGTGGTGAAAAGGGTGCAAAGGAAGATTATTTTAAGTTTTTATCTTCTGGGGGAAGCGATTCGCCTGTTGAACTTCTTAAAATTGCAGGGGTTGACCTATACACAAAAAAACCGTTTGAAAAAGCGTTTAAGGTGTTTAGCGACACGTTAGACGAGTTTATAAGTTTATAACATAAAAGCAACTTTTTAATATAAGGAGAAAAAGTTATGGCAGAAAGAACAAAAGATTTAAAAACTAAAATAAAAGCACTTGAGAAAAAAGTGATGGGGGATATGCCACACAATTTAGAAGCGGAGCAAGCACTTCTTGGCTGTTTATTGCTTGACACTAAAGTTCAAGTTGAAATCTCGGCAAACCTAAAAGCAGAGGACTTTTATTCTGAATCACACAAGCTTATTTATTCTGCCATGCTTGAGATAATAAAGAATAATTTGCCTGTCGATTTGGTCACGCTTACCGACACGTTGGAAAAGCTTGGCACGCTTTCTAGCGCAGGTGGAATCACATATATTGCAGAGCTTACTAACGTTGTGCCATCATCTGCAAACTACCAAAGATATTTGTCAATAGTTTCAAGGGATAGTTTGCTTAGAAGACTTATTAAAGGCGCATCTGAAATAATAAGCGAAAGCCAAACTAGTCAAGACCAAGTTCAAGCACTTTCGTTTGCTGAAAAAACCGTTTACGATATATCAACGACAGCCGACACAAGAGAAATGGTAAAAATCTCTAGCGTGCTCCCAGACGTTATGTTTAAGCTTGACGAACTTAGTAAAGATAAGTCTAAGTTTAGGGGAATAAAAACTAAATTCAAGGGGCTTGATAACCTGCTTAACGGCGTGCATAACAGCGACCTTATGATACTCGCTGCACGTCCTGCAGTTGGTAAAACGTCTTTTGCTATGAACATTGTTGAAAATATTGCACTTTCAGGTCATACTTGTGCAGTTTTCTCGCTTGAAATGGGCAGAGAACAACTTGTTCAAAGAATGCTCTGCTCGGTTGCAGGCGTTTCTATGGAACACGCATTAAAAGGCAAGATGGATAAGTCTGAGTGGCTTAAAATAGCAAAGGCAAAAGAAGTGTTAAATTCAGCAAAAATCTTTATTGACGATACTGCAGCTATCACACCACAACAAGTTTTGTCAAAGTGTAGAAGAATAAAAGCAAGACACGGCTTGGACTTAGTTATGATTGACTATATCCAGCTTATGTCAACTGAAAAGAGTTCAAAAAGCGATAACCGTCAACAAGAAATTTCGGAAATCTCAAGGGGATTAAAGCTTTTAGCCAAAGAAGTTGACGTGCCTGTTTTAGCTCTTTCACAACTCTCTCGTTTAGTAGAGACAAGAAAAGGAAGACCTCAACTTTCAGACTTAAGAGAATCTGGTGCAATCGAACAAGACGCTGATATAGTTATGTTTATTCATAGACCAGACGTAAACGCAACAGAAAAGGAAATTGCCGAAGGTAAGGTCCAAAAGAACGTTGCCGAAATACTTGTTTCTAAGCATAGAAACGGCCCTACGGGTTTGGTTAAGCTGTACTTTAAGGGCGAGTGCACAAAGTTCTTGAATTTAGATGAAGAAACGGGCGAGATTGACGATGATAATCAAGAAAAGCCACAATCAAAGGTTAGCGTTAGCGGATATGAGCCACTTCCAGATGAAAGCCCTATGCCAAGCGATGATGACGTGCCATTTGATGACGGCGCTATAATAAAATCGGTTGACGACGAGATTTTTTAATATGCAAACAACCATTTATAAAGTTAACGAGCAAACTATAGAACAAGCAGTTAAGTTATTAAACTCATCAGAAGTAGTTGCAATTCCAACCGAAACAGTGTATGGTCTCGGTGCTGTTGGAACTGATAGCATAGCCGTTAAAAAAATATTTGAAATAAAAGGTCGCCCAAGCGATAATCCACTTATAGCGCACGTGCATAAGGACTATGACATCACAAAGCTAGTGTATATCGACCAAGACTACGTTTTTAAGCTTATCAAGGCGTTTACTCCAGGGCCACTAACCATGGTGTTTAGAAGTAAAGGCGTGGTGTGCAAAGAAGCAGTTGCTGGTGGCGAAACTTTGGCAATAAGATTTCCTTCGCACGAAGGCTGTCAAAAACTTTTGAAAGCACTTGATAAGCCCGTCGTTGCGCCTAGTGCCAACCTATCAAAGCATACAAGCCCTGTGACAGCTATGCACGTTTATAACGATTTAAATGGCAAATTGTCTATGATTTTAGACGGTGGCAAGTGCAGTGGTGGAATTGAAAGCACGGTTTTAGACTGCACCGAAAAAGTTCCTAGGATTTTAAGGGCAGGGCTCATCACCAAAGAGATGATAGAAAAAGAAGTTGGTGCGTGCGAGATTGCCGAGCATAAGATAAGCGACAAGGTGCGTTCACCAGGCGTAAAATATAAGCATTATCGCCCAAAGTGCGAAACTGCACTTTATGAAGAAAGCGAGCTTGATTTAGCAAGGTCAAGATACCATAAAGAAGAAGGGCAAGGAAAGAAGGCATATATTATGTGTGCTAGTAAACTTGCAAATGAGTTTAAGGGCAAGAACTTATTGCTTCTTGGAGAAACTGAAGAGCAGATAGCATCTAATTTATACGACAAGCTTTTAGAAGGGGAAAAAATAGCAGATATAATTATTGCTATAGCAATGCCAGACGAAAAAAACGTTAATCTAGGCATAATGAATAGGATGAGAAAATCATGCGAGTAAAAAACAAACGAATATTATTTGTGTGCACGGGCAACACTTGTAGAAGCCCTATGGCAGAAATAATATTAAAAACTAAACTAAAAAACGTTGGGATAAGTGGCATAAAGGTGTCAAGTGCTGGGCTTATGGCTGAGGAAGGTTTAAAAATGAGCAAAAACTCGTTTGAGGCATTAAAACTTATGGGGTATAAACCTTATGGTTTTAAGTCAAAAAGGCTTACCGAACAAATGATTTATAAAAGCCACGCCGTAATCTGTATGACGGACAGCCATAAAAATGCGCTCAGCGATTATCTTAACGTTTATAGCATAAGCCAAATAACAGGCCTAGAAAACATTTTAGACCCTTATGGTGGAAATATAAACACTTATATAAAAACGTCGCATCAAATTGAAGATGCGTGTAATATAATTTTAGAACAAATTTTAAACCAAAAAGGAGAATAAAAAAATGAAAGTTGCAATTGGTTGTGACCACGGTGGAATTAACTTAAAACCCGTTTTAATTGATTATCTAAATAAAAAAGGAATTGAATATAAAGATTTTGGCACTTATGAAACTACTTCTGTAGATTATAACGACTATGCTGAGCCTGTATGCAAAGCTGTTGCAAAGGGCGAGTTTGACAAAGGCATTTTAATTTGTGGAACGGGCATTGGTATGAGCATTGTTGCAAACAAGATTAAAGGCATACGCTGTGCACATTGTCACGACGTTTTCTCTGCAAAAGCAACGAGAGAGCATAACGATACAAACGTTATCGCTTTTGGCGAAAGAGTAATAGGCCCAGGACTTATGATTGAAATTGTTAACGCATTTTTATTTACTGAGTTTTCTAACGATGCTAGACATATCCGTAGGGTTGAAAAAATTAAAAATTTAGAAAAAGAAAATTTTAAATAATTCATAGAAGATATTTAGGGGGAAACTATGCAAAAATTAAAAAAAGCAATAATACCGGCGGCGGGTCTTGGCACAAGGTTTTTGCCTATCACTAAAGCCGTTCCAAAGCCAATGCTTTCGGTTTTGGATAAGCCAACCATTCAATATATAGCAGAAGAGCTTATAAGCGTTGGTATTGAAGAAATTGTAATTGTTGTAAGTCCAGATAGCGGAGTTATTGAAAAGCATTTTGGAAAGTGCGATGATTTAGAAAAAAGACTTTTATCTGACGGCAAGCAAAAACTATATGAAATTGCTAAAGACACGCATAGGTTTGACGTTAAGTTTGTCGTTCAACACGAGGCAAACGGACTTGCTGGTGCAATTTTGTGCGCAGAACCTTTTGTTAAGGACGAGCCTTTTGCACTGCTTCTTGGCGATGAGCTTTTGGTGGCAAAACAAGGTCAAACACCTTGCATTAAAGCGCTTGCTGATATTTATGAAAGCACGGGAAAGAGCGTTATTGCAACTATGGAAGTTTTTGGTGACGACGTTTCAAAGTATGGCAACATCGGCATTGAAAGCGAAGAAAATGGAATTATGAAGGTTAACGCTATTTTAGAAAAACCATCAATAAATGAGGCTCTTTCAAATAACGCTATCATTGGCAGATACGTTTTATCTGGCGAAGTTATGGGAATGCTTAAAACTCTCAAACCACACGGCAACGAGATTTACTTAACCGACGTATTAGACAGCTTATCAAAAGATGGAAAACTTTTGGCAAGCACGATTACCGACGATAGATATGACGTTGGCGATAAATGTGGCTATATTAAGGCAAACGTTGAAATGGCGTTAAAGAGCCAAGAGATTGGACAAGACGTTAAAGAATATATAAAGGAACTAGCAAAATCGCTTTAAGAATAAATAATGCGATAAAAAAATAAGGCGTTATGATAGATAAAATTTGCAACAATTGTGGCTGGGCGCTAAGCGAGTTTTATAGAACGGGTATGCTTGGCTGTGAGCATTGTTATAAAGCATTTGAAAGGCAGATTGTAGAGGCGTTGTATAAGATACAAGGCAAGACTTTTCACACGGGAAAAACGCCATATAACCTAAACGCTATTGATAAACAAATGCTTGCAGAATATAAGTGGCTTCTTAGCGAAAAGGAAAAAGCAACTTTAGAGGGCAGGTTTTCAGACATAAGGATTTTATCCGAGCAAATTTTAGAAATTTCAGACGAGCTAAAGAAAAGGGGGATTTTGTAATATGGTTATCGATAATCCCGACCTTTATTTAGGAAACATAATAACCACAAGAATTAGGCTTGCAAGAAACGTCTCTGGCTATCCTTTTCATATCGAAGATTATAATTTGGCAAGAGAAATTGTAAAAAAAGTCAATCGTGCGCTTGTTAGAACGGACACTTTTAACTTGTTTTACGTTTCCAACTTGTCAGATATAAAACTTGAGAGTATGAAAGAAAAGCACTTAATAAGCCAAAACCTAATAGAGAACAGAGAGTTTGGTGCAGTTTTAATTAATACCGACCAAAGCATATCGGTTATGATAAACGAAGAAGACCACATAAGAGAGCAATGCTTTGTACGTGGTCTAAGACTAAAAGAAGCTTATGATACCATTTGTAAGGTCGATAACGACATTGCAAAAAACTTAGAAATAGCTTTTGATGAAAAGTATGGGTATTTAACGGCTTGTCCAACAAACTTAGGGACGGGCATGCGTGCATCGGTGTTGATGTTTTTGCCAGCGCTTACCGAAAGTGGCAAGATTGGTGCACTTATAAGCGAAGCCAATAAACTCGGCTTAACTGTTCGTGGGCTTTACGGCGAAGGTAGCGAAGCCGAAGGATTTATGTACCAAATAAGCAACGAAGTGACTTTAGGGGTAAGCGAAGAAGAGATTTTATCTCAGGTCGAGCAAACGGTTTTGCAGATTTGCAAGGCAGAGCGTGATGAGATGCAAAAACTTTACGTTAGGAACGAACTGTCCGTTATGGATAAGGCACATAAATCGTTCGGTGTGCTGACTAATTCAATAGTTCTTAGTTATAGCGAGTTTTTAGCTCATATATCCAGAGTTAAGCTTGGGGCAATGCTTGGAATGATAGAAATTCCTAACATAACCGAAATTGACGACTTGATTGTAAAGGTTCGCCCAGCAAGCTTGTGCGAGGCACACGGGAAGAAACTTTCTCAGCAAAACAGAGATTTGTTTAGGGCTGAGATTGTTGGCAGAGCATTAATTAAAATGAAGGGGTAGATATGTATTACGAAGCATTTTCAAGAAACGTAAACCAAGTTATAGATATGGCAACGGCACTTGCTAAAAAAACGAGTTGTATGTATATTGGTAGCGAGCATATTTTGTTTGGGCTTCTTTCGGTCACGGACGGAAGGGCGTCTGCTATTTTAAGAGAAGCTGGCGTTGATATCGATAGATATTTAACCTATTATAAAAGGACTATTCAAAAAGACTATATTATTCCAGGCAATATGTTCACACCAAGGACAAAGCGCCTTTTTGAAAACGCAACGCAAATTTCCTTAAAGGCACGTGCTGGATACGTTGGAACTGAACATCTTTTGCTTGCACTTTTAATGCAAACGGATAGCTTGGCAGTTAGCATTTTGCGCCATTTAAAAGTAGATGATGAAAAGATGGCCGATGAACTTGCGTCTTCAATTTTTATAGACGTTAAAGAAGAAATAGATGAGCAAAGTCAACCTGAATACGGCGATTCTATAAGGAATGCAAATGCAATTAATAGAGAAAAAATGTATGCAGGGGCAAACCCAAACAACCAAGACGATTTGGGTGAGCTTGCTAAATTTGGCACTAACTTTAATAAGCTTGCTTTAGAGGGCAAGTTAGACCCTGTTATCGGCAGAAAAGAAGAAATCGACAGGGTAATTCAAATTTTATCAAGAAGAACAAAAAATAACCCGCTTCTTATCGGTGAGCCGGGCGTTGGTAAAAGCGCAGTCATTGAAGGCTTGGCGCAAGCAATAGTTAAAGGCAACGTTCCAGAAATTTTGGCTGATAAAATTGTCTTTTCTTTAGACCTTGCAGGCATGCTTGCAGGCGCAAGATACCGTGGCGATTTTGAAGAAAGACTTAAAAAGGCCATAGATACTGTTAAGCAAAACGGCAATATCGTGCTTTTTATCGATGAAATTCATACTATCGTGGGCGCAGGTAGCACGGGCGAAGGCAATATGGACGCAGCCAATATCTTAAAACCAATGCTTTCTCGTGGTGAGCTTCAAACCATAGGCGCAACCACTATTGACGAGTATAGAAAATATATAGAAAAAGACGCAGCTTTAGAGCGCCGTTTCCAAACCATTATGGTTGAAGCCCCAACTACCGAAGAAACGGTTGAAATTTTAAAAGGGCTTAGGGATAAATACGAATCTCATCACGGGGTTAGTATTCCTGACCAAGCGATAATCTCGGCAGTCACGTTGTCGGATAGATATATTACCGACAGATTTTTGCCAGATAAGGCTATAGATTTAATTGACGAAGCCGCATCAAGAGTAAGGCTTGACAGTTATAATTCGCCAATGGAAGCAAAGCAAAAGGAAGCCGAATTAAATGCACTTATTGCACAAAAAAATCAAGCTAAAAAACTTGACGACTTAGAAAAAGCCATAAGAATAAACAAGGATATCGAAAGGGTAAATGCTGAACTTGATGAAATTCGTGCAAGGGCATCAAAGTCGGCAGTAAACCGTGAAAAACTTATGATTACCCCTGACGATATAGCGAAAATCGTTAGTAATTGGACGGGCGTGCCTGTTGTAAAGCTCACTGAGACTGAAGCGCAAAAACTTCTTGACTTAGAAAGCACCCTTCACCAAAGGGTAATCGGTCAAGAAAACGCAGTCCGTGCCGTTTCTGATGCAATAAGAAGGGCAAGGGCAGGCTTAAAAGACCCAAATAGACCGGTTGGCTCGTTCATTTTCGTTGGGCCAACGGGCGTTGGTAAAACCGAACTATGTAAAGCGCTTGCCGAAACTGTTTTTGGCAGTGAAGATAACATAATTAGAATTGATATGAGCGAATATATGGAAAAGCATTCTGTCGCTAAGATGGTTGGCGCTCCTCCAGGATATATCGGCTTTGATGAAGCTGGTCAGTTAACTGAAAAGGTTAGAAGAAGACCATATTCGGTTGTTTTATTTGATGAAATAGAAAAGGCACACCCAGACGTGTTTGATATTATGCTTCAGCTTATCGATGAAGGAAGACTTACTGACAGCAAGGGCAGGGTTGTAAGCTTTAAGAACTGTATTATAATAATGACTTCAAACGTGGGCGCAACAGAGATTCAACAAAAAGCAACGCTTGGCTTTATAGGCAATAAAACGGCCGAGTATGAGAATATGTGCGATAAGTATATGGAAGCGTTAAAAGCTAAGTTTAGACCTGAGTTCTTAAACAGAATAGACGATATTATCGTGTTCCACAAGCTTGAAAAACAAGACACGGCAAAGATTGCTCAGATTTTACTTGCGTCGCTTAGAAAACGCCTTGCAGTTATGGAAGTGGAAATGGAAATCACAGACTCTGCAATGGATTTAATCACCGACAAAGGCTATGACGATAATTACGGTGCAAGACCACTAAAAAGGGTTATCCAACGCCATATAGAAGATAGGCTAAGTGAAGAAATATTAAGAGGTGAACTTGTGGCAAAAAGTAAGGTTGTTATCGATACTCATGACGGAGATTTTATTTTTATAAAAAAATAAACCTAAAAAAAGGAAAAACGCCCTCCTAAAAGGTATAATTATATAGGAGGGAAAAATATGAGAATTGAAATTACAACAAAAAACTATGAACTAAGCGAAAAACTAAGACAAATTACCGAGCAAAAACTCTCAAAGCTTGACAAGTATTTTGAAGAAGATGCAAAAGTAAAAGTTAGTTTGAAAAGACAGGCAAATGCACTAACAACAGAAGTTATGCTTGACTATGCAAATAAATTTGTTCGTGCAACTGCATCAAGCGATAATTTTTATGACAACTTAGATATTGTCCTTCCTAAAATAGAAGGGCAAATAAGAAAGTATCGCACTAGATTTGATAAGCACCAAAAAGTTCGTGCTTACCACGAAGTTGCTGTTTTTGACACTGCTGATAGAGAAATGCCAAAAAAGAGCATTGTTAAAGACAAAAAGTTTAAGCTTGTTCCTATGACGGTTGATGAGGCAATGGAAGAAATGGAACTTTTGGGTCATAACTTTTACGTTTTCTTAGAGGCAAAGAGTCAAGCTGTTCAAGTTTTATACCAAAGAAATGACGGAGATTTAGGGTTAATTCAGCCTGAAGTATAATTAAAATGAAGGTAGGTATATCAACGGCTTCGCTGTTTAATAGAAAGCCAACCGAAGACGCACTAAAGTTTTTGGCACAAAATAAAGTGCCTTGTGCAGAAGTGTTTTTGGAAAGCTATTGCGAATATACTGTTGAGTTTGGCAAAATTTTAGCTGACGTTAAAGGGGATATTGACGTTCACTCGGTGCACGTGTTAACCACTCAGTTTGAGCCACAACTATATAGCATAAACCAAAGAGCGCAAGAAGATTCTTTTAAACTTTTGGATATGACAATGAGTTCGGCAAAGTTGTTTAATGCCAAATATTATACCTTTCATGGTGGCGCAAGGTTCAAAAAAACCCCATTTACCATCAACTATGATAGGGTGGGTGAAATAACCCAGAGGGTTATTGACTGTGCCAAAAAATATGATATAACCTTAGCATATGAAAACGTGCATTGGGGATATTATAACTACATAGGCTTTTTTAAGGAAATTAAAAAGCGCACAAAAGGGCTAAAAGCGACCTTGGATATTAAACAAGCACGCCAAAGCGGAATATCATACGCCGAGTTTATTGATGAAATGAAAAGTGATATTGTCACCGTGCATTTATCGGATATTGACCAAAACGGAAAAATGTGTTTGCCATTAAAGGGCATAACCGATTTTAACGATTTGTTTTTAAGGCTAAATGACGTTGGCTTTAACGGTGCTATGATAATTGAGGCATACGCTTCTGATTATGATAAACTGGAACAACTGCTTGAGTGTAGGGATTGCCTTGAAAATCAAGCAAATAAAATATTTTAATAAACAATATTATACAAAGGAAAAAGCAAAATGGAAAAACTTGCATCGCAACTAGATTACGAAAAAAGAATAGGAAGAATACTTGTTTCAGAGGAGCAAATTCAAGAAGAAATTAAAAAAGCAGGCGAAAAAATTTCTAAACTTTACGATGGCAGACCAATACTTCTCGTTGGAATACTAAAAGGTTCTTTTATGTTTATGGCAGACCTATGCCGTGCAATAAACGCACCTTGCGAGGTTGCGTTTATGTGCGCAAAGAGTTATTTTAGTGGCACTGAGTCATCAGGAAAAGTTAATATCGTTATGGACCTTGATATAGACGTTTCTAACTATCACGTTGTTATTGCCGAAGATATTATCGATACGGGCAGAACGCTAAAATATCTTTATGAAATGCTAAGCAAAAGAAACCCACTTTCACTAACGGTTGTCACACTTCTTGACAAAAAGGAAAGAAGGGTTGTAGAGTTTACGCCAGATATAGTTCTTTTTGATATTCCAGACTATTTCGTAATAGGCTATGGTCTTGATTGTGATGAAAAATACAGAAACCTTCCATATATCGCTGAATATAATCAAAACGTATAATAATATTAAAAGCATAAAAGCACAAAAAAGCCACCGAGTTTTCGGTGGCTTTTAAGTTTTTAATATATTCCAAAAAGGTCATTAGGCGAGATATCTAAACGATTGCAAAGATAAACAATTTTTTCATAATCAAGTTCTATCTTGCCCGTTTCATATTCGCTATAATCTGATTGATATTTATTAAGTTCTTTAGCAAGTTCTTTTTGAGTAAGTCCTTTTGCTTTCCTAGCAATTTTTAAGTTTTCACCAACAATCTTTTTAATATCCATAATTTCCCCCTAAAACAACTTAAATTATAGGAAAAATATCTATATAAAACTTGACATATAGGAAAAAGTCCTATATAATTATGTTATTAAAATTTTATTTTTATACGGAGGATAAAATGGAAGGATTTTTAGGTTTTCTAGTTTTTGCAACTATTATAGGACT
>JAZNBU010000033.1:0-2404 GCA_045587245.1 Christensenellaceae bacterium
GTCAACTTGTGGAAGATTATCCAAAAACCATAAATCTAAAAATGGTCTAACGCCACATCCACCACTTTCAAAATGCTTAACCATATGTGCAATATGATAAAAGTAAAAAGCGTCGTCATTTAGTAAATACCAATATTGATAACCCTCTTTTAAGGTGGTGTAATCCCAAATATGCGATAAAACTTCTTTGCCAAACCTATCGCCTTCTGTTAAATCATAATGCAGTTCTAAATGCACGCCACTAGGTGCGTTTAATGACAATGCGTTTATAGACCTTTTAAATTTGCAAGTATACCCCAATTTATCGCACAAATATTGAGCAGTCGATTCCAAGCTGTCTTCTTTTACCAATATGTCAATATCGCAACTTGTGCGCATCCATGGTTGGGGATATAGTGCTCTAATAACACTGCCCTTTAATGGCACAAAAGAAATTTTTGCTTCTTCTAACGCTTTGCAAATTTCATCAAGTTCATATTGCTGTCTTTCACTTCGGCTAATAGCTTTAATTCTTTCTTGAAGAAAGGCTATTTTAGCCTTTTCGTTTTCGAGCAAACCATTTTTGTCAAGCGCATCAGAAATTATATGCACCAAATCATGTTTTTTTGAAAGCTTATATAAGTCAGGCAAATTGTCTAATGTAATAGCATTTTTTATGTCAGCACAAAGTTCCGTTTCGAACAAGTCGAAACGCAACAATTCAAACATCATACTTACTACATTCATTTTGCCTACCTCTTAAGAAAATTTTAATATTTTCTCCAAACCATTTTATCAACAATGCCGGTATAAGACTGAATTATCTTTACCACCTTTGTTGAAACGTTTTCTTCAATATAGTCAGGAACAGGAATTCCATGACAATCATTATTTGTTAAATCCACAGCAATTTCAACTGCTTGCAAAAGATGTTTTTCATCAATGCCTGCAAGCACAAAGCATGCCTTGTCTAACGCTTCAGGACGTTCGGTGCTTGTTCGGATGCATACTGCAGGGAAAGGTTTTTTAATGCTTGTAAAGAAAGAACTTTCTTCTGGCAACGTTCCACTATCAGAAACTACTGCAAAAGCATTCATCTGCAAATTATTATAGTCGTGGAATCCTAATGGTTGCAAGCATACCACTCTTTTATCCAACTTAAAACCGGTTGCTTCAAGTCTTTTTTTACTGCGTGGGTGACAGCTGTAAACTATAGGCATATCGTACTTTTCAGCTAGCTTATTAATAGCTGTGAAAAGGCTTGTAAAGTTTTTCTCGGTGTCTATATTTTCTTCTCTATGTGCAGATAAAAGTATATAATTCTTTTTCTTTAGTTTAAGTCTTTCTAAAACGTCAGAACTTTCAATTTCTTTAAGGTTGTTGCCTAATACTTCTGCCATAGGCGAACCCGTCACGTAAGTCCTTTCTTTAGGCAATCCACACTCAGCCAAATATCTACGAGCGTGTTCAGAATACGCCATGTTAACGTCTGAAATAATATCAACTATACGTCGATTGGTTTCTTCTGGCAAACATTCGTCTTTGCATCTGTTTCCTGCTTCCATATGGAAAATAGGAATATGTAATCTCTTTGCAGATATTGCCGAAAGACAAGAGTTAGTATCCCCTAAAATAAGAAGTGCATCAGGCTTGATTTGATTCATTAGTTTATAAGAGCAATTAATAATATTGCCCACCGTTGCACCAAGGTCATCGCCAACGGCATCCATATATACTTCAGGGTTATCAAGTTTTAAGTCCTTAAAAAACACTCCGTTTAAGTTGTAATCGTAATTTTGACCAGTATGCGCCAAAATGCAATCAAAATATTGACGGCATTTTGTTATAACTGCCGATAAACGAATAATTTCTGGTCTAGTTCCAACTATAATTAAAAGTTTTAACTTGCCATTATCTTTAAATTTAACGTCTGAATAATCTAATCTAATTTTAGTGTCCATTTTTCCACCTCTTGACTATAATCTATTCCACAATTTCAAAAAAAGTATCAGGGCGAGAACTGTCAAACTGTTCGTTAGCCCACATAACCGTTACTAAATTTTCGGTTTTTGAAAGATTGATAATGTTGTGCGTATATCCCGGCAACATATGTACTGCCTGAATCTTATCACCACTTACTTCAAAATTCAAAACTTCATCAGTGCCAATTTTTCTTTGTTGAATTAAGCCCTTGCCAGAAACAACTATAAAAAATTCCCACTTTGTATGATGCCAATGCTGACCTTTTGTAATGCCAGGTTTTGAAATATTAATAGAAACTTGTCCACACTTTTCGGTTTTTAATAATTCGGTAAAACTACCCCTATCATCAACGTTCATCTTTAAGTCAAACGCCACCTTTTCTTTTGGCAAATAACTTAAATAGGTTGAATATAGTTTTTTTGCAAAACTATTTTTTGCGATT
>JAZNBU010000034.1:0-3030 GCA_045587245.1 Christensenellaceae bacterium
GTTATTCTCTAAAGCAAAATTATAAGCATCGTTATTTAGGTTTTTCGTTGAAACCAAAGTATCATCTAAATCTACAACGTAAACCAATTATAGTTCCTCAATTGCTTTTTGCGACACAACTTTTTCACCTTGTATAACATACTCTTTGTTTAACCCGAAAATTAAATCGTTAGAATCGCTTTCTCTAAACATAACAAGTCGTTTTTTGTTATATTCTTTTGCCTTTTCAAAAGCGTGGCGAGAGCCACTATCGCCTTCGCCTTTACGAAAACTTGCAATTAAAACAACGGCTTTAGAATATAATGCTTGCAACCTATCACGCTCAATAAATCTTTTAACGCTTTCGTATTTGTTTTTAGACTCGTTTACATATTCGGTTATTATAAGTCCGTTGTTCTTAACAATTTTATTTGCTAAGTCTATATTCTCCTTTGGATAAATATTTTCTATGGTTGAAGGAAGAAAGGCTATAGTCTTAGCATTATTTTTAACACTTTCTCTATGCGCAACTGTATCACAACCTTTTGCAAGTCCACTTACTACATTAAAACTTTTTTCAACCAGACTTTTAACAACCTTTTGTTCTCTTTCTGTTATCTCTTTTGTCGGCGTTAAAACACCTATTACTGCAATGTTTTTATCAATATCTATAAGTAAACTTATATCGCCTTTATATGCAAAGAAAAACGGCTTTTCACTATTTTTTACTTTACCATCTGCGATAGGAAAATTATCATCAAAAACGCTGATAATATTTATTCCTTTTTCTTCAAGTTCTTGTTTTAATGTTTCTATGTCACAAGAGAAAGTGTTTATAACTTCTTCGTTATAAAAAGCCTTCCAAAAATGAGCGTTAGATTTTATAACGCCCGTTTTAATTAAATTGTAAAGCTTTAACGATATATTTGAATTCATAACTCTTACCTTGTTTTTGCCGTTACGTATAGTATAACACTTTTTACACCTAAATCAAATAAATAAAGTCACAATAAAAATATTTTCATAATAATCTCCTTTTATTTTTTGATATAAAAAAGGAACCCGCCTTTTGGCAAGTTCCTTTCAATCCTAAATGTTTTATTTAATTGTTGTTTTCGTTTTGTTCTGGGGAGGCTTTTTCCTCCAGTTTTGTTATTGTGTCATACATTTCTTCTATCATTCTTAGCAAGAGAAGAAAAATAAACCCACCGATTAACACTGCGATAAATATACCTATATAAAAGCCTCCATTTAATACCATAAACACAAACAAACCTATAAGCGCAATTACATAGACGAATATAAGAAGCCCTAAAATAAATGAGATAAAACCCGAAAAATCATGCTTTGTCATGTTAATTCTCCTTTTTGAATTTATTATATAAAATTTTTGCCATTTTGTCTACTAAATATTGTTTCTAAACATGAAATAGATAGGTGGGACCGTCCCATTGTTTATTTTTTTATGAACATACACACACAAGCGACCTTCTTCTGTTATTATCCCATAGCCTTCTCCCTCTTCGTTTGTTTGTTTAGCTGCAACTTTTAATGTTGCCAAGCCATATCCAGTTTCAGAGACACTTATTTGTCCCAAATCAATATAATCGCCCTCTATAAACTCGCTCGTTTTATATTGTCTTTTTTTAAACAACGCCTCTTTGAATACTGTTTTTCTGTCGGTTAAATAAGGCATTGTGTCAACCATTGCTTTATCAATGCACGCCATAAATTATTTTATGGGACATTCTTTGGGGGCGTTGGGAAACACCTACACAAGCTTGTCGGAAGACTTCTTGATTGAAGAAATGGCTAAATTTTACTATTGAAACAGCGTTTTTTGACACTAAAATTAACCAATTCTGACACTAAATTCTGACACTTTTGGCAAAATTGAGGACAAAAAGTCTTTTATTTTTCATTTAAAATGCAAAAAACAGCCCTTTTTTAGGCTGTTTTTCGTGTTTTGGTTGCGGGAGTGGGCATTTCTTCTTGCTTTTTGCAAAGCAATTTACGGGACTCTACAACTTATGCTTTGCAAAAATCTTCGGTCACCGCTAAAACAGTTTACTAAACTGTTTTTTAACGCTGTTTCAAATACCACTCATACTACTTTCAATAAAACAAAAAAGGTAAGAAATTTCTCACCTTTTTTAAAATTACAAATCAAACAATGAACCTTATTTAATCAATGCTGATGCTATTGTAAACACCATTAAAACGGCAAGCACAACACCCCAAACCCTTAAAAGCAAACGAAAAAACCACCGAGCAAAAGATAAAGGTTGTTTGTTCATTAACAAGTTGCCATTTTTCTTGTAAAACTTTTTCTTATATCTATTATAAAAGAAGGACAATATAAATAGTCTTTGTAGCCCGTTCATTTCACACCTCATAATTTATCCGTAAAATTTTATTTGACCGAAAGAGTATAATCCTTTCGGTCAAATCACTTGGTTGCGGGAGTGGGATTTGAACCTCACGACCTTCGGGTTATGAGCCCGACGAGCTACCAGACTGCTCCATCCCGCGATATAAATGGTGCCGGAAGCCGGGGTCGAACCGGTACGAGAAATTAATCTCACGGGATTTTAAGTCCCGGGCGTCTGCCAATTCCGCCATTCCGGCATACAACGACCTAGATTTCCTAATCGCCATTATATTATATCATTCATTATTACAAAAGTCAATACCTTTTTATTCTTTTTTCAAAAAAACTCCAATTCCATATTGACTTTCACTTAAAAATATGATATCATATATGAGCGAATTGCGATTCAACTCTGTAATATGCTATGCGATTTTAATATCTTTTATGCAGAGAAATATGAAGCAAATCTTGAAAATTTGTCGGTCAATCGGTCGCAAATGAGCTGAGAAGCCTTGAAAACACTGACTATTTCGGGACTCCGAAAAATGCAAAAACTCGCATATCTAACGTAATATCTAACACTTTCTAAAATCACAATTTAATACGCAGGAATATCGAAGCGGTCACAACGAGGCGGTCTTGAAAACCGTTTGCCCAAAAGGCACGGGGGTTCGAATCCC
>JAZNBU010000035.1:0-6403 GCA_045587245.1 Christensenellaceae bacterium
AACTCTTGCTTACGTGCTAAAAACAGGACTTAAAATTGTTGTAATCATTTGCTTAATTGGGTACTTAGGTATAGACACTAGTGGATTGACTGCATTAATAGCAGCACTTGGTGTAGGCATAGGGTTAGCGGTAAATGGTGCGCTTTCTAATCTTGCTGGCGGTGTTTTAATTATTTTAACTAGGCCATTCAAGATTGATGATTACATAGAGGCGTTAGGTTATTCAGGAACAGTAATTGATATTCATATAATTAATACTAAACTTTTAACACCCGATAATAAAGTTATATACCTTCCTAATGGAACCCTCTCAAACGCAGAAATAGTTAACTATTCGGAAAAAGATTTAAGACGTGTTGATTTTATGTTTTCAATCGGTTATGGTAATGATTTTGAAAAGGCAAAACAAATTATAACGGACATATGTGTTGCACACGAACTTGTTTTGAAAGATCCACAACCTTTTGTGAGAGTGAAAGAGCATGGTTCTTCTAGTATAAATATAACAGCAAGGGCATGGACGAAAAATAAGGATTATTGGACGGTGTATTTTGACGTCACTGAAGCCGTAAAAACGGCATTTGATAAAGAAGGCATAGAAATTCCTTTTAACCAACTTGACGTCAACATAAAGAACAAATAAAAAAAGAGATTTTATGTAAAAGCGTTAGAAAATTTCTAACGCTTTTAATTTTACGGTTCGGCTGGTTCACCAGCAGTGCAACCAATAACAATCTAATTGAACGAAACAGTTTGATTAGGTTGTTTTTTATTGTCATAAACCCGTTGATTATTAAAAAAGTCGTGTTATATTATAAACAAAAAGCCCGAAAGAAGAAAATTCTTTCAGCCTTTTAATATATTATAAAGGAGAAAACTTTGGAAGATAGAGAGGAAAATTGTTTGATTGAACCTGAATATTTGTCTAAAGAAGAGAAAATTATTTGGGATGAAATAGTAGAAATATTACAAAAAAGTACAAGTTATAAAAAAACGATTGCAGACAAGGAGCTTTTAATCCAATACGTACAATTAAAAACGATGAGAGATAATGCGTGGAGAGCTTGGCAAGAAAATCCTGAAAAATACGTTAGAATAGTAACGGGGATTTGTAGCGACGGGAAAACGCCTAAAATAGTTGTTAAAGAAAACGAGCACTATAAAATATTACAAGATAGCAACAAACAATTAGAAAAAATTTTGACAGATTTAAGATTAACGCCAAAAGCAAGAAAACCGAAATGGATGTAAATATGGATGACTTAAAAATCGAATATATAGAAATAGAAAAATTAAAACATTTTGATGAAAATTCAAAAATTCACACTAAGGAACAAATTAAGCATATAGCAAACTCTATAATTGAATTTGGATTTAACGACCCTATAGGAATAGCTGGGGAAGACAACGTTGTTCTTGAAGGGAACGGTCGAATAGAAGCGGCAAAACTTCTAGAAATTAAGAAACTTCCTTGCGTTAGATTAGATCACTTATCTGAAAAGGAACGAAGCGCTTATGTAATTGCACACAATTCAACTAACCTAGAAACAGGCTTTGACGACGGGATATTATATGACCAATTAAGAAAATTGCAAGAGTTCAATTTTAAAGATTTTGGTCTTGACGTAGGGAAATATTTAGAAACTATTGTTAGGGTTCAAAAAAGAATTTTAAAACAAATAAAAAAAGTGCATTACTTAATTAGCTGTGGTATAAATCAAAACAATGTAATTAATTATTATATTGAAAAGTTAAAAAAGATTGAAGGAGTGGAAATTGAGTCAACAACCAACTAAAACGGATAACAAATCTATTCCCAATAAAATTTTTATTAGAAAAAAAGCTATTGAAAAATTAAAAACCATAAAAGTTATGGATTTATTTGCTGGGAGAAACGTTTTATGGAACAATATTAAGACGGATAAATATTTTGGCATAGATATTGCCACAAATAAAGGAAAAAACTTAAACGTTGATACGAGAAAAGTTTTTGATTCTTTAGACCTATCTGAATATAACGTTATAGACTGTGATAGTTATGGAATAGCGTTTGATTTGTATAAAAAATTATTGACGAGAAAAGACGTTAAAAAAGGAACAATAATTATTTACACTGCAATAACCAACGAATTTACTAAAATTCAAAACGTTGCAAAAGAAGAGTTTAACTTCAAGGATTTTTATGATAAAGCGCCTTCTCTTTTTAATGCAAGAGCCATCGAGTTCTTTTATGAGTTTCTTGCAAAATATGGAATAGAAGAAGTTTATTATTATTCAATTAGAGATAATTTTTTAAAACACTATGGATATTTTGTTAAAAATTAAATTATTCAATTGAAAACATTGTAGTTTTATGATAAAATAACAACATGAGTGTTATTTATAAGCCTACTGGAATGGCAAGGGAATATAGTCCGTATGCCTTGAATATTTACATAGGGTGTAGCCATAGATGCAAATATTGTTATGCTCCGCATACTCTTCAACGCACGGAAGATAAGTATTTTGGCAAACCCGAGCCGAGAAAGGATATTTTAAAGCTTTTAGAAAAAGACCTAAAAAAGAACGTCTATACTGAACAAGTTTTGATATCTTTCGTTGGTGACGTCTATTGCGACAACGCAGATAATAGCGAGACTACGAGAGAAGTTTTAAAACTTTTAAACGAATATAAGGTTCCCGTTGCCGTGCTATCTAAAGGTGGGAGCAAAATGCTAAAAGATTTAGATATTTTTAAGTCCTTTGGCGATAGAATAACAGTGGGCACGACTCTTACGTTTTTAGATAAAGAAAAAAGCAAAGAATGGGAACCATATGCTTCGCTTCCAGAAGATAGGCTATTTACGCTAAAAACTTTACACGAAAACGGAATAAAAACTTTTGCAAGTCTTGAGCCAACTATTGAACCGAGTGAGAGTTTGAAACTCATTGAAAGAACTTTAAAAGATGATTCTGTCGAACATTACAAGATAGGCAAGATAAACAACTATAAAAACGCAGATAAATGGCAAGATTGGGAAAAATATTTATTTAATTGCATCGAGCTTTTGCGTCCTACGATGAAGAAAGTTTATTATAAATTTTGTTTAAGAAAATTAGCGCCAAACGTTATTTTGTGGGCTAATGAAAAAAATCCGGATTTATATAACGTTAGAACTTCAAGAAGCGAACAATCTTCTATATTTGATAATATCTAATTTTTAGTAGTATAAAAGGCGAGGCGTTCTCGCCTTTTATGTTTACGGTTTAAAAACTTAAAATTACGCCGACTGACCATTTATACGAAAATAGTTCAATTGAGTTAGCGCTTGTGCAACCAAACAAAAACGGATAGGTAAAAGCCTATCCGTTTTTGTTTTATTGAAAGTAGTATGAGTGGGATTTGAAGTAGCGTTAAAAAAATATGCGTTGCTCCGCATATTTTTAGCGGTGACCGAAGATTTTTGCAAAGCACAAGTTGGAGAGTCCCGTAAATTGCTTTGCAAAAAGCAAGAAGAAATGCCCATCTCCTAGCGGAGGACGGCAAACCCCTCGACGAACAATGTTCGCCCCTCCCCTTAACAAGGGGAAAAGCCCGCCACCACAAGACTATTAATTGAACAACATAGGTCAATAGATAGTCTTTTTCTATTGTTTTAATATAAAAATTAAAAAACAATTATGATTTGTAAATCATATAATAATTTGTTGTGAAAAAAATGAGCAAAAGTGCTAAAAATATGCAGTTATAAACAGTAATATATATAGAGAGAAGAAATTTTTTAATAAGTAAAGTGAAATTTGACGGCAAAACTTTGTTTAAATTGCCCTTTTATTATAATATTATTTAGTAAATATGTGGAAATTTACAAAAAACAGTTGACAAATATCGACAAAAAGCGTACAATAACTCTAAGCAGTGGATTGTCAAGGTGGTTTTGCCATTTTAGACAAAAAATGCAAATAAATAATAAGGAGAACAATAATGGCTGAAGCAAAAAAAGGCGGTTTCAAGGCTTTCTGCAAAAACTGTTGGGAAAAGACAAAATCTTTTTTCAAAACATGTTGGCAAAAAGTTAAGAGTATTAAATGGACACAATCAGTAAAACCAGTCATCGGATACTCTATTTTTGGTGGATTTGTTGCACTTGTCGTATTAATCGGCGTACTTGTTATTTGTTTATGATAATTAACAAAAGCAAAAAAGAAAAAAATTTTTAGGAATAATTTTATACAAGAGCCATGGCTCTTCTGCGTGTTGCACACGCAGAATTACGCTTGTTGGCATATTGTAGAAGGAGAAAAAATGAAAAAGATGAAAAAAGGCTTTACTATCGTAGAACTTGTAATCGTTATAGCAGTTATTGCTATCTTAGCAGCTGTTTTGATTCCAGTTTTCTCTAACGTAGTAGATAAAGCAAACAAGTCTAAGGACACACAATTAGTTCGCAACTTAAACTCAGCGTTAGCTAGTGATTTAGGCGAACACAACACAATGTATGATGCATTGCAAGCTGCAAAAGAATATGGTTATGACGTTGGCAAAATCAACGCATCAGCAACAGATAACGAAATTCTTTGGGATAGCAAAAACGACTGTTTCGTTTACTTAGATGATGGCGAATTCAAATATATCCCAAACAGCAAAACGTATGACAACGTAGCTGACCACGAATATTGGATTATTTCTGATACTGTTAATGAAACATATTCTACATACTATACTGGTGATGAAGATATCGAATCTCCAACAACAACAAGTATTTGTATTGCCACAGACAACAGCAATCTCGTAATCAATGCTCCAAATGCAAAAGACATAATACATTATAACGAAGAAGGTGGTTCTGTTATAATTGAGGAAGTTTATACAGAGTCATATCACTTATTCGGTAGGCTTGATTACTTGCAAGTTGGAAAAGGTCACGTAGTTATTGAAGGCAATTCAGAAGTTAAAGCACTTCACGTTGCTGGCAATGGCGCTAATATTGATATCGATTCTCAAGCAACAGTTAGTAAAACAACTAAAGATGCTGATGTAGATGATGCGCAAATTACAGTTAAAGTAGCTGGTACTACAGTTGATATTGCAGAAATTGCAACAACAAATGATGTAGGTGCTAAATTGTTTGCTAGTGGTCTCGGTACATCTGAAAAACCTTATATTATCGAAACAGCTGAACAATTGCAAAACATTGGCGAAAACTATGAAAACTATGCTTACTATCAAGTAGCTTACGGTGTTGAGTCTTTAGATTGTAGTGACATTAATTTGATTAATCTTCATGGCTCATTTGATGGTAATAACGTTAAGTTAATTAATATAAACAATGTTGTACTTTTCGAAAATATTGGGTACAATGCAAACAACGAAACAATAGTTGTTAAAAATTTTGTGGCTAATATAGCTGGTGCTCCTGCTTTAGCTAAAAATGTTGTTAATGCGGGCACAACTACATTTGAGAACATTAAAATTACTGGTTATATCGAAGGCGCGAGCAATCTCGGAAGCTTTTATAGGTTCGGTACAGGTCAAGCAGGTGGAGCGAACTATACAGTTAAGTTTGTAAATTGTAAATCTACAGCTAACATCTTTACAACAGAAGGAAGTGTTGGTGGATTTGTTGGCCATGCGTTCCCTGGTGCAGGTTATCAAGCTTATTTAGATGTTGATGATAATTGTGAATATACTGGAACAGTATATTCAGCTCAAGCTAACGAAGGCGATGAGTTTTTCGGCATTGGTGGTGGAGTTATCACTAAAAACGGTGAGGCATACGCTGATAACGAAGCTAATCGTGCCACACTCAATGTTGTTAATATTGAGTTAACAGCAGAAGGTTATACAACTACAATATTTAACAATGTTCAAAGTATTGCAATTAACATTGCTCCTCAATTGACAGCATATAAAGATGATGGTGAAATAGACCCTAATAATGCAGGCATTACTGGGCTCATTAACTTAGCTGTTATGGAAAATGTTTCTTCTGGTGAAACAGTAACAGTTTTAGAAAGCATAACAGAACTTAGAATAGTTAATGGTGCAAATGAAAACGGATATACTGTTAATATAGAAGATGGTGTTCTTACGGTGTATACAAATCGTTCTGCAAATTTCCAAACAGGTGCTGTTAGACTTGAAGTTGTTCAATATGATGCTAATGGTAATATTCTTGCGATTGGAAGAATTGAACTTGGTCAAATTACCAAATAATTAATTAAAACAAACTGTCCCCGTGAGGTTTTCACGGGGATAAATAATCTAAAAATGGAGAAATAAAAAAATGAAAAAGATGAAAAAAGGTTTTACAATCGTAGAACTAGTAATAGTAATTGCAGTAATTGCAATACTTGCAGCAGTATTAATTCCAACGTTCACGTCTGTGACAGAAAAGGCTAAAGAAAGCGCAGCTTTACAACA
>JAZNBU010000036.1:0-14547 GCA_045587245.1 Christensenellaceae bacterium
ATTGAAAAAAATAGTATATTATATTTTGGATAATTATAAAAAAATTTCTTTATTTTTGGGAGATAAATTATGAAACTTATTTGTGATGGTCTTGACCTATCTGATGCAGTGTTAAAAGTTAGTAAAGCACTTAGTGTAAAATCTGCAAACCCTATTTTAGAAGGTATAAAGATTACTGCTAAAGGTGATACCCTTACTCTTCTTGCAACAGATATGGAACTTACAATTGAGAAAAAGATTAAAGCAGACGTTTTAATGGAAGGCGAAACTGTTGTTGTTGGCAAGTATTTTGTGGATTTTGCAAAAAAACTTGAAAAAGAACAAGTAGAACTTTCTAGGCTTTATGATGGTGGGCTTCAAATAAAGTATTCCGATTCTGAAAGTGAACTTCAAGTATTCCCTGCAGAAAATTTCCCAAAAATAGAAAAAGATGAAACAGCAACATTTTTTGAGCTTACACAAAAAGATTTTAAAGAAATTGTTGAAAAGACGGCGTTTTCTTGTTCTGCAGACGATTCTAGGCCAATTCTTAAAGGCTGTTTATTTGAAATAAATGATAATACTTTAACGGCAGTTGCGCTTGATGGATTTAGAATGGCAGTTATTAAGAAACAAGTTTTATCTAACCAAGCAATAAAAGCTGTTATTCCTGCAAGAGCATTAAACGAAATTATCAGACTTTTAGATAAAGAAGATAATATCTTAAAGATTTATATTCAAAATAACTCACTTTTTGTTGAAGTTGAAAATACTTCACTTATGAGTAGGCTTATTGAAGGTGAATTTGTTAAATATAATCATATTCTTCCAACTTCGTTTGAAAATTGTTTAACGGTGAATAGACAAGCATTACTCACAAGTATTGAAAGAGCATCGATTGTTGCAAGAAACGATAGATATAACGTTATTAAGTTTGATATTAAAGAAGATTCAATGTCAATCTCTGCAAAATCAGAAATAGGTGCAGTAAACGAAAACATTACCGTTATGCTTGATGGAAAAGATTTACAAATTGCGTTTAACGGCAAATACGTAAGTGAATACTTAAAGATAATAAGTGATGAATTTATTAATATTAAGCTTAATTCTGCAATAGACCCTTGTATAATAACGGCAGTAAATAACGAAAGCTTCCTTTATTTAGTGCTTCCTGTAAGAATTAACGCATAAACAATTGACAAAAATAAAAAAAGTATATAAAATATATTAGCAAAAAATAAAACAAAGCAATAAATGTTTAAGGAGATAAAACTATGAAACAAACATATCAACCTAAGAAGAGACAAAGAAGTAAGGTTCACGGATTCAGAGCAAGAATGAAGACTCGTAATGGTAAAAACGTATTAAAGAGACGCCGTAATAAAGGTCGCCATAAGCTTTCAGCATAATGCCAAGTGATATTAGGTTAAAAAAAGAAAAAGATTTCAAAAAAACGTTTAATAAAGGAAAAAGGCTGTTTAGTTCGAGTTTAACGCTTATTTATATGCCAGCAGAAAGTATAAAAGTTGGTTATGCCGTTGGAAAAAAACACGGAAAAAGCGTAGTTAGGAATAGAATTAAACGGCTTTTAAGGGAATCTTTTAGAAGTTTTGTGCCTATTTTAAAGCAAGACTTCTTTTTTGTTTTTATACCGAAAGTATGTGAAAGTTATACGCTTGAGAATTTTAAGGAAAATATGAAATATTTACTTTCTAAAGGTGGAATTATTTAAGATGCTAAAATTTATAGGCGTAAAACTGATAAGATTTTATCAGAAATATTTTTCTAAGGGAACTTGTATGTATATACCATCCTGTTCAGAGTACACTTTAGAAGCAATTTTAAAGCACGGCTTCATAATAGGATGCTTTCTTGGTATGAAAAGAATTTTAAGATGCACGCCTTGGTGTAAAGGTGGTTTTGATAAAGTACCAGATAAAAAAAGCGTGCTAAAATGGGTTTATTAGTATGGAAATTTTAAATTTTACAGCGCCAGGTGCAGGAAGTTGGTTAGTTCAGCTTATATATTGGCTTGTTAAAAGCTGTTCTTCAGTTGCCCTTGGTGTAATTTTATTTACAGTTATTCTAAAACTTGTAACGCTTCCTTTTGACTATTTTTCAAAAGCGTCAATGCGCAAAAATTCACTTAAAATGGAAGAAATGCGCCCAGAACTTGAAAAATTGCAAGAACAATACGCTGACAATAAGCAGTTATATAATCAAAAAATGATGGCGCTTTACAAAAAGAACGGATATTCTATGTTCGGGGCTTGCCTTCCAACAATTATAACGCTCGTTATTTTTATCGTTGCCATCAATGCGTTTACAGATTATTCTAAATTCCAAAACCAAAAGTATTTTTACAACATGTCTACTTCATATAACAACGTTGTTTATGCAGGTTTTGACCTTGACAGTGAAGAAAGATATATTTATAGAGACAATGGCGGTAAACTTGTTGTAAAATGTGAAGATATTATTTCTGCCGATGAAAATGGTGATGGAATTTTAAATTCAGAAGATAATTTCAATGAAAATTTTTATATTAGTTATAGAACAATTCCTGATACAAACGCAGGATACTACACGTTAGAAATTGAAACTACAAACAGTTATATAACTTATAAAAGAAGTTTTTATCAAGGAAATATTGACAGCGAAAGACAATGGCTTAAAGAAAGTTTTTCACCAAGAGCTGACGTTTTATTAAATAAAGCAACTGATGAAAATTATGTTTTGGCAAACAAAGAAAACAATTTCTTAAAGATAAAGACTGCTGATGGAGAAAAAAATTTCAAAGATGCGCTTGACCTTTTAGAAGGACAAGATAATCAAGAAAAGGCAGAAAAGTTTATTTTAGATATTAGACAAACTAAGTCTGCTGAAACTTATAGGGCTGAAGAGCAATCTTTCCTTTGGGTAAAAAACATTTGGGTGACGGATAGCCCACTTTCACACCCTATTGAAAGCAACTGGTCAACCTTTAAATCAACTCACGGATATAACGGCACAAACATTGAAGCGACAGGTTATGCGAGTTTAATTGAAAAACTTGATTATGAAAAGAACGCACCAAACGGATATTTCATTTTAGTTGCACTCACTGCCCTATCTTCATTATTTATGCAAATAGTAATGGGAAAAGCACAAAAAGCGCAAATGGAACTTCAAACGGTTGACGGACAAGGCATGCAAACACAAAAAGTTATGAAGTGGATGATGCCTATTATGATGGCAATCTTTGCGTTTATGTACACGGCGGCATTTTCGGTGTATATTGTTGTGAGTTCTATTGTCAGTATTGCAACGACTTATGGAATTAACTTTATAGTTGATAGACAGTTTAAAAAACAAAACGCAAATAAGCCAACTCAAAAAGTACGTGGCAGAATTTACGTTAAAAAACAAGAAGAAAAGAAAGAAGAGCCAAAAAAAGCACAAAAGCCTAAGGATGACAAGTTTGCTCATCAGTCAGGCGGTGATTTTCTTTCTGGAAAAGTAAGCAAAAAAAAGAAAAAGAAATAAAAAAATTACACTTAAAAAAATAAGTGTAAAGGAGGAAAAAATGCAGTTTACAGGCAAAACGGTTGAAGAAGCAATAGAAAACGGCTTAAAGGAAATGAACGTTGAAAGAGAAAATGCCATAATCACAGTTATTGAAGAGCCGGTTAAAGGATTGTTTGGAAAAATTAAAGTTTTGGCAAAAGTAGAAATTGAGCCAAAGCAAGACGACAATCAAAAAGTAGAAGAATTTGTAAAAGAAATTGCTAAATTTATGGACTTTGACGTTGAAACTGAAGTTTACGAAAAAGACGGAAGCACGATTATTAATCTTAACTCAAGCGATTCAGCAAACGTAATCGGTTATCGTGGCGAAGTTTTAGACGCAATTCAAACACTCGCTGGTGCAAGTATGAATATCGGCAAGGAAGAATATAAAAAGGTGGTTGTCGATTGCGAAAATTATAGGGACAAAAGAGAAGAAACACTTATCTCTCTTGCTAAAAAGTTAGAGCAAAAAGCAACGGAGATGAGAAGAGAAGTTGTTTTAGAGCCAATGAGCCCTTATGAAAGAAGAATTATCCACACGGCTCTAGCAAACAGCTCTACCTGCACGACAAGGAGTGATGGAAAAGAACCAACTAGATACGTGATTATAGTTCCAAACGATTTAGACGAGTTTTCTTCTCCATATAACGCAGGAAGAAAACAAGACAGAAATAACTTCAAAAAGAAAAGAGATTCTCGCAAAAAATCAAACGGATTTAAGTCACGCTCTAATAAGAATGAAAAAAGGTTTGGCAGTGCCGAACAAAAAAGAAAAACTTCTATCAGTTTTGGAACTTATCTCGGAAACAGTTTAAAAGACAAATAAAAGAAAAAAAGTGGCATTTTTGCCACTTTTTTGTTTTGTAATAAAGAAATTTATAAAATAAAGCATATAAACTTGCAAAAAGTAATAAAAAGTATTACAATATATACGTGCTTTTAAGCATAAAAACACAAAAAGGAAAAAATTATGGGAATAATATCGATTATAGTGATTGCACTTACTGCAATCGCATTGGTTTTTGGAACGCTTTACGGCTTTAAGAGAGCTCGCAATCGTTCAATCTTAAGATTAGTTTTAATCTTAGGCTGTGTTGCCGGCGCAATTTTCTTGCGTGCACCATTGATAGAATTTTTGATGGAAACAAACCTTGCAAAAGATTTATTACAATCACTAACTAAAGAAAAGCCAGAAGGCTTTCAAATGTTTATGCTTGTTTTGACAGGTGTTGTTCTTAACGTATTAGTTTACTTTATAATATTCTTTGTTTTAAGACTAATATCTTGGTTAATTATCTACCCTATCTTTAAAATTTTTATTAAGACGGAAGTTGATAGGAAAAGAGGTTGGGGCGCACTTATCGGTTTGGTTCAAGGCGTTGTTATAGCATTTGCAGTGCTTGTGCCATTGAATGGTTTGGCAGTTCAACTTGACAGGCTCTCTCAAGTAAAAATAGAAATGCCTGCAGATCAAGGCGGTGGAGCTGGTGAACAAGCAGGGCAAAACCCAAACGCAAATAAAGGTTTTTCTTTAGCCATACCTGAAGGATTAGGATTAAGCGAATACGTTAACTCTGATTTTAGCAAGATGTTTGGCACAATCGGTGGCTGGTATTTCGATATGATTACAACCGTTCAAGTCACAAAAGACATAGCGTTAAACTTTAACGACGCTTGCGATATGACGATAAGTATGGCTGGCGTTATGGCATCAACAAACGAGATAAATAAAGGAATTGACTCAATAAAGAGTGGCACGGCAACCGACAAGGACAAAGAAGATTTGCTAAAAACTGCTGGTTCAACCCTTTCAGAAGTTGGTGAAAATATCGACAGTATGAAAGAACAAGCAAAAGAGCTTTTAAAAATAATAGTTGAAAAATTTGGTTCTGGTGAAGGCGAAGGACTTAACATTAACCTTGATGAGGTAGATTTTTCTTCTCTTGGAAAGACGTTTACCAGCTTAGGAAATTATTATGAAAATGGCCGTGTGACTTTAGAAGAAGCAAAGAACGTTGTAGATGGCATAGTTGATAACTGGAGCATCATACAACCAATGATTTCAAGCGGAACGCTTATAGATATGAATGGCGAAAGTGAGGAACATTTTAAAACAGCGCTTGAACAAGTAGAAGAAAGTCAAAAGAAGACGATTATGGAAATTTTTGGAATAACGGCTTAAGCGAATAAAAACAAATAAACCACTCCACAATAAGTGTAGAGTGGTTTTCTTTTATAAAAACATAAAATCGACTTGATTTTATGCATATAAATATGATAAAATAATAAAAAAAGAGAGAAAGAAAATGAGCGTTAAGTTAAACCCTGATAAACAAGTTGTTGAGATGATTAAAGAAGGCTTAAAAAGAACGGGTGGATATTGCCCTTGCAGGCTTAACCGCACCGAAGATTATAAATGTATGTGCACAGAATTTAAAGAGCAGATTGCCGACCCAGATTTTGAAGGGTTTTGCCATTGCAGGCTCTATTACAAATCTAAAGAAAAGGAGAATTAATTATGGAAGTTATATTAACAAAACAAAATTTCGAACAAGAAGTTTTAAAAAGCGATATTCCTGTAATCGTGGATTTTTGGGCGACTTGGTGTGGCCCTTGCAAAATGATTGCGCCAATTTTATCTGAAATTGCAAGTGAGTTTGCTGGAAAGATAAAAGTCGCAAAAGCAAACGTCGATGAAGAGATGGCACTTGCTATGGAATATAAGGTTGAAGTTATCCCAACTATTTTCTATTTTAAGGACGGACAAGTTATAAATAAAACCGTTGGCGTTATAGAAAAGAAAGAAATTTTAGCAAAAATATTTGGATAAGAAAAAATTTAACTAAAAAAACGGCACGAAAATTCGTGCCGTTTAAGTTTTAAAATTTAGGGTTATTTGCCTGCAAGCCAGTCTGAAATAGCAGAGATGGCTTTTTTGCTACCACAAAGATATAAAACGTCTTCATTAACAAAAATGTAATTAGGGCGAATAGTGTCAACAACAGCGCCGTTATTTTCAATAGCAATAATGTTTAAGCCAAACTTTTCTCTTAAATTAACTTCCAAAATAGATTTTCCAACAAATTCAGCTGGAATGTTAAATTTAGCAACCTTAACAGAATCACTAAGCTCGATAAAGTCAAGCCCCTGCCCCATTTCAAGTCGATTTGCAAGACGAAGAGCCATATCTTGTTCAGGATATACTATTTCAGCGCCAAGCTTAGTTAAAACTTCGCCGTGTTCGGTGCTGTTAGCCTTAGCAATAATTCGTTTTACGCCAATACTTTGGAGTTTCATAACCGTCAGAATTGAAACGTCGATAGCCCCTGCTATGCACACAATAACCACGTCACAATTAGAAAAGCCCATATCTGAAAGAGCTTTTTTATCTAAGTTGTTTGAAATAAAAGCGTTTTCAGTAATTTCACGCAAAGCTGAAACTTTTGCTTCGTCTTTATCAACGACCAAGATTTCAGCGCCCATATTCGCAAGTTTGTGGGCAAGCGCCGTTCCAAACCTGCCTAGTCCTATAATTCCATAAATCATTTTTTTGTTTTTCATAATATACCTGTATAAATTTTATAAGTTTTATATTAACCGATAGAGATGTTGCCTTGTGGATAAGAAAAGGTTTCTCTATTAGAAAAATTCCAAAGCGAAGCGATTGTAAGCGGGCCTAATCTTCCTACGTACATAGAAAAAATTGAAATAAGTTTACTGCCGACTGACAGCCCACTCGTTATGCCCGTTGAAAGCCCAACCGTGCCAAAAGCACTAGTCGTTTCAAAAAGCACGTCAATTAGCCTTAAGTGTGGTTCTAGCATACTCATTATAAGCGTTGCCGAAAGCACGATAAAGATGCCTAATACAGTTATTACAGAGGCTTTTTTGAAAGCATCTTTTGGCATTGAATAGTGAAAGGCTTTTTCGCTTTTATTTGTTGCAGAAGATTTTATGCCTTGGAGCAAAGCAAAAAAGGTTGTCGTTTTTATTCCACCACCCGTTGAGCCTGACGATGCGCCTATAAACATTAAAACAATTAAAACCAAAAGCCCAGCATAAGAAAAAGCGTTTAACGAGTAGGTTGAAAAACCCGCCGTTCTTGCCGAAACGCTAAAGAAAAATGCGCCTAACCACGAAAGATTATCTCCTTCAGAGAGTTTCAAAAGCAAAGTTCCGGCTATAAGTAAAATTGCCGACATTACTAAAACGACTTTAGTGTGCATAGAAAGTTTTTTCCACTTAAACTTATTGTTAAGCAAGTCTCTAATTACCAAAAAGCCTATGCCACCCAAGATAATAAGCCCACTAGTCGTAAGGTTAAGGAACACGTTGTTTTGATAAGAAATTAAACTTGTGCCCTTTAAATTAGGGTTAATACCACCCAAAATATCAAAGCCAGAGTTATTAAAAGAGGCAATACTGTGGAAAACGCTAACACCTAGAGCTGATAAAAAGTCCATATCCTGTATAAACACGAAAAAAGAAAGGATAGCACCAACTAGTTCAATAATGAGCGTAGTAATAAAAATATCTCTTATAAACTTTTTTAGGCCTTTTCTTGAGTTAAGGTTAGAACCTTCTTTTATAACGTTTATGCCTTTAAGATTAATTTTTTTGCCAACGGCAAGGATTATGCCAGCGCCGATAGTAGAAACGCCCAGACCACCGATTTGAATTAAAAGCGCTAAAATAGTTTGCCCGAAAGGTGTAAACGTGGTGCCAGCATCAACTGCGACAAGCCCAGTCACACAAACAGCGCTAGTTGAAGTGTAAAGTGCGTCTATATAGCTTAAAGAAACGCCGTTTTTTATGCTAAAGGGCAAGGAAAGCAAAAGAGAGCCAAGAAGTATTATGGACAAAAACCCTAAAGCGATAATTCTTATAGGCGATTGTTTTTTAAGAAATTTAAACATCCTAGTTTGTACCTTTATAAAACAAAAGTGATTTGTAAACCTACTATATTATACCACAAAAAAATAAAAAAAACAAATTTGGTGGAAAAATACTGCAAAATAATTTGTATTTAGTTTGTTCTCATACAACTTTTAGTATGCTCCCCCACTAAAACACTCGTCTTTTTTGTATTCTTTTCACCAAAACGAAAAAAAGTAGCAAAAACGTGAGTTTGCTACTTTTTTATCTTGCCTTTTTCTATTGTAATTTTGTTGAAATCAACGTTTTTAAAAACCTGCCTATCCACGCTAGTTGCAGTAAAAATAGTTTGCATATCTTTAACGGCGCTTATAAGTTTTCTCTGCCTTTTCTTATCAAGCTCGCTAAGCACGTCGTCTAATATAAGAATAGGATATTCATTAAACCTGTTATAAAAAATTTCTGCTTCTGCAAGTTTAAGCGAAAGCGCCACCGTGCGTTGTTGACCTTGAGAGCCGAAAACCCTAACGTCGTCACCGTTTAGAGTAAATTTAATATCGTCTCTATGCGGGCCGATTGAAGTAAAGCCAAGTCTGATATCACGCTCTAAACCTACTTTCAAGTCTTCTTTTAAGGCAGAGGCAATGTCTTCTTCACTGCCATAGTAGCCACTTTCGGTGCGCATTTTTAGTTCTTCCTTGCCGTCCGAAAGAAGTGCGTGCTTATCACTTGCGATTGGAGAGAGTTCAGCCAAAAAGTCGTTTCTTGACTTTATTATTTTGCCGGCTTGTTTTGAGAGTTGCTCGTCCCAGATAGGAAGAGTTTCTCTTATTAGGTCTTTGTCTGGGTCTTTTAAAAGATTGTTGCGCTGAGAAAGTATTTTGTTATATCTTTGGAGTGCATAGAAATAGTTTTTACTCATTTGAGAAAGCGCAATATTCATAAACCTACGCCTATCCTCAGGGCTTTCTTGCACGAGTTTTAGTTCTTGCGGGTTAAAAAACACGCTACTAATGTTGCCCAAAAGCTCGCCAACTCTTAAAACTTGTATTTCGTTGATATAAATGCTTTTTTTATCAAGATTATTGAACTGGATTTTAACCGACACGTCACCATAGCGAGACTCAGCCGTTCCCACGATTTCAGCGCTATTAAAGCCGTGGCGCACTAATACTTTATCTTTATTTGCCCTTGGAGAATAACCTGTGCAAAGGAAAAAGATTGCTTCAGCACAATTAGTTTTGCCCTGAGCATTAGCGCCAGAAAGAATATTAATTCCACTAGAAAAGTCAAATTCTTGGCTTTCATAATTGCGGAAGTTTTTTAGTGATAAGTGCTTAATTTTCATAGATTTTTTAAAAACTTGAAAAAAAGTGTCGGTATTACTTTATTTTCTTCTAAAAATATTATATAATGTTTTTTACTTAAATGCAACTGATAAAGGGGATTACTTTTTATGGATAGAGAAAATTACGAGATTTTATGGGAAAAAGTTTTTTTGCCAGAAATAGAAGGTCTTGTTAGTTCGATTGCTTTTGAAAGCTTTATAAAGCTTTTAACACCTGTTGACGTAAAAGGCAACACCATTATTCTTGCAACGCAAAGCAAAATATTTGCCGATGGCGTTAGCAATAAGATGATTGGCGCTAAAATTAAAGAAGCAATCTTAAGAGCAAATACTTATATCACCGACTATTTAGTTGTTGTGGCAAAAGATAGAGAAGATTATTTTAAGCAACTCGGTGAAGAGCAAAGAGAAGAAATGGCAACTCAAGGCTCGCTTGTTAACCCTAACTTTACTTTCGATTCGTTTGTCGTAGGCTCGTCGAACGAGTTTATTTATGCCGCTGCTAAAGCTGTTGCTGAAGCACCTGGCGAAAGTTATAATCCCCTTTTTATTTACGGTGGCACGGGGCTTGGAAAAACGCACATATTAATGGCGATTGCTAACTACCTAAAGTTGCACAGCCCAGCGCTTAACGTTATTTATTTGACTTGCGAACAGTTCACCAACCAATTTATTGAAGTAATATCTAAAGGCAAAGGCACAAACGCCAGCGCTGAGTTTAGAAGAAGATATAGAAACGTGGACGTGCTTTTGATTGACGACGTTCAGTTCTTGGCAACAAAACAAGGCATACAAACCGAGTTTTTCCATACCTTTAACGAACTCGTTATGCAAAACAAACAAATAGTTCTTACTTCTGATAGACCACCAAAAGAAATTGAGGTTTTGGAAGAAAGACTTAGAACACGCTTTGAAGGTGGGCTTCTTGCCGACGTTCAACCACCTGACCTTGAAACGAGAATTGCAATATTAAAAAGAAAGGCTGAAGAGAAAAAGTGCGTTGTAAACCTTAAGGTTTTAACCTATATTGCAGAGATGAACGTGGGAGATATTAGAACGCTTATAGGAAAACTCACGAAGGTTATTTTTGCTTCTAAACTTCACGAAAGACCAATTACTATCGAGCTTGTAAACGATGCCTTAAAGGAATCTGCTGGAGAAAGACAAGAAGAACTAAGAGCTGAAGATATTATTAATTGCGTGTGCGATTTTTATAAGGTTTCTAAGACCGAACTTCTTTCAAAGAAAAAAACCAAAGAGATTGCGCTTGCAAGGCAAGTTAGTATGTATCTAGTTTTAGATATGATGAGCTTGCCACAGCTTACCGTGGGCAAGATTTTTGGAAGAGACCACGCAACGGTTAACTACACCAGAGATAAAATTTCAGAGCAAATGGAAACGGAAACCAAGCTCGCAATAGAAATTAACGACATAAAGAAGAAATTATTAAAGCAGTAATAACATATGCAAAACAGATTTATAGAAGGACAATTTGATGCAGTTGTAATCGGCGCAGGCCACGCCGGTTGCGAAGCTGCGCTAGCCCTTGCAAGAACGGGCTTTAAAACGGTTATGCTAACGTTAAATTTAGATAGCATAGCCTTTATGGCGTGCAATCCTTCAATAGGTGGAACGGCTAAAGGTCAAATAGTAAAAGAAATTGACGCCTTAGGTGGCGAAATGGCAATAAATGCCGATAGAGCATTACTTCAAATTCGTATGCTTAATCGTGGCAAGGGTGCTGCCGTGCAATCGCTTAGAGGGCAGGCTGATAAAAACGCTTATCATACTATAATGAAAAAGACCTTAGAAAACACCCCAAATCTTAAGATTTTGCAAGGCGAGGCTGTGGAAATCTTGACCGATGAGAGTGGAAAAAACGTGACGGGCGTTATGACTTCTTTCGGTGGAATTATAGAGTGTAAAAGCGTTATAGTCGCAACGGGCGTATATCTTAACGGAAGCGTTATCGCTGGCGAGTGGAGGCAAAACTCTGGGCCAAACGGCTTTCAAGCATCTAACGGAGGACTTACTGAAAACCTTATAAAGCACGGCTTTACTATTAGAAGATTTAAGACGGGAACGCCGGCTAGAGTTGATGCAAGAACTATCGATTTTTCGGTTTTGGAAATTCAAGACGGCGAAAAGGAAATTTATCCGTTTAGTTTTTTAAGCGAAAGTGTGCCACAAAATCAAACGCCTTGCTACCTTACTTATACAAACGAAAAAACACACCAAATTATAAGGGACAATCTTCATAGAAGCCCACTCTATGGTGGACTTATTAAAGGAACAGGCCCTAGATACTGCCCTTCAATCGAAGATAAGGTTGTGCGCTTTGCCGACAAGGAAAGACATCAATTATTTTTAGAGCCAGAAGGGGCTGATACCAATGAAATTTACGTTCAAGGTCTTTCAACTTCACTTCCACACGACGTGCAAAAGGCTATGTATAGAACGATTAAGGGTTTAGAAAATTGCGAGATTATGAGATATGCTTATGCTATTGAGTATGACTGCATTGACTCGCTTGACTTACTTCCTACCCTTGAATATAAAAAGATAAGTGGTCTTTATATGGCAGGTCAAGTAAACGGCACAAGTGGTTATGAAGAAGCCGCAGCGCAAGGACTTATTGCAGGAATTAACGCATCACTTAAAATGCGTGGCGAAAAGCCACTTATCCTTTCAAGAGACGATGGGTATATCGGCGTTTTAATTGACGACCTTGTGACCAAAGGCACAAACGAGCCATACCGTATGATGACAAGCCGTGCCGAATATAGAATTGTTTTAAGGCAAGATAACCCAGACTTTAGACTTACCGAAAAAGGTAGAAAAGCAGGACTTGTTGATGACGATAGATATAATAGATACCTTGCTAGAGTTGCCGAGTATGAAAAGGCAACTTTAGAAATGAATATTTTGGTTAAGCCAAAAGATGCCGACAGCCTTTTAAAGGCGCACGGCTATGATAGTGCAAAGCAAGGCTTATCTAAAGGCGACCTTATAAGGCGTGGCATTTCGCTCAGCGAGATTATCCAAAGTCTTGGTGGGTTCGACGGTATTTCTAAGGAAATTTTAGATACAGTTGAAACGGACGCAAAATATCAAGGCTATTTGCAAAAGGGCTTAGAGCAAATTGAAAAGGCAAAAAAACTTGAAGAAAAGAGTTTGCCAGACGACATAGACTATCTTTCAATTAAAGGTCTAAGAATAGAAGCCCAACAAAAACTCGATAAAATTCGCCCTAAAAACTTAGGTCAAGCAGGCAGAATTTCTGGTGTATCCCCTGCCGACATCGCAGTACTCATGGTATATCTTAAAAAATAAAAGAAAGAGTGAGAAAAATCTCACTCTTTTTTGATAAATTAAATAATTGCTGAAAACTCATTTGCTCCTAATACATGAGTATGTTTAATAACCCATTGTTTCATTTTAATAGTTAACCAAAATGAGTAAATGCCAAGAGTTACTATAGTAAGCAAAAGCCATTTAATATAGTTTCCAAAAAGTTGTCCACCTGTACCATCGAAACGCAAACGATTGCCATCAATGATTGTGTGTGCTGCATACCACCTTTCTCTTATGCAAGTTGCCCAAGGCAAGCCTATGCCAAGTGTTATAATTGTTAAAAACACACTTAACAAGCCAATACCAATAAGTCCTAACAAGCCGCCATCAAATTTAGATTCTTTCATAAAATCTCTCCTTATTGTATAATTATCCCAAAATGGGATATTTTTATTATACCGAATCGGTATAATATTGTCAAGAGTATGAGATTAAAATATTTAAGAAAAAAGAAAAAAATTTCGCAATTAAAACTTGCGATTGATTTGAATATGAATCAAAATAGCATTAGTAGATACGAAAATGGACAAAGGCAGGCTGATTATGAAACGCTAATTGCGTTTGCCGATTATTTTGATGTTTCTATTGATTATTTGCTCGGTAGAACTGAAAATCCAAATATGAATAAATAAAAGACTAAACGAAAATTCGCTTAGTCTTTTTTGTTTGTAGAGTTTTATAAAAAGTAAGAATATAATATATTATGTATAATAGAGAACTTGCCTATAACTATGCAAAACGGTGGGCAGAAAGCTTTAACCCAAACTATTATAACTTTTCGGGTCTTGGTGGCGACTGCACTAACTTTGTTTCGCAATGCATACACGCCGGCGAAATAGCAATGAACTTTGTTAGATATGGTTGGTATTATTTATCATTAAACAACAGAGCGCCTGCGTGGGCGGGTGTAAACGAGTTTTGGAGCTTTGGCACTTCTAACACAGGCGTGGGGCTAAAGCTAACAGAGTGTGAATTAAGTGACCTTGAAGTTGGGGATATAATTCAACTATATAATGGCGAAAAATATTATCACACCTTGTTTGTTTCGAGCACGGATAACGGGATAAGGGTGTCTGCCCACGATAATCCTATATTTAACACCTTGCTTGGAAGATATAACTACGTGTCTTTAAGGTGTGCAAAGGTAAGCGACTAAAATTAAAAGAGAACAGCCTTGCAAGGTTTTGCCTTGCAAGGCTGATGTGTTTTTTAAGACAATCTGTAAGCCGAGTTCTGTCGTGTACGGTCATTTATCTACGAATAACGTTACCGTTATCCCCCAGCGATATTTGTTAAACTACTTCGGTGAAACTCCCTAATGAAATAGTTTGTCAATCTTGCGTCAGGTGGGGTTTACATTGCACCTTGTGTCACCACAAAGTCGGTGTGCTCTTACCACGCCTTTTCACCATTGCCCAAACGGGCTGTTGTTTTCTGTTGCA
>JAZNBU010000037.1:0-9471 GCA_045587245.1 Christensenellaceae bacterium
GCGTTATGCTTCGTTTCTGTGCAAACTCGAAACTTTGATGAACAGACGTTCTATCAAATCTTCTCGTTTGCACGAGCCTAGCCTAACTTGTTTCTAATCCTTAAACTATAAGGCATATAAACTTCGCATAACATTGTTAACTTCGTAATTTTTGACCTCGATGACCAAACAAGGTCTATCTTGTCCAAAAATTCCTCGTTGCTTCGTTCTGCTCGTTTCTAATCCTTAAATTATAATAGATTACATAAACTTTGTTGGGCGTTGTTTAATGCCCAACTTGTTCGTAATCGTTAAAAATATTGCATATATATTACGTAGGAGAAAATTATGTTAGAAAAACAAAATAAAAAGAGCCTTAAATGGCTCTGGATTGCGCTTGCAATCGTTATTGTAGGTGGCGTTTTTGCTTGGTGTGGTTATAATGCAACAACACATAAAGATGGCGTTAATAGTGTGTTCGGCCTTTCTGCAATGCTTTTCGGTATATTCGTTATAACAGCACTTGGCTATATGCTAGGTAGAATAAATATTAAAGGCGTTTCTTTAGGTACGGCTGGCGTATTCTTAGTTGCAATCGCTTTTGGTGTTTTATGCACATATATTCCAAAAGATTTGCCTATTTTAGGGGTGTTACATCTTGATGGTGCATCTAAGATAACAGGATATTATAAATCTGCTATTTCTAATATCGGTTTAGTTTTATTCGTTGGTTCTGTTGGTTTCATTGCAGGCCCTAAGTTCTTTAGAGACTTAAAAAAGAACTTTAAGACGTACATATTCTTAGGTATTTCTATTATTTTAGTAGGTACGGCTGTTGCTGTTTTATTTGTATTCATTTCACCTTATGGCTCAGATTTCTGGTCTGGTGTTTTATCAGGTGCGTTAACATCAACCCCAGGTTATTCTGCTGCTATTGAAGCAATGAAGATTAAGGGCGAAGTTGACACATTAGTTACAATCGGTCACGCAATCGCATATCCTTTTGGTGTTATCGGTGTTGTTTTATTCGTTCAGCTTATGCCAAAAATTTTAAAGGCTGATATGGCAAAAGAAAGAAGTTTCTTAAAGCCAGATGCTTTAGAACAAACAGAAAAAACCATTGATAAATCAAAACTCTTTAAGTGCGATGATTTCGGCTTTACAGCCTTAGCACTTGCTGTTGTTAGTGGTCTTATTCTTGGTGCAATCAAAATTCCACTATTTGCCGGTGCAGTGTTCTCACTTGGCACAACAGGTGGCGTGCTTATTATGTGCTTAGTATTCGGTCACTTTGGCAGAATCGGCAAACTTTCACTCGAAATTCCAGAAACAACACTTAAAGCATTAAAAGAATTAGGATTAATGTTATTCTTAATCGGTGCTGGTGTTGAAGGTGGTGTAAGCCTAATCGATGCAATCAAGGGCGATGCAGGAATTATTGTTTGGGGCTTGCTTGGTGGTGCAGCAATGACACTCGTTCCTATGATTTTAGGATACTTTATCGGTGGAAAACTCCTTAAAATGCCACTCCTTAACAACCTTGGTTCAATCACAGGTGGTATGACAAGTACACCAGCACTTGGTTCGCTTATCTCAACTGCAGGAACTGATGACGTTGCCGGCGCATACGCATCAACGTATCCTATCGCACTCGTACTCATCGTACTTTCTTGCAACCTAATGATAGGATTGATTTAATGGTTTTGTCCTAAAATAAAAACAATATAAAAAAGCGAGAGCAAAATTGCTCTCGCTTTTGTGTTTTAAATTTTACGTTTTAATATATTGTTACGTGGCAATATGCCCACGTGTGCAAATTAGTCTTCATCCATTGCGCTTACGGCATCTAATATAGCTGTAAAACCTGTTTTGCCGTATTTATCAATGCGCACTTTGTTAACGTCACCATGCGTTAAACAGCCAGCACCACCAATGCAACCACCCATGCACGCCATACCTTCTATAAAGTTTCCGTCAAGCATCTTCTTGCTTGCTTTAAGTAGCGCAACACGGCAAGCTTCAATTCCGTCGCAAGGAACTGCCTTAAGGTCAAAGTTATCAATGCCTTTTTCTTTTAAGCCTTCTGCAACTGCTTCTGATAGCCCACAGTTTCTTGCAAAAATTCTGCCGTAGTATGATGCGTTTTTAATGTCTTCGCTCTCTAAATTAGCAAGGAGAATGTCTCTGCTATCAAATAGTGCTTGTAATTCTTCAAAAGTGATAACCACGTCAACGTAAGGCGCAACTTCTTCCTTCTTTATTTCCATCTTCTTTGCCGTGCAAGGCCCAATGAAAACAATTTTTGCATTAGGGTTAGTTTCCTTAATCTTTTTAGAAATCGTTGCCATAGGTGATAGGTTGTGTGAAATATATGGTGCAAGGTCAGGGAATTGCTTTTTCACGTAAGAAACGAACGCAGGGCAACACGAACTTGTCAAAAATCCTTTTTCAGCAAGTTCTTTTGCTTCGTTTAGTGCAACTATATCAGCACCGAGTGCTGCTTCAACAATGTCATAAAAACCTAAAGCCTTAATGCCTTTAAGCACTTGACCAAGCTCAGCATAAACAAACTGGCTGGCTATTGCAGGTGCGACGACGGCATATACAGGATATTTTGTGTTGCTTTCACTTCTTTTTATTATGTCTATAACGTCTAAAATATAAGACTTATCGTTAATTGCGCCCCAAGGGCATTGATAAACGCACGCCCCACAGGCAATACACTTTTCATCATCAATTTTAGCGGCCTTATTTTCGTCCATAGAAATAGCATTTACCTTGCAAGCCTTCTCACAAGGGCGTTTATGGTTAACTATTGCACCATAAGGGCAAACTTTTGCGCAAAGCCCACATTCCACGCACTTTTCTTTGTCGATATGAACTTTTTGGTTAGCATCAACAGTTATTGCGCCTTTTTTACAAACGCCTATGCAACGCCTTGCTAAACAACCACGGCAAGCATCAGTCACTTCATATCCACCCATAGGGCATTCGTCGCAAGCAATGTCGATAACTTCTATAACGTTTTTGTTGTTTTTGTCGCCACCTATAGCAAGCTTAACCCTTTCATTAACTATGGCTTGTTCTTTATAAATACAACAGCGCATAGTCGCTTTTTTACCTGGCACTATAATTTGAGGAATATTAACTATGTTTTCGGCTAGTGTGCCTTCCCAAGCAAAGCGAGCCACTTCTTTTAAAACCTTATATTTAAGTCTTTGTACTTTTGTATCAAATATTGGCATTTTTCACCTATTTTTTGTTTTATTTTTTTTTAAAAAATTAGCCACAAAATCGTAGCGTTATTGCTACATATCAGTATAACACAATTTATATATTTGTCAAGTAATTAAAAGTGTTAACACGTAGGGATTTTAAGGGGATTTTTTATTAAAAATATCCTTAAAAGATATTGCTATTTTTATACTTTTATGTTAAACTATTTTTATATAATAGGAGTATTATGGAAAATTTGGCAAAACAACTGAATATAAGCATAGATTTGACTAATAAATTTTGGATAGATGCTTATAATAAAGCAATTTTAGAGCCTGATGTTCCATACTTTATTTCGCCTGAATTTGTTAAAAAAATTCAAACTGAATACTGCGTTTTGCCAGAAAATTATGAACTTTTACTTGATGCTGTTTGTTTGATACAAGAAGATAAAAACTTATGCCTTTTAGCAAAAATTTTATATCATCTGCTTTTTTTAAAGGCTAATAAAACGCAAATTTTTTTGGGGTTTAATTTTCCTAAATCGCAAGAAGAAGGTAAAAAAAGTCTTGCAATAAATCTATTTTTGGTCTTTCCAATACTAGCACATATTCCATTTTCTTATGAAATTTTGGCAAAAAAAGGCATTGAAAAAAGCATTTGCGTTGCATCACTTTGCCAGCTTGACGTGTGCATATCTGAGTGCAGTAAACAGCAAAAGATGCCTTGTTTTTCGCAAGATTTTTTTATTAGTTATGGCAGTTTTATATACCTAAAAACGCTTAAAATCGGGCGTTTAAGGTTTGAAATTGCGCCAAAAGATTATGGCAATTTTATGGTGCTTGAAAACAAAAAAGGCACTAAAAAAGTGCTTGTAAACGACCTTGTTTTGCACAGAAGTGGCAACGCTTTGGGCAACTTAGGATATAGTGACTCTCGTGGAAGTTATGTCGCTACCATCACCGAAAATGATGAGTTTGTTCAAGGATTTTCTATCGATAAATGCACTTATTTAGTGGATAAACAGCCTACAAAATTTAATAAAAAAGATTGGAAGGTTATATATAGGCCAACCGATGACGTGTTGATTGTTCATATCCCACCAAAAGACTCTTTTGATAGGCAAAGCATTTTGAGTTCTTATGAAAAGGCAAGGCAGATTTTTAACAGCTCTTTTCCTGAGTATGACTTTAAAGCGTTTGTAACGGATACGTGGCTTTTTGCACCCGCTTTAGATATGGTGTTAAAAGAAAATTCTAACATAAGAGCATTTAGAAAAGACTATATAATCTTTCCTGCAAAGTGCTTGGGGCTAGACGTGTTTACTTACGTTTTTGATATGACGCCAACTTCAATTTTAGACGTGGACATAGAAAACTTGCCTGAAAATACTTCGCTGAGAAAAGGTATAAAAGAGTGCCTTAAAAAAGGTGTGTTCTTTGATGAGTTTTATGGGTATTATAAATTTTAGATAAACGACCAATTTTACATAAAAGGAAAAATAAAAAATGACAAAAGTAAAGAGAGTTGCGCTAATTGCGCACGATAACAAAAAACCAGAAATTATAGAATGGGCATTAAAAAACAAACAAGTTTTGCAAAACTTTGCGCTTTGCGGAACGGGGACAACTTCTAAAAGAATACAAGAAGCAACGGGCTTAGAGGTTAAAGGTTATTTATCAGGCCCACTTGGTGGCGACCAACAAATTGGCGCACTTGTTGCAACGGGTGAGATTGATTTGGTTGTGTTCTTTTGCGACCCGCTGCAAGCGCAACCACACGACCCAGACGTTAAAGCGTTACTTAGAATTGCAAACGTATATGACGTGGCGATTGCAACCAACGTTGCAACTGCAGATTTAGTTATTGCTTCGCTTAGCAAAAACGTTTAATTCAACAAACAAGGAAGAAGTTTCAAGGAGAAAGTAATGAACTCTAAAAATATACCGGAAATATTCGGCTCAATGGTATTTAATGATAAAATTATGAGAGAGCGTTTACCTGAAAAGGTGTATAATGACGTGCAAAACGCCATCGAAAACGGCACGTCTCTTTCACACGAGAGTGCTAAAACCATTGCCCTTGCTATGAAAGAGTGGGCGATAGAAAAGGGCGCAACTCATTATACCCACTGGTTCCAACCTATGACGGGTATCACTGCCGAAAAGCACGATAGTTTTATTGAGCCTTTGGGCAAGAGCGAAGTCATAATGAAGTTTTCCGAAAAGTCGCTTGTTAAAGGTGAGTCAGATGCGTCAAGTTTTCCTTCTGGTGGCTTAAGGGCAACTTTTGAAGCAAGAGGGTATACGGCGTGGGACCCAACCTCTTATGCTTTCGTTAAAGACGGCAGTCTATATATCCCAACGGCGTTTTGCTCGTATGGTGGCGAGGCGCTTGATAAAAAAACACCGCTATTGCGTTCGCTTGAAACTTTTAACGTGCAGGCGCTTAGAATACTTAAGCTTTTTGGCAAAACCAACGTAAAAAAGGTTATGCCAACTTGCGGAACAGAACAAGAATATTTTTTGATTGATAAAAGCGTTTATGAAAAGCGTTTAGACTTAATACATTGTGGAAGAACCTTGTTCGGTGCAAGACCTTCTAAAGGTCAAGAGCTCGAAGACCATTATTACGGTGCAATCAAGTCAAGGGTTTCGGCGTTCATGAAAGAACTTGACCTAGAGCTTTGGAAGCTTGGCGTGTATGCAAAAACAAAGCACAACGAAGTTGCGCCGGCTCAGCACGAGCTTGCGCCTGTTTTCACTTCTATAAATATTGCATCAGACCAAAACCAACTCACTATGGAGCTTATGAAAAGCGTTGCAAACAAGCACGATTTAGTTTGCTTGTTGCACGAAAAACCTTTTGCATCAGTAAACGGTAGTGGTAAGCATGACAATTGGTCTATCAGTACGGACACAAACGAAAACTTGTTAGACCCAGGTGCAACGCCTAGCGAAAACGCACAATTTTTACTTTTCTTAATAGCAGTAATAAGCGCAGTTGATAAGCATCAAGATTTGCTTAGAATAAGCGTTGCATCGGCTGCAAACGACCATAGACTTGGCGCTGACGAAGCCCCACCAGCCATTATTTCTATCTATCTAGGAGAAGAGCTGGAAAGCATTTTATCTTCAATTGAAAGTGGCTCGGCATATAACGCTAAAAAGAAAACCGAACTCAAAATCGGCGTGTCTGTATTGCCACCAATCCCTAAGGATTCTACTGACAGAAATAGAACTTCTCCATTTGCATTTACGGGTAATAAATTCGAGTTTAGAATGGTTGGCTCGTCGTTTAACGTGGCTTGCCCTAACTTTATCATAAACACAATCGTTGCAGACGAATTAAAAGAATTTGCCGATAAACTTGAAGGCGCAGAAGACTTTAATAAGACGCTTAACGCACTTATCAAAGAAAAAATAAAAAAACATAAACGCATATTGTTTAGTGGAAACAACTATTCCGAAGAATGGGAAAAGGAAGCAAAAAAACGTGGGCTTTTGAACTTAAAGTCAACGGTAGATGCCCTTCCACTTTACACGCAAGAAAAGAATATCGAGCTCTTTGAAAAACACAAAGTTTTGTCTAAAAACGAAATTTATTCTCGTATGGAAATCTTGCTTGAAAACTATGCCAACATCGTGCATATTGAAGCGCTTACTGCGATTGATATTGCAAGAAAGCATATTATTCCATCGATAATTTCATATCAAACTTTCTTGCTTAAAGAAATTAAACTTAAATCGTCTTATTCGAATAAACTTTCAAGCAAGTTAGAAGAAAGTTTAGTAAAAACTATTAGCGAACTTGCAGAAAAGTTTTATGAAGAGCTTGAAAAACTTGATAGCGACGAGAAAAGATATTCTAAAAATTGGGATAGTTATAAAAAGGCTAAATTCTGCAAAGAGAATTTGCTAAGTGAAATGCAAGCCTTAAGAGAATATGCCGACCAAATGGAACTTTTGATTGGAAAAGACTTTATCTCTTTCCCAACATATGAGGATATTTTATATAGCGTTAAGTATTAAAAAAGAAAAACCTTGTGGATAAAATCTACAGGGTTTTTACATTTATGTAATTACCAAAAAAATTAGGCATTTAAAAGTTAAAAAATGCTCAAAAAGGTTGAAATGAAAGAATAAATGTGATAGAATGTATTAGATACAAAATATAAATTGTTTTATTAGTGACATCATGCACTAATTATACAAAAAGAGGAGAGTCTATGTTCAAAATTGTTGACAAGAAAGTTCTTAACCCAACTGTTACAAGAATTGACGTTTATGCACCATTCGTTGCTAAAAAAGCTCAGGCTGGTCAATTCGTAATCATTAGAGCTACTGAAGACGGCGAAAGAATACCTTTAACCGTTGCAGACTACGATAGAGAAAAGGGCACTGTTGCCGTTATTTTCCAAATCGTTGGTGCTACTACTTATGCGCTTAACCAACTTAACGTTGGCGACTACGTTGCAGACTTTGTTGGCCCACTCGGTAATGCTACACATACCAAAGGCTTAAAGAAAGTTGCCGTTGTTGGTGGTGGCGTTGGTTGTGCTATTGCATACCCTGTTGCTAAAAAACTTCACGAAGAAGGATGCGAAGTTCACTCAATCGTTGGTTTTAGATGCAAAGATTTAGTTATCTTAGAAGATGAATTCAAAGCAGTAAGCGACAAATACGTGCTTATGAGTGATGATGGAACGGCTGGAACAAAAGGCTTAGTTACTGATGCATTAAAAAATCTCATCGAAAGTGGCGAGAAGTACGATGAAGTTATCGCTATCGGACCTGTTATAATGATGAAATTCGTTTGCCGTCTTACAAAAGAATACGGCGTTAAAACAATCGTTAGTATGAACCCTGTTATGATTGACGGAACGGGTATGTGCGGTGGTTGTCGTTTAACCGTTGGTGGCGAAACGAAATTCGCTTGCGTTGACGGTCCTGAATTCGACGGTCACTTAGTTGACTTTGACGAGGCTATGAAACGTGGCGCAAGTTATAAAGAATGGGAAAGACACAAGTACGAAGAAACTTGCAACCTTTTCAAAAAGGAGGTTAAATAATTATGCCAAACATGTCATTAAAGAAAAACCCTATGCCACATCAAGAGGCAGACGTTAGAAATAAGAACTTTGACGAAGTTGCTTTAGGTTACACACCACAGCAAGCAATGGACGAAGCAGAAAGATGCTTAAACTGTAAACATAAACCTTGTATCTCAGGTTGTCCTGTTATGGTACATATCCCAGAATTTATCGCTAAGGTAAAAGAAGGGGACTTTGAAGGTGCATATCAAGTTATATCTGAGTCATCTTCACTCCCAGCAGTTTGTGGTAGAGTTTGCCCACAAGAATCTCAATGCGAAAAGTACTGCGTTCGTGGTATTAAAGGCGAACCTGTTGCTATCGGCAGACTTGAAAGATTCGTTGCAGACTATCACAATGCTAACTGCAAAGAAAAGGCAGTAAAGCCAGAGTCAAACGGCAAAAAAGTTGCTGTTATCGGTTCTGGCCCATCAGGTCTTACTTGTGCTGGCGACCTCGCTAAGAAAGGTTATGACGTGACAGTATTCGAAGCATTCCACTTAGCAGGTGGCGTTCTCGTTTACGGTATCCCAGAATTCAGACTTCCAAAGAGCATCGTTCAAAAAGAAATCGATACTTTAAAAGATTTAGGCGTTAAGGTTGAAACAAATATGGTTATCGGTAAAGTTTTATCTATTGATGAACTTATCAAAGAATATGACTTCAAGGCTGTGTTCGTTGGCTCAGGCGCAGGTCTTCCTAAGTTCATGAATATCCCAGGTGAAAACTTAAACGGTGTATATTCAGCAAACGAATTCTTAACAAGAATCAACCTTATGAAAGCATATAAGGATAATGCAACAACGCCAATCAAACGTGGCAACAAAGTAGTTGTTGTTGGTGGTGGTAACGTTGCTATGGACGCTGCTAGATGCGCTAAGCGTTTAGGTGCAGAAGTTCATATCGTTTATAGAAGAACACTCAACGAACTTCCAGCAAGAAAGGAAGAAGTTGAACACGCAATGGAAGAAGGCATCATTTTTGACCTTTTAACAAACCCAGTTAAAATTAACGGCAACGAAAATGGTTGGACAAGTTCTATTACTTGCGTTAAGATGGAACTTTCTGAACCAGATGCTTCTGGTAGAGCACGCCCTGTCGAAGTTAAGGGTAGTGACTTCGATATTGAAGCAGACGTTGTTATTATGGCTCTTGGCACGTCACCAAACCCACTTATTAAGTCA
>JAZNBU010000038.1:0-7568 GCA_045587245.1 Christensenellaceae bacterium
AAAAAGTTATTGCAAGAACAAAAGCAAAAGGAACTTGATATATTAAAAGAAAAATGGGATAACAAGAAACAAGAATTTGCCACTAATGGTTTGCCAATAATAAATATAGAAACGTTAAATTTAACAAAAAATGAAGTTTGTCACTTTGCTGGTGATGGTTGTTTTTGTAAACAAAAACAACAAACAGTAGGTTATCAGGGTGGTAGCAGGGGTGTTTCCATTAGAGTGATGAAAGGTGTTAGTTTTAGAGTAGGGAATTATCAAGGACATTATGTTAAGCAGGAAATAATAGAAAGAACTAGTGGTTTAATTTATTTGACAAATAAAAAAATTATTTTTACTGCAATAAAAAACTCATCTGTTATCAAATATAAAGATATTATAAACTTAAATGCATTTGATAATATTTTGCAAATTCAAACAGAAAAGAAAAGCTTTTTATTTGAAGTTGTCGATTCTTTTAATTTTATGCTTATCTTAGAATTCATTATGAAAGATATAGAAAAAGAAAATTTAGATATGGAAACAACTGCACAATAAACCTTAAAAAGTTAATTATCATATAGCTAATAAAGCAAAAAAAGCCACCGAAAACTCGGTGGCTTTTTTGTTTTATGTGTTTTGTTTTTTATACGTTAAATCTAAAGAGAACTACGTCGCTATCTCGCATAACGTATTCTTTGCCTTCAGAACGAACTTTGCCTTTTTCTTTTGCGCTATTAAAACTGCCAAGTTCAACCAAGGTGTCGTAGTCAACGATTTCGGCACGGATAAACCCTTTTTCAAAGTCGGTGTGAATTTTACCTGCTGCTTGTGGGGCTTTTGTGCCTTTTTCTATTGTCCAAGCACGAACTTCCTTTTCACCAGCCGTTAGATAACTAATTAATCCTAAAAGGCGATAAGAAGTTTTAACAAGTCTATCAAGTCCACTTTCTGTTAAGCCGAATTCTTCTAAGAAAATTTGTTGTTCATCTTCATCTAGCATAGAAAGTTCTTCTTCTGTCTTTGCACATATGACCATATGTTCAGAATTTTCACTTTTAGCAAATTCGATAACCTTTTGAACAAGTGGAAGTTCGCTTTCGTCTTTACCCATATCTTTTTCGCTGATATTAGCAGTGTAGATAACAGGTTTTGCAGTTATTAAAAACAAAGTTTTTAAATATTCCTTTTCATCGTCGCTAACCTCTAAAGTTCTTGCTGGCTTTAAGTCTTCTAAATGCTTATAAAGTCTTTCCAAAAACTCTGCCTCAATTTTGTATTTTTTGTCGCCTGTCTTTACCATGCTTTGGGCTTTATCTAGGCGCTTTTTAACGCTTTCAAGGTCGGCAAAGATAAGTTCTAAATTAATTGTTTCAATATCTCTAAGTGGGTCTATGCTATCATCAACGTGTGTGATATTAGAATCTTCAAAGCACCTAACAACGTGAACGATTGCATCTGTTTCACGGATATTTGCAAGGAACTTATTACCCAAGCCTTCGCCCTTGCTTGCGCCTTTAACAAGCCCTGCAATATCAACAAATTCAACAACGGCAGGGGTGATTTTCTTAGTATTATAAAGTTTGCCTAAAACGGTTAATCTTTCATCAGGCACGGCAACGATGCCAACGTTTGGCTCAATCGTGCAGAAAGGGTAGTTTGCGCACTCAGCACCAGCGTGAGTGATTGCATTAAATAAAGTTGATTTTCCTACGTTAGGAAGTCCAACAACACCGAGTTTCATATTTTATTCTCCAATTTAATAAATCTTGACCATCTAATTATAATCTAAATTAAATAAAAATTCAAGTTTTTACCTTGCTTTTTTGCAAATTATATGTTATTATTATATCGCTTATGGAGAGTATTATGGATTATAAATTAATTATCGCTGAAAAACTTAATATAAAAGGCGTTTCTACACAGGAATTATTATCTTTTATCGAAACGCCACCAAATAACGATATGGGCGACTATGCTTTGCCTTGCTTTAAACTCAGCAAGGTTATGCGCCGTCCACCCGTTTTAATTGCACAAGCTTTAGAGCAAAGTTTTGTGGCTGATGAATATATTAGCGAGTGCAAGGCAGTAAACGGCTATCTTAATTTTAAAATTAACAGAAAGGGCTTTGCAAAGTCAATTCTTTCTGAAGTGCAAGCTTTGTGCGATAATTATGGTTCAAGCGACATTGGTAATGGCAAAACTATCTGTGTTGACTATTCATCAATAAACATAGCAAAACCTTTCCATATCGGGCATTTAAGCACAACGGTTATCGGAAGTAGCCTTTGCAAAATCTTTAGGTTTTTGGGCTATAAGGTTGTGGGCATAAACCACCTTGGCGATTATGGAACGCAATTTGGCAAACTTATCGTTGCATTTAAAAAGTGGAGTTCGTTTGAGGCTGTTGAAAAGGGCAGACTTAGTGAGCTTACAAGAATTTACGTTAAATATCACGACGAAGCAAAACTTCACCCAGAAATGGATGATGAGGCAAGGCATTATTTTAAGCTTATCGAAGACGGCGACAAGGAAAGCAACGAGCTTTTCGAACTCTTTAAGAAAATCACTTTAGAAGAAGTTGACAAGATTTATAAACTCTTAAACGTTGAGTTTGATAGTTATGCTGGCGAAAGTTTTTATAACGACAAAATGGCGCCTATCGTTGATGAATTAAAAGAAAAGGGACTTATTAAGATTTCTGACGGGGCGTCTATCGTTGACCTTGAAGAATATAATATGCCACCTTGTCTAATATTAAAGTCAGACGGTTCAACCCTTTATGCAACAAGGGATATTGCGGCTGCCGTTTATAGAAAGAATACTTATGACTTTGACAAGTGCTTATACGTTGTTGCATATCAACAAAACTTGCACTTTAAGCAGTTCTTTAAGGTTTTAGAGCTCATGGGCAAAGACTGGGCAAAAGATATGGTTCACGTTGCCTATGGTATGGTTAGCTTAGAAAGTGGGGCGATGAGCACTCGTTCTGGAAACGTTGTTCTTCTTGAAGACGTTATTAAAAAGACGATTGAAAAAGCAAAAACTATTATTGAAGAGAAAAATCCAAATCTAAAGGATAAAGATAAGGTTGCAAGTGCAGTCGGCACGGGCGCTGTTATATTCGGTGCGCTTTGCAACAATAAGATTAAGGATATTACTTTTAGTTATGATAGAGTTTTAAGCTTTGAAGGTGAAACTTGTCCTTACGTTCAATATACTGTAGCAAGATGCAACAGTGTTATTGCTAAGTGTGGCACTCAAGGTGAGTATAACGTTAGCGATATGCACCCATCTGAATATGCCGTTATCTCACTACTTGGTAAATTCAAAGACGTTGTTAAAAATGCAGGCGAAAAATACGAGCCGTCTTATATAACAAGATATGCGCTTGACCTTGCAACGGCGTTTAATAAATTCTATATAGATTGCAAAATTGCAGTTGAAGATGAAAATACTAGGAACTTCCGTTTAGCAATAACAAAGGCTGTTAAAATTACTTTAACAAATGCACTAACGCTTTTAGGCATTGAGATTGTGGAAGAAATGTAATGAATAAATTAGTAATTTTTGACCTTGATGGCACGTTAATTCACTCGGTGCCTGATATACTAGAGCAAGTTAATATAACTTTAGCGCATTTTAACTATCCACTTTGCACGGAAAATCAAATTCGCCAATATATTGGCAATGGTGCAAGAAATTTAGTAAAGCGTTGCTTTGGTGACTTAACTGAAGAAGATTTGGACCAAAAGTTAGCATATTATAACAAAATTTATACTGCTTGCGGAAGCACTAAAACACACGTTTTTGAGGGTATGGATAAAGTGTTAGTTGAACTTAAAAAAATGGGCTATAAACTTGCGATATTGACAAACAAACCACAAATGACAACTGAAAGGGTTTATGAAAAATATCTAAGTGACTTTGGTTTTGACATGGTGATTGGGCAAAATAACAACGTAAAGTGTAAGCCTGATAAAACTGCAACGTTAAATATCCTAAAAGAGTTAGACGTCGATAAAGACAACGCATATTTTATTGGCGATGGTGAAACAGATATTAAAACTGCATATAACGCAGGCATAAAGCATATAGCAGTTTTATGGGGATATAGAGATAAAGACCAACTTGAAGAAGTTGGTGCAAATACTTTTGCATATAAACCTTTAGACATTTTAAGTATAATTCAATCATAAAATATAGTAGTGCAATATTTACTTGCACTACTAAGCTTATCTAATTTTTTCCAAAAAATTCCTAAACAATCAACAATTTAGCACAAAATTTAGTCATTATTTTACAAAAATTATTTCTTATTTTACTTTTTTTAGTAGTAAAATTATTTACGCACTATTTTTGCATTTGCCGTTTTGGCAAAATCTTACATTATTAATTAATTAAAATTGAACAAAATTATTTGCAAGGAGAATAAATTTGCAAAAGTTATATAACACAATTATAATCGGTGGTGGCGCATCAGGTCTTCTTTCGGCTGTTGAGCTTGTAAGTGGCGATAACGCCTTTTCTGGCGAAGACGTGCTTGTTTTAGAGCGCAACGATAGAGTAGGTAAAAAACTCATCGCAACAGGAAACGGTCAAGGAAATCTAACAAACGATAATTTTGGTGAAAAATATTATTATGGCGAGCCTAATTTTATAAAACAGTTTGTCATAAACGCAAACAGAATCAACATAAAGAAATATTTTCAAAATTTAGGCGTGTTTATGTCAAGCAGTGCAAGTGGCAAAGACGGAAAGGTTTATCCACTTTCAAAACAGGCAAGTGCCGTGCTAGATAGCATTAGGGCATACCTTGCGCATAAAAATTGCAACGTTTTGACAGGCAAAAAGGTGACGAAGATAGAGAAAAAAGACGGCGTTTTTGAAGTTAGCGTGTCAAATGAAAGATTTTATTCAAAAACCGTGATTTTATGCACAGGTGGCTCGGCAGGAAAGCAATTCGGAACGGACGGAACAAGTTATGCATTAGCAGAAAAGTTCGGGCATAAAAAAACCGAGCTTTATCCATCGCTTGTTCAACTTAAAACGCCAACCGATAAGATTAAAGGGCTTAAAGGCTTAAAAGAAACGGCAAGAGTTACGGCGTTTGTGGGTGCAAAACCACTGATGAGTGTGGAAGGAGATTTGCTCTTTACTGATTTTGGTGTGTCGGGTTCAACCATCTTCAGTTTGTCAGCAAGCGTTGCTGATAAAAAGGACGCATATTTAATAATAGAGTTCTTGCCAAGTCTGACTTTTTCAGAGACCGAAGCCATTATCCAAAAAAGGCAAAGCCTTGACTACGTTAAAAGCGAAGACCTTTTAGTAGGCGTTATAAACAAAAAAATAGGCCAAACAATTATAAAAAATTCCAAGTCGTCAAAAGCAACCGACATTGCATACACGCTTAAAAACTTTAAGTTAAACGTGACCGGCTCACTCGGTTTTAATTATGCGCAGGTGACAAGGGGAGGAATAAAGACTAGTCAAATTTCACAAACGTTTGAAAGTAAGATTGTGGAAAAACTGTATCTTGCAGGTGAAATGTTAGACGTTGATGGTGATTGTGGGGGATATAATCTTACTTTTGCATTTATAAGTGGCATAATCTCGGCAAGAGATATTAAACAAAAATTACAAATAGGTGAATAAATGAATAAGTTTATAAAGTTTAATAAAGAACAATTAGAAGGATTGCACCTTTCGGTGCTTAGAGAAATAGGCAGGCAAATTGGTGTTAAAGCACCTGCTGGCAAAAACAAGATAGGGTTAATAAACGCTATTTTAGGAATACAAAACCATAAAATAGAGCCTGTTTCACCTACTAAAATAGGTGCGCCACCCAAAATGTGCATAGACGTATCAGAGTTTTACGATAGAAGTGATGAAAACTTCGTCACCTATACCGATGAAAAGCCTTATAGAAACGGCATAAAATTATGTGATAGCGATACTGAAACGTTTGAGGTGGAGGGCGTTTTAGAACAACACGTATCGGGTTATGGTTTTTTAAGAACTAATAATTACGAAAACTCAAAAGACGATATTTACGTGTCAAATCAAAACATAAGAAAATATAACCTTCGCCGTGGTGACAAGATTAAGGCAACGGCAAAAATTGTTAGAGAAGGCGATTCGGCAGCGCTTCAAGAAGTTTTGGCAATAAACGACTTAGAGCCAACCTTATTCTTAAAAAGAACTAACTTTGACGACCTTTTGCCATATTATCCAACCGATAGAATAAAACTTGAAACCGAGGGCGAAAATAACGATTTATCAATCCGTTTAATAGATTTATTCTGCCCACTCGGTATGGGGCAAAGGGGGCTAATCGTTGCGCCACCAAAAACGGGCAAAACAACGCTATTAAAATATATCGCTCAGTCCATTGAAAAAAATTATCCTGACGTTAAATTAATTATGCTACTCATTGACGAGCGCCCTGAAGAAGTGACTGATATTAAAAGAAGTGTTAAAGGCGAAGTGGTGTTTTCTACCTTTGACGAAAACCCAGAACATCATATAAGGGCTGCAGAACTTGTTATTAGCCGTGCAAAAAGGCTTGTTGAAGTTGGGCAAAACGTTGTTATTTTGATGGATTCAATTACAAGGCTTGCAAGGGCTTATAACAACACCATAGAAAGTTCGGGCAAAATTTTATCAGGTGGTCTAGACCCTGTTGCAATGCAAGGCCCAAAACGCTTTTTCGGCGCTGCAAGAAACATAGAAAACGGTGGCAGTTTAACAATACTTTCAACGGCATTAGTGGAAACGGGAAGCCGTATGGACGACGTTATCTTTGAAGAATTTAAAGGCACGGGCAATATGGAAATCCATTTGTCAAGACAGCTTAGCGAAAAAAGAGTTTTCCCAGCTATCGACATTAATAAGTCTGGCACAAGAAGAGAGGAGCTTTTGCTTGATAAAAGTGAGCTCGATGCAGTTTATAAACTAAGAAGCATTTTGGGGGAGAGAAGCGATTCGACGGATAGTTTAATCGAAATGCTTAAAAAAACCTTAAATAACACTGACCTTGTTCAAAAGGCAGATGCTTGGGCAAAACTTTATCAAAAATAATTATGAAATCAGATAGAAACAAAACAATAGATTTTACTTTAGAAGACGGGCAAGAGTTCGCTAATAAGGTTGTAAAAGAAGATTGCTATGACGGCACAAAGCAAGATTGCACCATTTGTGGCGATACCTTTTCTGTTTTACAAAAAATGCCAGATGAAAGCATAGACCTTCTTATCGTTGACCCACCATATAACCTAGATAAAGACTTTCACGGCAACGGCTTTAAGAAAAGTTCAACCGAGAGTTATGCAGTTTATACGCAAAACTGGATTGATGCAGTAAAGAAAAAGCTCAAAAAGACTGCATCTATTTACGTGTGTTGCGATTGGAGAAGTGCACTCTCTATCGGTCAGGTTTTGGAAAACAACTTTATTTTAAGGAATAGAATAACTTGGCAAAGAGAAAAAGGCAGAGGTGCTAAAGCAAATTGGAAAAACTCTATGGAAGATATATTCTTTGCTACCGTCAGCGATGATTACACCTTTAATCTTGATGCCGTTAAGCAA
>JAZNBU010000039.1:0-18075 GCA_045587245.1 Christensenellaceae bacterium
AGGTCTAACTTCTTGAATAAATTTTGGCCCAAAAGAGATGTTTTTAACAAAACTTCCGTCCATAACGTCAAGGTGCAAAACGTCTGCGCCGTCTTTTGTAATTTGTTCAATTTCTTGTCCTGCCCTTGCAAAGTCTGCAGATAAAATTGATGGGGCAATTTTAATTTTTCTCATAGATAATTCTCCTATTTTGTAATTCTTTATATATTTCAACATATCTTTTATAACGTTCTTTTGAAAGTGCGCCATTTTCTACTAATTCTTTGACCTTACATTGTGGTTCGTTTATATGTGAGCAACCACGAAACTTGCATTCTGCTGATACGTTTATGTATTCAGGATAAAATTCAGCAATTTCTTTTGCATCAACGTTTGCATCAATAACTGCAAAGCCTGGTGAATCGATAATTTTAATATTTTCAACTTCAAAAATCTCAGAACGGGTTGTAGTGTGCTTTCCTCTTTCTATCTTTTCGCTCAAGTTCCCAATTTTTAGGTCTAAATCAAACATTTTATTGATAATTGATGATTTCCCCACAGCACTTTGCCCTGCTAGAACGGAAAGTTTATTTTCAAGCACGCTCTTAAGTTCTTCAACACCTTGCCCCGTTTTAGCGCAGGCTTGAATAAATTTTATGCCAAGATTTGAATATTCTTTCAATATTTCTTGATAGGTATCACTTTCTATGTCCGATTTATTAACCACAATATAAAAGTCAACACCTTCTTTTACAGCATTTATATATAACTTGTCAAGAAGATAATAATCAGGCTTTGGCTGTGGCGAAACAACAGCAATAATATTATCAACGTTGCTAACGTTTGGTCGAATAAACCTACTTTTCCTCTCTTTCACCGATACAATCGTATCTTTATCCACTTCAACGTAGTCACCAACCAAAATTTCGGTATTATTAAGTTTTAATAGTCCTCTAGCGCCACATCTTATAAGTTCATCGCCTATTTTAACAAAATATTTATTTGATGAGGCTCTATAAACTTGTCCTAATTTACTCATTTTCTTCTAAATATCTTTGTCTAAGTTGACCACAAGCCCCGTCTATATCTTCGCCCATCTTTCTTCTAACGGTTGCTGATAGTCCTGCTTTTTCCAAAATGCCCATAAACCTATACGCTTCTTTATCCGTGCCACATTTAAGGTCGTTTTCCTTAACTTCGTTAAGCCTTATTAAATTTATATGACAAGGTCTGCCCTTTAACAAACTTATAAGAGCCTCTGCGTGGGCATTTGTATCGTTTTCGCCCTTGATTAAAACGTATTCAAAAATATATCTTCTACCTGTTTTTTCAAAATAATTTGCACAAGCATCTAAAATTTGATTGATTTTATAAGTCTTTGCAATAGGCATAATCTTTTGCCTTTCTTCATCAAACGGAGAGTGCAAAGACACTGTTAAATTAACAGAAACGCTTTCGTTTGCTAAATCATACATTTTTGGAACAATGCCCGATGTTGATAAACTTATATTTCTTTGGCTTATATTTATTCCATTTTTTTCCGAAACAAGCCTTAAAAACTTAATAGTGTTATCATAGTTGTCAAGAGGCTCGCCACTTCCCATAAGAACTATGTTAATAATTTTACGATTTTCGCCTAACGCACCACCTAAAAACTTGTTTACGGCAATAACTTCGCCTAAAATTTCGCCCGGTTCTAGATTTCTAACTAATCCGTGTAAGCCCGATGCACAAAAAGCACATCTCATTCTGCAACCAACTTGTGTTGATATACAAAGCGAATAGCCGTGATTATATTTCATCAAAACGCCTTCAATGACGTTTCCATCACGAAGCGCAAATAAAAACTTCATTGTGCCATCAACCGATTGCAAATGTTTGATAATTCTTACAGGTTGGGCATCGTAGCTTTCTGATAATTTTTCTCTAAAGGCTTTAGAAAGGTCTGTCATATCACTAAACTCTAAGCCAAGGTGCAACGACCTATAGATTTGACCTGCACGGAATTTTTTTTCGCCAAGCGATAATATTAAGTTTTCAAGTTCAGCATAGCTGAAGTCCAACAAACATTCTTTCAAACTATTTCACTCTCTTTAATTTTGCTACGTAAAATCCTAATCCACCAGAAATATCTGGCAAAAATAGGTTTGTTCCCATTATATCTTCGTGTGGTAATTTGCTATCTATTTTGCAAATTTCAAAGTCATTATTTTGGCTTAAAAATGCTTTGATAATATCTATGTTTTCACTATTAAAAATCGAACAAGTTGAATAATATAGGTATCCACCTTTTTCAACGTATTTACTTGCCGTATTAAGTATTGCAAGTTGCTCAGCGTTAAGCTCTTTTATATTAGTTTCTTCTCTATTTAGTTTAATATCTGGGTTATCGTTTACAACACCCATTCCACTACAAGGCACGTCGCACAGCACGGCTGAAAAACGGTTTTCAAACTGCTTGTCAAACACCTTTGCATCTCTTTGCATAGTAGTAATGTTTGCGCACTTCATACGCACTGCATACTCGTTTATAAGATTAACTCTATGCTCGTGAATATCCCAAGATAAAACCTTGTTAAATCTATGAGAAAGTCTTATGCTTTTTCCACCTGGGGCGCTACAACAGTCTAATAGCGTGTCGCCTTTTTCAACAACGTCGCAAATGGCAACCGAGCCCAATGCTTGATAGGTATAAGTGCCCAAATCATAATCGGAATTTCTAACAAAATTCTTTGCTAAAAACACGTTTTCAAACGGAGTTTCTTCAAAATCAACACCTAAATTTTGCAAATACTCTTTGCCATTAGTTTGGTAAAAAGATAGGCAAGTTTTTTCATTTTTTGAACATAAAATTCGTTCTAAACGCTCTAAGCCAAAGTCTTTTTCAAGTTCTTTTATTGCAAAAATTGGATACGAATATTTTATTGACAAATTTTCTAGCCTATCTTTTGGCAAAGTAAACTCGGTTTCTATAAACTTTCTTAAAAAAGCGTTAACAAACGCACTTGCACCGCCTTTACCAAGTTTTTTTGTTAGTTCAACGGCATTTTTTGTGACAGCATATTCCTTTTTTTCAAGATATTTTATAGCATACATAGAAATCTTTAGTATTGTTCTAATAACAAGCTTTGGAGATTTTTCGGTTAAATAATTTATGTAATAACTAAGTTCAATATCTTTATCTAACACGCCATAACAAGTTTTAACTGTTAAAGCACGGTTTTTTTCTTCTATAAACGTGCTGTTTATTGCCTGTTTTATATATGAATTTTGACTATAGACTTTATTTAGTATTTGATAACAATCGTAAAAATAGTTTATCATTTACAAAAGTCCTCGCCAACACTAATTTTATTTCCACGTAAAAAGTCGCTTGCATTCATAGGCTTTCCGCCTGCTTTTTGAACGACTTTTAACTCAACAGACTTTTCTTTACAACCTATTACAAGGGAATTATCTGCCTTTAGCACCTTTCCAGCCTCGCCAACAAGTTCACATTCAACTGCCTCGTAAACTTTAAAAGGATTGCCTTCAAACATAGTAAAGGCTGTTGGCACAGGATTAAACGCACGAACTTTATTAACAACGTCTTTTGCCGATGTATTAAAATCAATTTTTGCCATTTGCTTGTCAATAATCTTGGTTAGCGTTGCCTTTTCATCGTCTTGTTTGATGTATTTAGCACTCTTATTTATTATTGATGGCAAAGTTTTTATCAAAAGGTCAGCACCTAAAGTTGAAAGCCTATCAAAAAGCTGTCCACAAGTTTCGCCCTCTAATATATCTATCTTTTCTTGACTTATAATATCGCCTGTATCAATACCAATGTCGGTTTTCATTATAGTTATACCCGTTTCAGTTTCGCCATTAAGAATTGCAAAATGGATAGGTGATGCGCCACGATATTTTGGAAGTAATGATGCGTGAATATTAATAACGCCAAGTGGCGCAATATCTAAAATTTCTTTAGAAAGAATTTGACCAAAAGCGCAAGTTATCATTAGGTCTGGTTTTAGCGCTCTTAAGTCATCTACCCCTTCAACACGTATTTTATTGTATTGCAAAACCTTAATGCCATGGCTTAAAGCAAGTTTTTTAACAGGTGGCGCAGTTAAAATCTGTTTTCTACCAACAGGTTTATCGTTGTTTGTGACAACAGCAACCACGTTATAACCATTTTTTATTAAACTTTCAAGTGGTTTTTCGGCAAAATCAGGCGTGCCTAAATATACTATTCTCAACGGCGACCTTCCTCCTGAACGTTTGTAGCTTTATCTATATAAATTATGCCGTCTAAATGGTCGTTTTCGTGACAAAAAGCACGTGCAAGAAAACCTTGTGCGTTTACTGTGAACGGCTTACCAAACCTATCAAACGCCTTAACCGTCACGCTATAAGGTCTTTTAACAAAACCATATTTTCCCCTAACGGATAAACAGCCTTCTTCACCATCATGACTGCCACTTTGGTTTATGATTTTTGGGTTTACACATTCATAATAGACGCCATCAACCATAACCACAAACACCCTTCTTAAAACGCCCACTTGTGGTGCGGCAAGTCCTGCTCCGTTTGCTTTTATAAGCGTTTCTTTCATATCGTCTAAAAGCTGATGAAGTTTATTATCAAAAGCCGTCACTTCAAAGCTCTTTTTTCTAAGTGTTTCATCGCCAAGTTGTACAATGTTTCTTATAGCCATAATTACCTCTAAATCTCGTGATTATCTTGTTATATTCGTCAAGTTAAATTGTTTGAATTTATTTCCATAGAAACAAAAACGTTTCTTGATTTATATTTGTCGCTTGTAATAAAAATATCGTCCAAAAGTTCGGTTTGATTTGTGTCTAACCTCATAAGGATTTGATACCTGAACCTATTTTGTAAACGCTTAAGCGGTGCTTTCATACACCCGAAAAATCTAAATTTATCTTTGTTTTTATCATAAAGAGCGCAAAGTTCTTGATAAATTGCTTTTGTTGTAAGCAACGTTGACTCTTCATCAGCGCCACTTACAAGCACCCTTACGATGTCTGCAAATGGAGGAAAACCCGTAGCTTTTCTAATAGATAATTCTTGATTAAAAAATCCTAAATAATCGTATTTAATTGCTTGGCGAAGGGTTAAATTTTCAGGCGAATAAGTTTGAAGCACAACGCTTCCCTTTTCTTCAGCTCTGCCACTTCGCCCTGCAACTTGGGTAAGTAGCTGAAAGGTTCTTTCACTGCTTCTAAAGTCTGAAAAATGCAAGCTCATATCAGCATCTAGTATTCCAACCAAAGTGACGAAAGGAAAGTCGTGCCCTTTTGCTATCATTTGCGTTCCGACCAAAATGTCCGCCTTTCTTTCGGTAAATTTATTTAGAATATTAAAATGCCCTTCTTTATTTTGAGTCGTGTCTTTATCCATTCTCAAAATTCTTGCAGTTGGATATAATTTTTGCAGTTCGCTTACAATTCTTTCGGTGCCGTATCCACCGTGTCTAATAAACGGACTTCCACACTCCGTGCAAGCCGTTATCATTTTATATTTTGCGCCACAATAATGGCAAAGTAGCGATTCGTCTTCTTTATGATAGGTCAAAGACACGTCACAATCAGTGCATTTTTGAACGTGACCACACTCGGTGCAGATAACGGTCTTTGAATATCCCCTTTGATTTAAGAAGATTATTGCCTGATTATTGTTATCTAAACAATGCTGAAGTTGAGATTTTAATGCTGAAGAAAACGGCGTGTTATTGCCACGCATTACTTCTTTTCGCATATCCACAACCTCAACGTGTGGTAATTCTTTTTTGTTAATTCGTTCTGGCAGTTCTATTAAATTATATTCGCCATTGACTGCGTTTCTAAAGCTTTCTATAGACGGAGTTGCACTGCCTAAAACAAGCTTAGCTCCCGTCATCTTTGCTCTGAATTTAGCAACGTCAATGGTGTTGTATCTAGGAGCAGACTCACTTAAATAACTGCCGTCGTGCTCTTCGTCAATAATTATTAAACCTAAATTTTCAAGTGGCGCAAATATTGCGCTTCTTGCGCCGATGGCAATTTGAGCCTGACCGTTTCTTAAGCGCCACCACTCGTCAAACCTTTCGCCAGCCGAAAGTCCACTATGAAGTATTGCTGCGTGGTTTGAAAACCTTGCCCTAAGCGCCTTTAACATTTGTGGTGTGAGTGCAATTTCAGGCACTAACATTATTGCCGACTTGCCCTTACTAATAACTTCGCTAATAAGGTTTAGATAAACTTCGGTTTTACCACTACCCGTCACACCAAAAATCAAACTAACGGTTTTATCAGTAGTTTTAATAGAATTTACTGCATCTTGTTGTTTAGGCGTTAATACAACGTTTTTATTTTTAACGTCTAGTTCTTTATATGGCAAGCGAAAATATTGCTCTTTTGAAATAACTGCAAAGCCTTTTTCTACGACAGTGTTTACCGCCGATGCTCCAAAACTTTCAGCAAGTTCGGAAAATAAAAACTTTTCGCCACCTGATAGATGATTTAATAACTCTTTTTGCTTAACTGCCGACTTTCTAAGCGAATCTATTACTTGGTCAACATCAACACCTTCTGCAAGTTGAACGTATCTGTTAAACTGTTCTTTCACCTTGCCTTTTCGCATTTCCGAAGGTAAAAATAATCTTAGCGCTGCAGCTCTCGTCACATAACAAGTCTTGCAGATATAGTTCATAAGTGCAAGAGTTTCTTGTGTTAGTGCAGGCTTATCTTCAAGCAGTCTATAGATAGGCTTAATCTTATCTTCATCATAATTGCTTGTATTTTTTACGTTTATGACAATACCACTTTCTATCTTTTTGCCAAAAGGCACGATAACACGACTGCCAAGAGTTATCTTGCAGTCTGAAAACGAGTATTCAAATACCTTATCTACTTCGGCATTATTTATGTCAATTATAACGTCAGCAAACATTTTTCTTATCACGTAAAAAAACAAAATATGTTCACCTAAAATTGATGAACACATTTGCCTAAATTAATCGTTTGTTGCAATTAATTTACCGTCTTCAATTTCTTGTGCGGCAACCGATAAAGGCTTTTCTTTGCTTGGAAGCTCAGTATAGCCTTGATTTTGCGCTTGTTCCATCAACTGTCTTGCACGCTTACTTGTGACAATACAAAGTTCGTATTTTGAACCGATTTTTTGTGCTAATTGGTCAATTGGGGGTTTATGTATCATATATATTCTCCTTTATATTTGCTTGTTTTTTTCTTTGTTTATTATTTGTTCTATTTCCTCTATCGCTTGTTCTAAATTATCGTTTACAACCGAATAATCATATAAACTTTGCTTTTCTAGTTCATATTCTATCCTTTGCATACGAAGTTTTATTTTTTCAAGCGATTCAGTGTTTCTGTGAATCAGCCTATTTTCAAGCTCTTCTTTAGATGGTGGCAAAATCATAATCAATATTGCGTCATTATAACTCTTTTTTACGTTTAGCCCACCGTTTACGTCTATTTCCAAAAGAACGTCTTTTGTTTGAAGTTTTTCCATAACAAAATCTTTTGGCGTGCCGTAATAGTTTTCAAAATGATTACTATACTCTAAAAAACCGTCGTTATCAATTGTTTGTAAAAACTTTTGTTTGTCTATAAAAAAATATTCTCTTCCATCTATTTCGCCTTGTCTTGGACTTCTTGTCGTACACGATATGCTAAGCGATAAATTGTTATTTCTTTCAATAAGCTTTTTTGCAATCGTGCCTTTTCCAACACCTGAAGGGCCTGACAAAACAATTAAAACGTTTCTCATATTACTCTAAATTTTGAACCTGTTCTCTTACTTTTTCTATCTCGTTTTTAAGTTCTAATGCAAGTCTTGTCACTTCTATATCGTTTGACTTTGAACAAATCGTGTTAGTTTCCCTATTAAACTCTTGCATTAAAAAGTCCAATTTTTTACCCATACCGTCAAGCTTAACAATCTCTATGAATTGTTCTATATGCGAGTTAAGCCTTGTAAGCTCTTCATCGATATTTACTTTATCGGTATAAAAAGCAACTTCGTTAAGAAGCCTTGCTTCATCAAACTTAACACCCTCAAGCGCTTCTTCAATCCTAGCTTGAAGTTTTACTTTATGCTCCTTAGCAACGTGTGGTGCACGCAAAGCAATGCCACTAGCAAGACTTTTAATGGTTTTCATACGAGCTAACATATCGCTGACAAGTTTTTCGCCTTCTATTTTTCTCATTTCATTAAGTTTTAGACAAGCATTTCTAACAACGTCAGCTAAAACGTCTTTTATTTCAGTTAAATCTGGCGCAGTGCCATCAACTATTACGTCTGGCGATTTCATAAGCATTGCAACTGTAAAATCGTTATCTAAACTAAACTTGTCGGCAAGCAATTTACTTGCGTTATAGTAGCTAACCGCCTTTTCAAAATTAATTTCTAGGTTTGCTGAATTTTCTCTTGTATCGGAAAACGTGATGAATAAATCTATTCTTCCACGCCTTACGTATTCTTGAACAGTTTTTCTAATAGTGTCTTCAAGTGATATGAAAGCACGTGGGATTTTAGCATTAAAATCAAAATTACGATTATTAACCGTTCTTAGTTCAACAACAAGGTTAATTCCGTTCTCGCTATAATCTGCCCTTCCATAACCGGTCATACTGTACATAACTTATTTTCTCCAATGCGTTTTATTTATTTTATCATAAAATAAATATTTTATCAAGTTTTTATAAGCATTTTAAATTCTTGTTCATCAATAATTTTTATGCCAAGTTTTTTTGCTTTATCGAGTTTACTTCCCGCATTTTCTCCAGCAAGCACCATAGTCGTGGTTTTTGAAACGCTTGACTGCACTTCACCGCCAAGCTCGGTTATTATCTTCCCTGCTTCATCTCTTTTAAACTCGGAAAGTGTGCCTGTTAAAACAACCTTTTCGCCACTAAACACGCCTTGTTTTTCAGCCGTGTCATACTTAATATTTACGCCCAAATCGAACAGTTTTTGAATTTCATTTAAATTATCGATATCGGCAAAATATTTTACTATGCCCTCAGCCATAATTTCACCAACGTCTGAAAGTGCAACTAGCGAGTCGTAGTCAGCATTTTTTAGGCTCTCATACGTATTAAACGCTTTTGACAAGTCTCTAGCTGTTTTCTTGCCAACGTTTTCAATACCAAGCGCATAAATAAACTTATCAAAATCAATATTTTTAGAATTTTCTAATGCCATTATCAGGTTAGACGCTTTAGCATCCTTAAACCCTTCAAGACTTAAAAGCTTTTCCTTATCTAAAGAAAGTAATGCAGAAAAACTATTTATTCCAAATTGGTCAAATAATATCCCTGCAGTCATCTCGCTAAAACCTTCTATATCAAAACCGTTTTTTGATGCAAAATTAACGAGTTTAGCAACTACTCTTGGCTTGCAGTTTTTGTTTGGGCAAAATAAGTTTGCACCTGTTTCAACAAGCTCACTTTTACAATACGGACATATAGCAGGCTTCTCAACCACCCTAGAATCAGGAAAAATTTCGGTAGTGCCAAGTATTTCAGGAATAACTTCGTTGCTCCTACGAACAAGAACTCTCGCACCTATCATAACTCCCTTTCTTTGTAAATCAGAATAGTTATTAAGGGTTGCTTTTTTAACAGTAGCACCAGCAAGTTCAGTCGGCTCTAAAATGCCAAGTGGAGTAAGTTTTCCCGTTCTTCCAACCTGCCACTTAACGTCAGTTAAAATTGTCGTGGTTTCTTCAGCTTCAAACTTAAAAGCAATTGCCCAACGTGGAAATTTATCGGTATTTCCAAGCCTTTCTCTTTTTTGCACGTCATTAAGTTTTACAACTGCACCATCAGTTAAAATATCTAGTGTTTTTCTATTGATTTCTATCTCTTTTATAGCAGACATAACGCCTTGAATATCAGTGCAAACACGTAAAAATGGATGGACTTTAAATGCGTTTTGCCTTAAAAACTCAACGCTTTCAACTTGGGTTCTAAACTCTTTTCCCTCAATGTAATTTACGTTATAAAACATAATTTCTGGGTGGCGTTTTTCCGTCACTTTCGGGTCTAAATTTCTTACAGCACCAGCAACGGCGTTCCTTGCGTTTTTCAAAATTTCAGTTGCAGTTTGGTTGTATTTTTCAAGCACTGAAAGTCTTATTATCGCCTCGCCTTGAACTTCTAATTTACCCTTAAAATCAATGCAAAGTGGAAAACTTTTAATAGTTAGAACTTGTGCCGTCACGTCTTCCCCTTCAGTGCCGTTGCCACGTGTTGATGCGCAAACAAACTTTCCGTCATCATAGGTCAGACATATGGTTAATCCGTCAAATTTATACTCAACGGTATATTCAGCGTCAATGCCGTCTTTTTTTATCCTATTATCAAAAGCAATAAGTTCATCAAACTCAGTCGCTTTATCTAGACTATAGAGCCTATTAATATGTTTATGCTTTTTAAATGCCGAAATAGGCTCTCCACCGACACGCCTTGTAGGAGAATCGAACAAAATTTCACCCGTTTCTTTTTCAAGTCTAACAAGCTCATCATAAAGGGCATCATATTCTTTATCAGAAACGGTTGGGCTATCTAAATTATAATATTCATAAGCATATTTGTTGAGCGTATCAACAAGTTTTCGCATTCTATCCATTAAATAATCTCCATTGGTGCAAATTTGGCTGATAAGGACTTAATTCCTATCCCCTTAAACGCAACGTCAACGATTATATTATCCCCCTCGCCTTTAACCATTATAACCGTGCCTTCACCAAATTTAGTGTGGCAAACTTTAACGCCGGTCTTATATCCGTTTTTGTTAAAATTAACGTTTTCTTTTGGTTTATTAGAACTGAGCATACTTTTTGCATAACTAGATGAATAGCCACCACTCATTTTAGGCTCAAAAGAATCATCGTCTCTTACGCTATAATTTCTACTTTCGTATGAATATGTTTTAATTTCCTCTTTTTTAATTGGAGACAAAACGGCTTGAGCTTCTTTAAGAAAGCGTGATTGAATCATATTCTCTCTTCTGCCGTATAAATACCTACTCATAGCCCTTGTTAGATAAAGTCTTTGCTTTGCCCTTGTCACGGCAACGTACATAAGTCTTCTTTCCTCTTCCATTTCAGCTTCGTCATTTGCACTACGAGCAATAGGAAGAATGGTTTCATCAAGCCCACAAACAAACACCACGTTAAATTCTAAGCCCTTTACAGCGTGAATAGTGGCGATTGTGACTGCATCATCAGAGGAAATATCGTCAGTATCAGAACTGAGTGTTATTGAGCTGAGATAATCCGAAAGCGTTGCATTAGCATTATCCTTTTCAAACTGCTGAGCAGAGTTTTTAAGTTCACTTATGTTATATAGCTTAGAAGTGTTTTCTTCGTTTTTTTCTGAAAACTGCTCTAAAAAACCAGTGGCGTCTAATATATAGTCGATTGTTTGAATTATACTATGACTAGCTGAAAAAGCCTTAAAACCGTCTAAAAGCAAGCCAAAATTATAAAGTTTAGACTTTGCCGAACTACCAATAGACGTTTCTTGCAAACGGAATAATCCCTCATATAAAGAAATTTCCATTGCTGAACAAAATTCTCTAAGTTCTCTTAGCGTTTTATCACCTATTCCACGCCTTGGAACTGCAATGCACCTTAAAAAACTTTCATTGTCTGATGGGTTTACAATAACCTTTAAGTATGAAAGTATATCTTTAATTTCTTTTCTTTCAAAGAACCTAAATCCACCGTAAATTTTGCAAGGAATTCCATATTTAGTGAATTCTTGCTCGTATGCACGGGAAAGTGCGTTCACACGCATAAATACAGCAAAATCTTTATAACTAATATTTGGGTTTCTTGCTAAAAGATTTTTAATTTGTAATGCTGCAAAAGTCGCTTCATTGTTTTCGTCAGTTCCAACAAACGTTTCTATTCTAACCCCTTCATCATTGTCCGTCCACAACGTTTTTTGCCTACGCATAGTATTGTTGGATATAATACTATTCGCAAGTTCTAATATTTTTTTACTAGAGCGATAATTTCTTTCCAACTTATAAACCTTAGCGCCACGATAAATATCGTCAAACGACAATATGTTTTCTATTTTAGCGCCACGCCAACCATAAATACTTTGGTCGTCATCACCTACCACAAAAATATTGCCATGCTTAATACTTAAACGTTGTGCTATAGCAAATTGCACCTTGTTTGTATCTTGAAACTCGTCAATATGGATATAATGAAACTTATTTGAATAATAATCAGCAACTTCAGGGTGTGACATAAACAGTTTATAAGTCACAAACAAAAGGTCGTCAAAATCTAAAGCATTAGACCTTAAAAGTGCGCTTTCGTATGCCGAATATATCTCGGCAAATTCATTTACACGCCTATTATCAGCATAAACTTTTTTGAATTCTTGTGCCGATACACAGTCGTTTTTAGCGATTGAAATAAGGTTTTTTACAGGCTTAAAGAAAGTGTCAACGTCATAACCAAGCTCTTCAATAACTCGTTTCATAACCCTGTCTTTATCGGTTTCGTCGTATATGGTAAAATTAGTGTCATAGCCGAGTTTATCAATGTCTCTGCGAAGAATTTTTACACACATGCTGTGAATTGTTGAAACCCACATATCACCTATGTCACCAATAATTTTTACAAGCCTTTCTTTCATTTCGTTTGCTGCTTTATTAGTAAAAGTAATTGCTATAATATTTGATGGCGAAACACCCTTTTCTAGAACGAGATATGCTATTCTTGTAGTTAAGACCCTTGTTTTGCCACTGCCAGCGCCTGCGATAACCAAAACCGCACCCTCAGTATCACGCACAGGACTTATTTGTTCGTCATTAAGTTTTTCTAATAATTGCTTTATTTCTACCATAATTTACCCTGTTTTATATTATACCACACAGGCAAAATCTTTTCAAGTGGTAATTGTATAAATTACAAGACATTTAATGATTATTTTAACATAAAAAAAGACGGAATTTTCTCCGTCTTTTTAATTTATAAAGTTTTTACTTTAGCTCTATTAAATACTTGTTATTATGGAAAGTATCGCATAGGGTTGGGTTTAAGGCAAATAGATTCTTTTCTGGAATTCCACCTTCTGTTTCGATACGAAAGGCATTGAATAAAATACCAACGTTTTTATCGTAACCAATTTTTTTAAGTGGCACAGAAAAATTTACCTTATAGTCATTTCCACAAATTTCAACCTTAGATTCAACAAAGTTTGTATCAATATCATTTTCAATTATTTCGCCTACGCCAAGATATTGCATTTTCTTTAGAAAAACCGTGCCGTTTGGTGCAACTTCGATTTCATAATACAAATCTTTTTTGCCGTTGGTGCAAATAAAAGCCTCACAAACGTCACCTTCCCAAATAGGCGCATTGTATTTATCATAAGCAGAATAATGCTGTGAATTTTTACAGTCAAATTCAAACACAATATGCGTATCGGTCATTGTCACGTCAAGCTTAGTTAAAAAATCTGGATTTTCTTTGCCCGTTATATTTTCTTTTAAAACATAACTATTTTTTATCATAATCAACCTATTACTTTGTGATTGTAACTTTACTTAAAGCTCTTGGGCTATCTGGGTTATTTCCAATACCACAAGAAATTTTACAAGCGAACATTTGTGCAAAGAGTGCAAATGCAAACATACAAACTTCTTCTGGAACACCAAATTCAAACAATGCATCGTTGCATTTATTAAATTTACCAGCAAGTAAAACGTCGTTTGTAACCAAAAGAACAGGTGCATTTAATGATAACATTTTTTCAACGCACTTAATTTGGTCTGCACGGATAATCGCTTTCATTTCAGCATCGCCTGTATTTTCTGCACAGTAAATGATAACAGGTGTAGTTTCGTTTACCATTGCCATAGGTCCATGATAGAAGTCACTTCCGGCATAACCTTTCATTTGGATATAACAAGTTTCTTGAAGCTTAAGCGTTGCCTCAAGAGCGATTGGATAAGTCACACCACGAGAAAGAACGAATCCACTCTTCATGTTCTTGAATTTATCAGCATACTTTGTTGTCAAAACGTCAATTTGTGGAATAACTTTTTGAATTTCTGTATGTAAATTTTTGATATATAAAAGTTGTTCTTTGTTTTCTGAAAGTTCAGCAGCAAGCCAGAGCATTATGAAAAGTTGAGAACTGAAAGTTTTGGTTGCAGCAACACTGCTTTCTAAACCTGCACTGCAATAAAGATGGAATTTTGCTTCCTTTGCCATAGGGCTTTCTTTGTCGTTTGTAACAGCGATTGTGATAGCGCCTTGTTCGTTACCCTTTCTGATAACTTCTAAAACGTCTGCAGCTTTACCACTTTGGCTACAACCAATAATAATGCTGTTTGAATAGTTGATTTTACCTTTATAAAGTGTGACAACACTTGGTGCAGATAAACCAACAGTATATTCAGAATTTACTTCTAAAACGTACTTAAAATAAATAAGTGCGTGGTCACTGGTACCACGAGCAGCAGCAACAAAGTTTCTTGCATTGCCAGCCTTAATAGCCTTAACAAGTTCTGCCATAACACTTGCGTTTTCTTTTTGAATTTCGTTAAAAATTCTAGGGGTTTCGTTAATTTCTTTCCACATTAATGTTTCTGTATGTTTCATATTTTATCTCCTATGTTTTTATATGTTTTATTTTTTAATTGACTGCGCAAGTGATGCAGCAGCAATACTTTGTCCAACTCTCTTATTTGATTCGTCTGGCATTGTGATATTAATGTTTGCAAGGTGTGGGAATTCTTCTTTTAACACTTTCTTAGCTTTTTCAACGATAATGCTACCACCTTCACCACTCGTAACTCTACCTAATAACAACAAGTGCTTAATTTCATAGAACTCAGCATAATATGGAATAGCATATCCGAGATACGTACCAATATCTTCGTAAATCTTTCTTGCCATATCATCGCCATCAGCCATAAGTTTTTGAATAACTTTAAGCCTTTCAGCTGGTGAGCTGTCTTTATCAAACACAAATCCAGCACTTTCAGCAAGTTTAATTACGCTATCTTGTGAAAAATACTTAACGCCACAGCCATAGTCACCACTCCACTCGTCAACCATTGCGTCTTTACTATAATCAACAGGCACGAAAGCAACTTCTGAAAGCCAGCCGTTAAGAAGTCCGTTTTTATTGATATAACCAACAGCTTCACTTGTACCCATCGCAATACCTAAAACGCAATTATCTTTTAGGTCGATAGCGCCGGCAAGTGCCGTAACGTCGCCATCGTTTGCAACCTCAAGTGGTGCGCCAATTTCTTTTGCAACGTCTATATACATATTTTGAACGTGTGGCTTATAGTCTTCTTTTGGAACTTTTAAGAAAAGTGATGCAACCATTATCTTGTTGTTAATATAAACACCTGCACTTGAAACGCCGATAGCATCAACTCTTGGCATTTTTGATGCTGCGGTTTTCATTGCCGTTAAAATTCCGTCATAGTGATAATGATAATCACTGTTTGTTTTTGGGAACCACACGACTTCTTCACTATAAACAACTTTGCCGTCAATAACAGCACTAACCTTTCTATCGCTTCCACCAGCATCAAAACCGATTCTGCAACCATCAAGGTGTCCACCGATTTTTACTGCACAATTGTTTGCCTTTGGAAAGTCTTTCTCGCTAGTCTTTATAACTTCAAAAGTTTGTTCATAAACAGTTTGCATAAAGTCAACGTCAAAAGCACGACTGCCCTTATCTGTATAGTCATCTTTAATTCTATCATAAACGTAATCGTCGCCACAGATATAAATTTTATATCCACCAACAACCCAAAGCATAGACTTGATAATTCTTTCTGCTATGCCATAGTTTTCTTCTTGTTTAGATTGGTCTGCAAAAATATCAATGTTAAAAATATAATTATATCCATCATTTCTTTCAACACAAATCTTAAGTGGTTTATGCTCTTCTTTTGCAACAGCTTCTCTAAACTCTTTTAGCTTAACGCTTATTGGATAAAAGCCTTTATCATAGTTAGTAGTAAATTTCATTTCTATTCTCCTTTATCTAGTATATTTATTATACTATACATACATAATAATGCATTTATAAAAAAAAATAAATTGTTTACACAAAGAGCCACTTTTAGTTGAAATAAGTGTAAATATGTTATATAATATAAACATGAGCAGAAAAAAATACATAATAACAAAACTTAATACTTCTATTAAAGTTTCTGGCATTTATACCATACACTATTTCAAGTATGGCAAAAACTTTACTTTTGAGCCTGAAAGTCACGATTTTTGGGAACTTGTATTTATCGATAGTGGCAGTGCGCAAATTTTAACTAATGATAACACAATGCCCCTAACTCAAGGACAAGCAATCTTGCACAGCCCTAATGTTACGCACACTATTAACACAAAAAATAATTTTGCTAATTCTGCAATTATATCTTTTAATTGCAAAAATAAAATTTTAAAAAACATTGCTGATAGAGTTTTAATTTTAAGTGACTATGAAAAATCTCTTCTAAATAAAATTATAAGCGAAGCAAAAGCAAGCTACTCTGATAAACTTAACGATGCCCACCTTACTAAAATGACAAAAAAATCCACTTTGCCTTTTGCGAGTGAACAAATTATAAAAAACAGCATTGAACTGTTGTTTATTTCTTTAATTAGAAACGTTGACAAAATTTCTGAACATACTGAAGTTATGAGCATTACTGTCAGTTCAGATAAAATCGTCGACAGCATAAGAGATATCTTAAACGACAAGCTTGACAGCAGTGAAAGTATTGACTTAAATGAAATATCGTTTAGAGTTGGTTTTAGCAAAAGCTATATCAAGTCACAATTCAAAAAGAAAACAGGAATTTCAATTATTCAATATTATATAGATATGAAAATTGATAAAGCCAAAAAACTTTTAAGTCAACAAAAATTCACCGTCAGCGAAATTTCAGATATGCTCGGCTTTGGCTCAATCTATTACTTTAGCAGACAATTTAAGTTGCAAACGGGAATGTCCCCAACCGAATACGTAAAATCAATTAAAGCAGACAATATTTTGTAAATTATTCGATTAAAGATAAACGCACTCAAATATTTTTGAGTGCGTTTTGTTTTTAGTAATTTACAAGTAATGATGCTCCAATTATACCTGCATCATTACCAAGCGATGCCCTTAAAATTTGCGACTTTGGAGCGTTTTTATAACCATAGTTTGCTTCTTCACAATAGGCTTTTACTTTGCCCAAAAGATAGTCGCCAGCATTGCTTATTCCCCCACCTATGATAAAGGCTTGTGGCCTAAAAATATTGAGCATATTAAGTATGCTTTCGCCCAAATAATAAACGTATTTATTGGTGACTTCTATTGCCGTTCTATCGCCTAATTTTGCGCACTCAAAAGCCGTTTTACCATCAACTTTGTTTATGTCTCCGTCAACAAAATCCCACATTTTTGAGCTTAAATTTTGCTCCATAGCATTTTTTGTTTGTTTTATTAGTGCAGTAGCCGACGTATAGCACTCAACACAGCCATATCTTCCACAAGTGCACTTCTCACCACCTAAAAACAAGGTAATATGACCAAGTTCAGCACCACGAGAGAATTCTCCTTCAAATAGCTTTTTGTTAATTACTATTCCACCGCCTACACCTGTGCCTAAAGTAAACATAATTGCGCTGTTAAAATTCTTTGCCGAGCCATAAATCGCCTCGGCAAGAGTCGCAACGTTTGCATCATTTGATATTTTAATGTCTTTATCAAAATAACTCTTAAGCATTTTAACAATTTCAATCTTTTCCCAGCCTAGATTAGGTAAAAAGTCTATAATGCCCTCTTTGCCATTTACAGCACCAGGGCAACCAATGCCTATTCCCTTTATATCATTTATGTCAATATTGTTTTTTGTTAATAATTCATTTATATTATTCACAATGTCAATAATAGCAATCTTATAATCTTTATTCGTATTAAACGAAGTTTTATATAAAATCTTTCCCAAACTATCAACAATACCAATTTTTATGCTCATACCACCAATATCAACACCAATTGAATACATATTCCTCACCCTTTTAACAAAATTTAT
>JAZNBU010000040.1:0-5917 GCA_045587245.1 Christensenellaceae bacterium
AGAAGTTTACTCTAACACAGGTGGACAAGCAAGTAAATCAACACCAACAGGTTCTGTTGCTAAGTTTGCTGCTGCTGGTAAGAGAGTTAAGAAGAAAGACCTTGGTATGATGGCTATGAGCTATGGCTACGTTTACGTTGCACAATGCTCAATGGGTTCAAATAAACAACAACTCTTAAATGCTCTCATTGAAGCTGAAAAATACGATGGACCATCACTTATTATCTGTTATGCACCATGTATCAACCACGGTATCAATATGACAAAATCTCAAGAAGAAGAAAAGAAGGCAGTTGATTGTGGCTACTGGCAACTTTACAGATACAACCCAACGTCTATCGACGAAGGCAAGAATCCATTCACGTTAGATTCTAAAGAACCAACAGGCGATTATAAGTCATTCTTACTTGGCGAAACAAGATACGCTTCACTTATGAAGGCTAGACCTGAACTTGCTGAAAAACTTTTCGAAAAGACAGAAAAGGATAGCAAAGTTAGACTTGAAACATATAAGAATTTAGCAAAGAACGACTAATTTTTTGAGTTGCTTTAACAAAATTTGTTATTTTTATAAAAGACGCTCCTATTTTTAAGGAGCGTCTTTTTTGCCTTTTTGTGTCGTTTTTTTATTATTATATATATAATGTATATAAAAATTAATTTTTTTCATGCAAAATTAAAAAATCTTGCTCATTTTGCTTTACTTATTTTTAAATATAAAGTAAATTAGAATTAGGAGTTATATATGAAAAAGATATTTAACGTTATTTTATCAATAATTTTATTTGCATGCTGTTTGTTTTCTTTTACTGCTTGCGATAACAAAACCGTTAATAATGACAGCATTATTAATCCAAGAACAGAATCTATAAAGGTCGGTTATATCGACTACGCCCCACTTAACTATATGTACAAGGGTAAATTTACGGGCTTTAACACAAAGCTTGCCGTATCTATTTTTAATTCGCTTGGTTATAACGTAGAGTTCGTTTTAGTTGAGCCTATTGATGAAGATAGACGCACAGTTAATGCTGATGACGTTTTTTCTGCACTTGATGCAGGCGATATCGATTGTTTCTTTGGCGGGCTTACCGATGCCGTTTTAAAAGATGATGATGCTAGGTTTGATTATTCTTATAACTATATGAAAAATTCGCCTTGTCTAGTTATTCTTGATAGTCTTTTTGATACGCCTATTACTAATATAAATGATTTTATAGGAAAAACCGTTGCTTTTGGCGAAAATTCTTCTGGCAAAATTTATTATGAAAATTTCCTTAGCGGAATTGATGGTATAAATTCCGTGCTTTGCGAAAAAGGTCAAAGTTCTGCCCTACATAAAGTAAATTCCCCTGCTGAAAGCGCAAACTGCGCTATCGTTGACACTATTTTTGCTTATTACAACTTAGAGAAAACTGATGAATATAGTGGATTAATCTTAAACCCAACTGCTTATGAAATAGACCAAACAAATTACCTTAGAGTAGCATTTAAGAAAAGTGAAACAGGTGTAAACGAACTTAGAGACAACGTAAACATTGCTCTAGAGTTTTTGGCTTCCACATATAAAGAAGGCGTTTCTCTTCTTGAATCGCTTGCCGAAGGCACAAGTTTTACTGAAAATGTTGCCCTAAAGGACTTTTTAATCACAGACTTTTCTAGCCAAAAATAAATAATTTTTTGTAAAAACGTCTTTCCCCACAAGTTTTTGTGGGGATTTTTATTTTTCTAGTTAAATTCACTTTACTTCTTTAGCGTAATAAAGTATAATGTTAATACTTTATCCAAGTAAAGTAAAAATAAACAAAAATTTTAGGAGATTTATTATGAAAAAACTATTTACACTACTTTTAACAGTTTTAATGTCAATGGTTGCAGTATTTGCAGTTGGTTGTACTTCTGAAACCAAATCTTCAATCGTTGACCCAAGAAAAGGCAACACAATCGTTGTTGGCTACACAGTTTATGAACCAATGAACTTCACTCAAGACGGCGTTTTAGTTGGTTTTGACACAGAACTTGCAATTATGACTTTTGAAGCTTTAGGCTATAACGTTCAATTCAAGTGTATCACATGGGAAAATAAATATATCGACCTTGGCGAAACAATTGATTGTATCTGGAACGGATTTACTTCAAATGGCAGTGACTCAGTTGATGGCGTTGAAACAGCCAGAGACCAAATCGTGGCTTTTTCTTATAACTATATGCAAAACGCACAATGTATTTTAAGAAAATCTTCAACACCAGCAATCACAGACCCATCACAATTTAATGGCAAAACAGTTGCTGTTGAAAGAGGTTCATCAGGCGATTCTCTTGCAACTTCTTATAAATCTGACACAGTTGACATAGCTATAAGCGCACTTGCATCACAAATGGATGCTGTTACTAAGGTTAACGAAGGTGTTTGCGATTATGCAATCGTTGATATCTTGCTTGCTGAAGCAATTTTAGCTAATGGTGGATATTCTGGTTTGGTTATAAATGATGGTCTTGCAATTGACGTTGAATACTACGCAATCGGCTTCAAAAAGGACAATGCCGGCAAGCAATTAAGAGATAAAGTTAATTTGACTTTAGAATATTTTGCAGAGACAGGTTATTTACAATCACTTGCTGATAAATATAATCTTTCTACATCTGTTATCACAGATTTCTCATCACAAAAATAATTTTTCTTTAGGATTTTACTATGGATTTTTGGTCAGTTACTCAAAGCCTTTTACAAGGCTTTGAGATTACTTGTTTAATATTTATAATCACCCTAATTTTTTCTTTACCATTAGGGCTTATTATTGCTTTTGGCTCAATGTCAAAATTCCCTCCACTAAAGTTTGTGGTTAGAGTTATTGTTTGGATTGTCCGTGGCATTCCACTTATGCTACAAGTTTTTATCGTTTATTATATGGTAAAAGTTGACGGAGTAAATCTTTGGGGACAAGTGAACAAATTCTTCTATTTTGAACTTGGCTGGCAAGTTGGCCCACCTGAGCTAAATGGCGAAGGTTTTGGTGGCTTAATTGCTGTTATGATTGCTTTTATCATCAATTATGCTTGTTATTTTTCAGAAATATTTAGAGGTGGAATTTCAAGCATTTCTAAAGGTCAATATGAAGCAGGCAAGGTTTTGGGATTAAAGAAAGGTCAAATCTTTTCTAAAATCGTTTTACTTCAAGTTTTTAAGCGCATTTTAGCACCTATGAGCAACGAAGTTATAACTCTTGTTAAAGATACTGCACTTGCTAACTCTATAGGTATTTTGGAAATTATTTTGGTTTCTAAATCATTCACCTATAAGGCAATTTGGCCACTCTTTTATTCAGGTGCATTCTATTTGATTTTTGTTGGCGCACTAACCCTTCTTTTCGGGTTTTTAGAAAAGAAAATGTCTTTTTATAAGGAGTAAACTATGGCTTATTTAGAAATTAAAAATTTTAAAAAGTCTTTTGGTAATTTTTCTGTATTAAAAGGCATTGATTTTTCGCTTGAAAAAGGTCAAGTTTTATCTATAATAGGACCATCTGGTAGTGGTAAAAGTACGCTACTTCGCTCACTTAACTTCTTAGAAACGCCAGACGAAGGCACTATGACATTAGACGGAGAAGTTTTGTTTGATGCAAAAACGGCAAAAAAAGATGGTGAAAAAGTTTTAAGAAACAAAAGACTTAACTTTGGACTTGTTTTTCAGTCTTTTCACCTTTTCCCACAATACAACGTGTTAAAAAATATCACGCTTGCACCAAGGCTACTTCTTAAAGACAAAGTTAAATCTTATAAAAAAGAACTTAAAAACGATAAGACTCTTTCTATTAAACAAAGAAAAGAAAAAGTAAACGATTATAAAAAAGAACAAAAAGATATAATTGACCAAACGGCAATTTCACTTCTTGAAAAAATCGGCCTTTCTGAAAAGGCATCATCTTTCCCTTGCGAGCTTTCTGGTGGGCAATGCCAGCGTGTTGCTATTGCAAGGGCGCTTGCCTTAAATCCAAAAGTTTTGTGCTTTGACGAGCCTACTTCGGCTTTAGACCCAGAACTTACGGGCGAAGTATTAAAGGTTATCCGTTCACTTAAAGACCAAGAAAGGACTATGATAATTGTCACGCACGAAATGGGCTTTGCTAAAAACGTTTCGGATAAGATTATTTTCCTTTACGATGGCGTTGTTGAAGAAGAAGGCAAACCAAGACAAGTCTTTGAAAGACCTAAGTCTGAAAAATTAGTGCATTTCTTGTCTAATCTTAACGAAAAAGAAGACGAACTTGATAAAAATAAGGCATAAAGAGAAGCTATGGGAAATAATTTAGATTATCATGCGCTTTATAACGCAATATTAAAACTCAAAACGGTTAATGACGTAGAAGATTTTTTTTCTGACCTATGCACTAAAAAAGAATTAGACTCAATGACTCAAAGAGTGGTTGCTGGAAAGCTTTTGCTTTCTGGCGAAACCTATGAAAAAATTATATCAAAAACCGATATTTCTTCAGCCACTCTTTCCCGTGTTTCAAGATGCGTTAAAAACGGCACAGGCTATAAAAAGTTTTTATAAAAGTTAATAAAAAAACAAAAAGTTGATAAGTTTTTTTCTTATCAACTTTTTTTATCTTACTATGTTTATAACAGGAATTCCCTTTTTATTAGCATATTTAACTGTGTTAAACGTTCCACCTTTTTCTTTATTTAGATAGCACACAACGCACGTACTGTTATCCACCATAAATTTATTGCGATTTTGCATACAATATGGCGAATAATTTTGGCTTATAATTATTTTTTCATCTGCCACGCTTATCATTCTGTCATATTCTTTTTTTTGCTCTAAAGTAAATTTATAAGTCTGAGATAAACATGGTATGCAAGCAATGATTTTTATTTTTTTTGTCTTTCTTAAATTTTCTAATATATGAAAGCACAACGTATCAAACCCTAGCGCCATACCAACTAAAAAGGTATCTATTCCGTTATCTATAAGATTTTCAAAAATTTTTTCTAATAATTGTAAATTCAAATCTTTTTCAATCTTTCTGTGTCCGGAAACACACACTGTGTTTGCCCTTAAAATAAAGTTTTCACTCACAACGGTTTTTTCCTTTCTTTTCCATTTCCACGTGGGTACGTTTCGGGCGTATTTTTTATCTTTTTAATAACTATAATTTGCCTTTTTGCACCTTCGAGTTCATAATTATCAACCTTTTCTAGCTTTCCACCCAAAATCTTTATTGCATTTTGAGCTTCTTCAAGCTCTTCAGTTGCATCGCCTTTATAAGCAACGAAATATCCACCAACTTTTACAAACGGCATACAATATTCTAAAAGAGTATTAAGCCTTGCAACAGCTCTTGCCGTGCAAACGTCAAAACTTTCTCTATAAATACTATCTTTTGCTAAATCTTCTGCCCTTGTACAAATAGCTTTTGCACTTTTGAACTCTAATTCCTGACAAACGGCGTTTAAGAAATCGCACTTTTTACCGGTTGAATCAACCATTGTCAACATAACGTCAGGTTTAAAAATCTTCAGTGGAATAGCAGGAAATCCACCGCCCGAGCCGATATCTATCAACTTATTACCAGTTATGTTATCAACACCCAAAAGGCTATCAACAAAGTGCTTTATTATAACTTCTTCCCTTTCGGTTATGGCCGTTAAGTTAAATTTTTTGTTATATTCTATCAAAATATTGTAATATTTTTCAAACAAGTTTACTTTTTCGTCACTTAAATTAATAGAATATTTTTCAAAATACTTCTTCATAAAAAAAGTATAACATAAACAAAAAAATAAAACAAATATTTTTAAATCTTTTTCTTTTTGTTTGTATTTTTTTACACGTCTTTTTTATTATTCACACTAAAAAAAAGTTATAAGTAAACTATCAACAATTTATCTACATATACTTTCATTATAAATT
>JAZNBU010000041.1:0-4638 GCA_045587245.1 Christensenellaceae bacterium
CCACTGTTTAGTCCTTCGGACAAATTGCAAGCAATTTTCTCCCCATTCAAGTCCCATCAATTTTTAAACATAAAAAAAGTTCGCATCAAACCTTATGGTTTAATTCGAACTTCTTTGGTGCGAAGGATGGGACTTGAACCCTAACCCACAATTATTTAAATCAATATATAGTGTAAATAAACAATAAAACCACAACATGTTGTAGCCAAAACACCATTTTTAATATTTGAATCTAACTTTAAAAATTTTGACACTTTCTTGACACTTTTAATCTTTTGTTTCATACTCTATCTTCAAATCTAAATATTTGTGCAAAAATTGATTTCTTTTTTCATAAAGTGCCGTTTTTATTTTTATACTTTTTGCCGAACTGCTGAAGCCACTAACAGTTGCACCAACAAATAAAGTAAAGTTTGTTAATAGTGCTGTCCAAAAGTTAGGAGCAACAAAACTGAAAGTTAATGTTGATGCGATGATTGAACAAATTAAAAAAGTAGTAATTTTTTTACTATTTCTCTTTAGTTCATATATTATGTTGCTAAAATCATACACATCGTATTTTTCAAGCAACATTTCTTTGTCTTGCAAAAATATTTCTGCTTTTATTTGTGGAACCTTAATCCTACCTTCACGGATTTTTTTTACAAGTTTATTGAACTTTATAATTCGTTTTTTATTAAACATAGGCGCAAATATTTTACGACTCAATGCATTTATACACGCTGTTCTTCCTTCTGCTAATGCCATATTTTCTCCTTTTTAATTAATTTTCATAAAACTATTGACAAATTATAATTTATTGCATATAATATAGATGTAATTAGGTTTTGACATACAGAAAATCGCCTCTGCTGTATCTTTGAATGATGAGAGTTGCTTCGGCAATCGGCGTACATCCAAAACCAAATAAAACAAAAAAGCACTGAATTATTTCGGTGCTTTTAATTTGTTTAAAGTCTTTTTATATGCCGTTAGTAAAAATGTTATTTTATTATTGTGATACTCTGGAGAAATAATTGCAGATTTACCATTAAGCCAAAACTCAAATGTTCCATTTTTACCTTTTTTAAAGAATTTTCCTTTTTCAATTACTTCTGCAAGGTCCTTTGTAAAATTATTAACATTAATTCCATCTTCTTCTCTTCTTTTGATAATATGTTGCAAACCTAAATTGTCATTTCCCCATATTAAGTCTATATCACCAATATCCTCTCTATGAAATGCAACTTTAATGTGTCCTTGTTTTTCCTTTAATAATAGGTTAATGGCCTTTTGTCCTTTTTCTCCTTTTATTTCTTTTCCTAGTAAAGAAATAATATCAACTTGATTTGTTATGTTTATTTTATCAACACTTTCACTATCAAACTTGTTCTTTACTCTTAAAAAGTTTTCAACAGCATCTTCCTTTGTTTGCCCTTCTTTTATTGGAATATGATTGCCATTAACCGTTATCCATTGCTCTTTCTTGTCCATAATAACTCTCTAATACGTTGTAATCGGCATATCGTAATACAACTTTGTCGCATATTCCAAACTGTCTATTGTATCATCTCTTTGCCCTTTCTTTATTGTGTTTGTCTTTTCATCAAAAACATAATTTTCTATGTCAGCCATCAAAATTTCCGTGTTGACGTTGATATCGTTATGAAATAATAAAACGCATTCGCTTAACATTGTGCGAACACGCTTTATATCTCCCATTATTGATTTGTTTCTTACAGGCACACAATCTTCCATTCCGTGTGTGTCTTGTATAAATTGCAACATCAAGGCTTGCCCTGTTTCTGCACTTTCAAATATCCATTTTCTTTGCACTAAGTTTAGAAACGGAAATTTATTCAATAATTCATTTCTAAATTGTTGAATTGACCTTGATTGCTCACTTGGAGATTGTTGTCCATTTTTAACTGGGTCATTTTCAAAACAATCAAGAACTATTGCTAACCCACTATGCATTACTGCAATAGGTGTTATGCAAGTGCTATCAAACACTGTTCCTTCATCTACTCCAAGAAGTAATTCACTTACTTTATCGCCTTGTGCTAAATGCTTATAAATATTTGTAACATGTTTGTCTCTTAAAAATTGTGGATATACAAGTCCATTAAATGCAACAGGTTGACCTAAATACCAATATTTATAATACTCTGGGTCATCTCTCTTAAACTTTTCAATGTTTAATATTGTTTTTGCGTTTAACAACCCTTTTATATCTTCCCATGTTGCATATATCTTTGTAGCACCATTATCAACTTTTGTCTTAAAAAAATTATGTGCCCAATGACTTTTTGACATCGGTGGGTTATACGCAAAAATCATTTTGCCGTGTGGCAATAAGAATCTAACTGCCGTACTTTCCCACGCTGTAATATGATTATAATGTTTTACTTGGTCTGCTTCATCTAATATACAAAATGCAATAGATTTATGCTGTGGTGTAAAACCTTTTGTAGCCGTTAAATCATCATCAGTTTTGCCATTTATTCCGTCAAAATAACAAATAGCACCTGTCTTTTTACATGTAATAGTAAAAGGACTTAATGACCATTCAAAAAGGCTCTCAACCCCCATTAATTGTATCGTGCTTATCATAGATGAAAAAATCGTTGACCTTATATCGCCTTTTTCTGCTCTACAATACCAGCCATTATTATATTTGCTTTTTAACATTAATGATATTGCAAATACTTCATTACTTGTTGTCTTAGCAGAACATCTTCCACTACTTTCAACAATTTCGCTTATATTTTCATCAAACAATGGTGCATATTCTTTAGGAACTCTAACTTTGCTCATTGCTATTACCTTTGCAATCTTCTATGCTAATATTAACTTGTATAGAGCTGTTATCAATGTTTTTAGACTGCTTATCAAATAGCCCTTGCATCTTCTCTAATATAGCCATTAAATCTTTTGGATAAGCTTTATTTAACTTCTCTAATAGCAACTCAAAAGCCTTGTTTGCTATCTTTTGACCTATATCGCTTTTTGATTGCCAATATGCCGACCATTCAAGAATTGTTTGCTCTTGTTCTTCTTGTAAACTTTCCGTTAACTTTTGTAAACTTTCTGGTTTGTTCAATATCTTAGATATTGCCGTTTTGCTTACACCATACACTTTTGAGAGTTCAGCAAGACTTTTTCCATTTTGGTGTTCTGCAATAATATTAAGTTTTTGTTTATTGTTGAGTTTTGCCACACTCTCTATTTTCTCCTTGTTTTTTTGTAAAATAAAAGCACCTAACGTTAATTGTTAAGTGCTTTGTATTTAATCTTTATTTTTATACTTATCAATAAGCCAATTCATATCTTTTAAGTCTTCTTCCATACTATCATCAATACGAATTTTGCCTTTTTCAACTTGCATTTTTGTCCATTGTTCTTTATTATATTCTTCTACCTTTTTTTGCACAAATTCTTCACTCATCCCATTCTACCTCAAATTTAACATTATAATTGCTTCCTTCTTTAGTCAGCCATTCTTCTCTATAATCGCTTTTAGCATAATATACAGCTTCATTCAAATCATATCCTGATTTTAAGTATTCATCGGTTAATTCTTGTATTCTATCTTGCCCTTCTCCACCAAAGCTAGCAGCTTTTCTATAATTATATGCTAACGATGGAACTACATAATCTTTTGTTCTCGTTAAAACGTAAGTTTTTCCTTTATCCGTTGTTGCTCTTAATTGATAAACTTCGCCATCCAAAAATCCTTGAATGTCATTATTAGAAAAGCAAGAACCGCTAGGATGGTTATGAGTAAAAATAGCATTCTTTAACAAAGAATGGTCAACAATTACTTCATTAGAGCCCCCATCAACCGATTGCAAAATGTTTCCGTCTTTACCAATAATTGTGCCAACTTCATAACTAAGTCCTTTGCTGGTATTTTCAACATTTTTGATTGTTTCCTTAGTTTTTTCTAGCAAATCTTCCTTAAATTTTGTTTTATTATTTAAGTCCGTAATTTGTTTTAAATCTTTTTGTGGATTACTTGAATATTTCTTAACAAGTTCTTCTTTCTTTTCTGTTTCACTTATATTATTGCTGATTCCGTTAGTAAACTTACCTTCCTTGTCTCTCGGGTGCTTGCTTTCATCAAAATCTTTTGTCATATTTATTATATCACACCTCCTATAAAAAGTAAAGAGTAACACCAATTTTTCTTAGCATTACCCTTAATATATTTTTTCACAATACCATTATATCCGAACACGCAATAAAAGAATTTATGGGTCACTCGCTTGGAGAGATAGGAAATGCCTATACAAGTCTTTCCGACACCTTTTTAATTCAAGAAATGTCAAAATTTTATTATTGATTTACATTTTTTGACACCAAAATACATCTATTTTGACACCAATTTTTGACACTTGTATCATTAAAGCAATAAAAAAAAGGGCATTTTTAAGCATTTTTTGCTTAAAAACACCCTTTTTGGTGCGAAGGATGGGACTTTCGCCTGTGCGACCTTCTCCGATAAACAGTGGGTGTCCACTGTTTAGTCCTTCGGACAAATTGCAAGCAATTTTCTCCCCATTCAAGTCCCATCAATTTTTAAACATAAAAAAAGTTCGCATCAAACCTTATGGTTTAATTCGAACTTCTTTGGTGCGAAGGATGGGACTTGAACCC
>JAZNBU010000042.1:0-58715 GCA_045587245.1 Christensenellaceae bacterium
GTTTTAATAAATTCAATCTTATCTTTTCTATGCTTTTATTAAAAATATTTAGATTAAAATTCATTGTTTTCTAACCCTCCTTATAAAAATTTTACATATTATAACATATGATTTTGTTTAAAGCAAGTAAAACACAATATGTTGTGAAAATTTTTTAATTCAAACACTATATACTGTGATACACTTAAAATAAAAAACCTACTTTAACAGTAGGTTTTAATATATTAAGATATTTTTTCAATTAAAGTTTTTCTGTCCCAAAGAATAACACTGTTAGCCCTCGCAAGTTCTATTGCCGTCTTTGTAAAAGAGCTATTAGTTATTACCATACATTGATTAGCATTATAAAATCTTGCACCTGCAACGGCTTCCATTATTGCGTGATTGCCTACTGTTCCCGAATAACATTTTGCTTGAATAGCAACTACTGTTCCATCACGTTTGGCAATTAAGTCAACCCCTTGGTCTGCCGATGCTTTTGTCATAGAACATTCATAACCGTGATTTTTAAAATAATTACATAAAAACTCTTCAAACTCAATGCCAGACATTAAGTCTATATCTACAATACTTGTTTTTTTGTTTTGATATTCGTTGTTTAATAAATCTTCCCTTAATGACACATTTTTGATTTTTTTAATGTAATATGATAATCTACCATATTCTCTAATAAACTCTTGTATATCTCTAAAACTAGAAGATTTTTCATATAAAATACTTAATGCTAATTTATCTGTTTCATAATTTTTATAAGATTGGTCTTCTATAATTTTATCAATGCATTCATCTATACTTAATTCTTTTACGTCAAAATCTAGAACCAGCTCATCATCTTTATAAAACTCCGTACAAGCCACCATTGTAGAAACATATACTGTAATTAAATTGCTATATGTGTCTTTTGAAAATTTCCAAGCCGATATCTTTGAAAATTCTAAAAATAAATCATAAGTGTTTTCAATAATTAATTTTGTGCTTTTATATTTAAAAATAGAGTTAACTAAAATTCTTTTTAATTCAACATTCTCTTCAATTTTATCTATATATTTCTCACAAATAAACACTTGTAAAAAAGCCATTTTTATTTGAAACTCTATAGAATCATCAATATAATAACTCGTAATTTCATGTTTGTTTTTAAGTCTTTCATAATTTTCTTTAAGTTTAATTTTCTCTTCTTCTCTCGAAGAATACAAGCAAATTAAAAACCCGCAATTTGTTTCCCCATATAAAAAATCTGCAATATTTACGCACGAATCATATTCAAAACAACGATTATAGTGCTCTATAAAAGTATTCATTTTTTCTCTTATTTTACCACTAACAAAAGGTGCTAAATTTTCTAATGTTTTTATACGATTTATACAGAGACTATAAGCTTCTTTCATATATTCTGAAATGGTAAAATATGATAAATTCAGTTCTTTCGCAAACTTAATAATAGGAACAAACACCTTATGTAGCAAAAATTTATTATAATGAAAAATTTCTAAAATTTCTTCATCTATATTTACAGTTTTTTCTTCAACGTTATATATTTTTGTTTCTCCCGTTCTTACCGAAGAATTTAAAAAGTCTGCTTTTGGTTTATCTTGTATTCCAAATAATTTCTTAAAAAATCCCATACCTTTTTCCTTTGTTTATTTCTTGTTTATAAATTCACTGAAAAACCCACTTATAAAAGCAATTATAAAAGCAATTATAAAAATTAAAGCACTCATCTTACACCTTTAAATTTTATTTGCTTTTATTATAAACTGCTTTAATGACACCTTTTGTCATATTATATCACTTTTTTTGATTTAAAACAACAATATAAAAAAGCAAAAATCATTGATGGTTTTTGCTTTTTAAAATGATTAGATTTTTACTAATAAAAAACACTGTTGAACCTTAGGTGGTTCAACAGTGTCTCACTTGGTTGCGGGAGTGGGATTTGAACCTCACGACCTTCGGGTTATGAGCGAGTCCAAAACCGCTATTTTTTTGCTCGATAATCATTTTTAATCATCGTTAAAATCATTAGAGATTTACTAGCGATTTCAATATACATATCCAAGCAAAACTCAAAAATTCTTAAAAATACTCAAAGGCTTTTTTTAGCCACTTTTTGCACAAATTCGTAGCACCACTCGTAGCACTAAATTATTTTACAACGTAGAAAGTTGCAGGACCATTACCGTGTTTAACAATAAACTCTTCTGCAATAAGTTCTCTTAACGCTTTTTCTATTGCTGAACGGCTAAGTGATGGACATAATTCCATAATATCGCTCTTTGTAATTTTGCCAAGTTTTAATCCAAACGCTTCTTTAACCATTTGCTTTGCTGATTTTTTATCTGACACAAGTTCGATACGTTCTTCAAAATCTCTATAAGCCGAAAGCACTACTCCAAGAATATATTTAGTAAATGCCGAATCGTCGTTTTTGCCTTCGTGCCAATTTTCAGAAGCCAACTGCAATGCATCATAATATTCATTTTTGTGGTCGTGTATTTTCTTTTCAAGCGAAATATATTTACCAACAACGTATCCACTCTTATATAAAAGTAAAGTAGTAAGTATTCTACTCATACGACCATTGCCGTCGTTAAACGGATGAATACAAAGAAAATCGTGTATAAAAGTCGGAATTACGACAAGTGGGTCAACTTCGCCCGACGCTATAATCTTATTATATGTTTCGCAAAGTCTTTCAACAGCTTCAGGTGTTTCAAATGGTTCTAATGGCTTAAATCTAACAACGACCGTGCCGTCACTTCTAATTTCATCAATCTCGTTTGAAGTAGTTTTGAACACACCACCAAAAGACGTTGGCATATACGAATATAACTTTTTGTGGAGTTGTAAGATAACATTTGCCGTTATAGGCATATACTCAAAACTTTCGTGCACCATTTCAAGCACGGCTCTATAACCTAAAATTTCTTGCTCATCCCTATTCCGTGGAGCAGTTTTTTCGCTCATTAATTGTTTTAAGCGTTGATTAGTGGTAACGATACCTTCAATAGCGTTAGAACTTTCCGTACTTTGAACTTTTGCAATTTCTACAAGCCTATCAAGTTCAGCAGGCTTTTGTTTTAAGTATAATTGTTGTTTGCCCTTAAACTCGTGAATAAGACCTATATAGCCCAATATATCTTTATCCCATTGTTTTTCTTTTAAGAAGTTGTAATTAAATTCACGCATATTCCCTTACTCCTTTTATTAATCACTTTAATTATATATAAAAGTAAGCGATTTGTCAACTACTTATGATAACTATCGCTTATTTTTTATAGAAAGTAAGCGATATTCATAATATTTACGAGATTTAGAAAGTATAAAGTTGAGTAAAAAAAGGAACAAAACAATAAATACTGTCACTTTAACTAAACGAAATTTTTTACGCAAACAAAACTCCATGTTTTCTTTCTTAGGTCTTAGCCTACTACACCACAGCGAGTTCAACAAGGCGAAATAACTTTTTTAGTCAGTCTTTAATAGGCTGGCTTTTTTACTTTTAAACAAAAAGTGATTTCGTCGTTTCTCTTACCCTTGTTTAACTCACCAAAACATCAAACACCTTGCAACCAATTTCGTAGTGTAGTTAGTCTAGCCCGTCGAAAGAAAAAAATAAAACAAGGAGTAAAAAATTTATGAACAAAAACACTTTCAGTTACAAACAAGGATTTAAGAAAGGAATTGAGATATACAATCAAAATTCCTCTAAAGGTTACTTCTCAGATGAAGATAATCAAAGAGTAATGAAACGTTGTAAACAGTATGCAGATACAGGTTGTAAAGATAATCAACCTTTAAGACAAACTCAAATCGAGTTTTACTATGGCATGTACGACGGTATTAACTATAAATACAAACAATACGGCACGCCACTCACTAATAATAAAACTAGTAGATTTGAAGAATACGAAAACAATCATTACTACGGTAAAGAAAATCATTACGATGGTTTTGGATATTACGACTAATAAGGAGATAAAGAAATGAAACACATAGTTAAAAATCACAAAGAACTTGAAAACAAAATTGGTGAATTAGTTAAAGAAGGTTATAAACAAACTGATGTTACCGAACACGAAATAGTATTTAGTAAAGGTTTACACGCTAGAGATACTATATTCCCTACTTTTTGGAATGCTAATAAGGAGATTAAAAATGATTAACGTTATAGAAAATAAAGATTATAGAAACTTACAAAACGATTATTACGATGGTGAAAGCTTCGTATATTTTGACATTGTTCAAGTAGATACTGAAAATGAAAATATTACAGTTATGATTAGCCATCAAGGAAAACTTACTATGAGAACTTTTGAACTTATGGTTGACGAAGACAATGACGTATTCTTTGAATATGGTCCTTGCTTTAAAAAATATATTTAGAACAATTTATTTAAGGAGGTGCTTTTATGCAACACAACAACTCAGTAAACGTTGTAATCGGCTCTTGGGGCTCTTACAATGAATGTAACGAAAGGGCTTTAGGCTCTAAATGGTTAGACTTAAGCGATTATTCCGACTGGGAAGAAATCGAAGAAGAATTAACCAAACAGGGCTTTAAGCTAAACGGTATTGACGAGGAACTATTTATTCAAGATATAGAGAACTTCCCCGGCGATACAAATTGGGATTACGTTAACCCTAAATCGTTCTTTGAACTTCTTAAAGAGTCTGGCATCCTTGACAACGAATATGCTTTCAAAACCATGGAAGCATACATAGATGTTATGGGTACCGATTCTTTTTTAGACAGAGTTCGAGATAAAGGCTTGAATTGGGATGATGACATATATATTTATCCCGATGCAACTTGGTATGACTTAGGTTATCAATTCTTACACGACAGCTATGGCGACAAACTAGATTGTATAGACAACTATATTGACTATGAACGTTATGGCGAAGAACTAAAATACGATGGTTTCCACGAATACAGCGATGGAATTATTGAGATTAGATAAGGAGATTAATATGGAAAAAAGAACTCATAAAAATTATGACATTATATCATCAATATCTTTCCCAGCAGAAGAATACGTTCTAGGTGTTAAAAATACAAACAACAATAAAGAATACGTTACTTGGTGTTGCGTTGAAAAAGATAACTACTATTACGGACACTATTTTAGCGATTACAAAAAAGCTGTTAGAGATTTATATGAACGTGCTAAAAAATATATAGATTGGACTTTGGAGAATTTGTTATGAAAATTATAGTTGAATACAATAATAAAACTTATGAATTTAACGACGGATATTACGCTTATATCTTTGATTATGCTATATGCAACGAATTTGATAAAAAATATGGCGAAGATAAATTACTTGAATTTATCAATCGAGTTAAAATCGCATACCTAAAAGATGGTAACGCTACCCCATTAGGTTCTTTAACTGATTTTATGGCTCAAAACTGGAAAAAAATTAAAGACCTAGGAACGTGGGATATCTTAGACAAATTTTATGAACAATTACCCTAAAATTACTTAAACAAGATACAAAAAGGAGAATAAACAATGCAAAAATATGTTTACATGCTAGAGTTCGATTGGAGCGTTGAAGATGGTTGCAACGTTGAAACCGAACTCTTTTCTAATTATGAAAAAGCATTAAAACGCTATGATGAAATTATAGAAAACGAAAAAACTGATGGTATGTCTTGGGTTGCAGATGCAATAAATCCTGATGGCACTATCGTAAAAGGCTATACGTTTGAAGAAACTGGCAATAGAACGAAACAAGAAAACTTATATTGGCACTTTGCTTCAGATGATTACTATATGTTTCACTCAATTATTCGCTTAGTAAAAATGGAAATTAAATAAGGAGATTACAAATATGGCTACATTAAACGATTTGAAGAAATACTTAAACTATGAATTTTCAACTGGTTGTTATACTGGTGAAGATTACAAAACTTTTCAACGAAAATACATTAACTACTTAAAATTAATAGCTAAAGAAAATGGCTGGGAACTTGTAAATGTTGGTAAAAACCACTATCAGTTCTCGGCCTTTTTCAAATGCAACGCTAAATGTGTTTACTTCTCTATAAGCAACGTTAGATTTTGGCAAAACGAATGGTATAAACACATACTGGTTAGAACGGCAAGCCACGAAAAAGATTATCACGGTGGTGGAAATTGCTATGCTTCTTTACCTACCCTGCCTTTCGCTATAAAAACATTATTTGAACGAGGTCATTATTGTGAAAACGCTTTCTATTCAATCGGGTTATAAGGTCTGTTACAAAGAACAAGACAGTAATAAATATGTTCGACACTTTATGACCTATAACTATAGAGATGCAATCAAGGTTATGAACTCTTACCGAAGATATCCACCTACTGCTAGAGAAGATAATCATAAACTTAAAAAACCTAAATGGCGTGTTATCCCTATAACAATTAAAGAGATACACGTTGGTATATGGCGTGAAGTTCCTTTCTAGTTAGAAAGGGCTTTTTTCATATACAAAATAAAATCAAGGAGGATTAATAATGACATTGAATTTAACGGCCACAAATCGCCAAGAAGAAATCATTAAAGAATATTTAGAAAATAATGCAAGTGAAACGCTTGCAGAAAAAATTAACAATGGCATTAAAACTGAAAAAGACGGTAAATCTTTAATTAGCAAAAAGAACCTCTCCGGCTTTTTTAAATATGCTACTGAAGAAGCTAGAAAACAAGCTGAAAAAGGTGCTAATAGCGCAATGATAGAAGAAAAAGTTGTCTTTGGCTGGGCTATGCACTACTTTGAAGAAGATAGCATAGAAGGAACGTTATATAACGAAGATGGAACAGAATACAAACCTGTTATTAAAAAGACTACAAAGCCAACTGTTACAACAACACCTACACCTTACGTTCCACCTGTTAAAAAGCCTGAACCTCAAATGTCTTTGTTTGATATGTTATCTCCTAAAAAGGAAGAAGAACTTCCACCACCTATCGTTGAAGATGATGAACCTACCAAAGAAGATATTCAAGACGCTTTTGAAGAACTTGAAAAAGAAGAAAAGAAAGAGCAAGAGGAAAAACCTACTTCGCCTATATATGCAAAATATCTTGAACTACAAAAACAATATCCGTATTCAATTATCGCTTATCGTTTAGGCGACTTTTACGAGGTGTTTGGAGATGGTGCAATAAAGATTTCAGACCCTCTAGATTTAACGCTTACAGGTCGAGATTGTGGGCTAAAAGAACGTGTTGCAATGGTAGGTTTTCCCTATCATTGTGCTGAAAAATACTTTGAGAAAATTGCAAATATATCAGAGTTAGTTATATACGATAACAACAATATTACAGTCTATACTTGCGATAAAAAGCCTTGCACTATTGATATGGAAACAGGCGAAATAACTAATAACCAAACGTCTAACCCAATACTTGACGACTTACTTAAAATCTTTGGAAATGATGTGGAGATACAATTATGAGAATAGATAAAATTAAACCAATACCAAAATACATAATAGAACTTATTAGAAAAAGAGATAAGCACGAATACCCTGCTCAAAATGGCATTACAAGGTATTATGATTATCTCACTAAAAACGATGGCGAACTTTGTAAAGTAACCGTTGCTGTTAGAAACTATTACAAAAAATGGTATTGCAAACAAGTAATAGTTCACGGCATCGACTCTAAAGACTGCTATCTTAAAGATATAGTTTGCTATATGATTGCTGGATACAAAACCGGTTGGTATGAACAAGGACTAACCAGAGTTAAAAACTGGTGGGAAGGTAAAGATTGGGATTTGCAAGACGACAAATACTTTAACATCTACTGCCCTATTGTCAATGAGAACTACATAGATAAATTCCCAGAGTTTAAGTATAGTGCTTATCGCTTGTATAAAACTTATGACCTATTCAAATACCTAAAAATCTACAAGCAATTCCCAGAGGCTGAATATATGCTAAAAATGGGATTAAATTCTTTTTGTAGAAGCAAAACGATACTTAGAAAAGTTCGCAAAGACAAAGGCTTTAGAAAGTGGCTTGCGCAACATAGAGCTGAAATTAGAGAGCACTACTATTATACTTCTACGTTATTAAAAGCATATAAAACCAATAGGTCTTTAAGCGAAACTCAAATGCTTGAAACTCAACTTAAATATTTTAACGTAGATAAAGACAACAAGCCGTTAAAAGAATTGTTCAAAGGTGAAATAGACAAGTTCTTATTATACCTTAAAAAGCAAGATACTAATTGCAGAAACTATTTAGACTATTTAAGGGCTTGTAAATTCTTAAACATTGATATGACGTTGGACAAAAACCGTTACCCTAAAGACTTTCATCGTTGGCACGATATTAGAATTAACGAATACACTTCTGAAAAGGCAAAACAAGATGAAAAAGAACGCAAGGCGTTATACAAGAAGTTTAGTAAGATTGCTAAAAAATATATGCCTTTACAAGATTATAACAAGGGCAACTATATAATAGTAATTGCTAAAAGCCCAGCAGAACTAACAAGAGAAGGTCAAAAATTACACCACTGCGTTGGTAGAATGGGCTATGACCAAAAGTTCGTTAAAGAGCAATCTCTAATATTCTTTGTTAGAGAAAAATCTAAACCAAATAAGCCTTATATAACTATTGAATACTCTCCAGAAAAGAAAAAAATATTACAAAGTCACGGAGAGCATAACTCATCACCAAACGATAGCGTTAAAAGATTTTTAGAAAAACAATGGCTACCGTTTGCAAACAAACAATTAAAACAAATTGCAGCATAAAAGGAGATTAAACTATGGAAAACTATTTCAGAATTACAGCTTATAACAAAGAACAAGATTACTCAATTATAATGGACTCTTACGGAGCATTTAACGAACTATGGCAATTTAGCTCAATGCTCGTAGATAAAGGTTTTTCAATAATAGCCGTTGGTAACGAAAAATTCTTTAACGATGGAAACATTCCAAAAGTAGAAAAGCCTACAAACAAAATGATACTGCGAGCAGAAATGCAAGGACGACCTATCAAAGATGGAAAACAAATAACCGTTGGGAATAAAACTTATATGATAATATAGAAAAAGGGGTTGGTGAAACTTTTCGCCAACCCCTTTTTGTTAATCTATTCTGCAATTATCGTAACATCCATCATCACGACTACAAAAAGTAATTTTTTATTCTCTTCTGCGTGTTTAATTATTTCCGTTCTTAATCTCCTTTATACTATTTACCATCAATATTTAATACTATTTTTTCTCCTTCTTTAGAATTAAATTTATAAATACGTCCTTCATCTCTTTCTACACTTTTTGGATTAATTTCTGTCGTTAAACAATTAATGTCTCCGTCTTCTGAAAATACCAGTCCTGCGGGACTTCTATCATCAAAATCAAAATATCTAGATTTTAAATTCCAAAGATAGCATTTAGCAGAATTAAATCTTGAACCACGATCTTGTGCCCCTTCTATGTACGCAAGACCGTCTAAAATATACCCAATGCCATGGCATTTCAAATTAAAGTCAAACAACAATGCTCCATCTATAGCAGAAAAATTTGAAACCATTTCAATATTTTCAGAATTAGAAAAATCAATTGGCCTTGCGAAAGTTATTCCTCTATTTTTTTCTCCTAATCTCTTAGCTTCTTTTTCCGCTTGAGCAGTAAAGACAAATAATGCTCCATGATGTTCCATTGAATTAAGTTTAATTACTAAATTAATTAATGCCTCTTTATTTTTAACATTAATTTTAGCTAATTCACTTTCATACAAAACTTTATTATTAATTGGCTTAATACTATATTTGCCTTTTCCATAACTTATCTTAATCTTTTCATTTATTATGGTTTCCCATCCTCTTTGACTATATAAAATGGTTAAAGCCTCACTATTATTCCCAAATCCACAAATTCTTCCTTTAGAAATTATCATAGCAAACTTTTCAGATGTAATTTCCAATAATTTCCTAATCAACCGCCTATTCTCATCCGAAAAAGTTTTAAACTTTTTAAACTCACAACAAACTGCTGATGAAAATTTATCTACAAATATAATTTTGCCTTCATTGGGACGCTTCTCATAATTATCTAGAGCAAGCCCATTAAGCAAATCAAGTTTCCCCCTAGTAACATCGTTCATATAATTTATAATAGCTCTATTAATAGCATTTTTATTATTAAAGTTTCTTCCTTTAGTTTTAGTTTTAAAAATATTGTTTTTAATTGTCTGAATGCATTCACATTTTATATGCGAATATAATTTATCCTTCAAACAATCTTTCTTTTTTACTTGTCGTATTGTCACCAAATCATCAACTTTAATGCTGAAATAGTCTTCATCGTCTTTAGATACTTTCTCTCCTTTTACTTTTTTACCTGCTTTTATTATATACGTTTTTAATTCATTTTCTTCTAATAAAACATCCAAATCGATAAAAAAATCTTCATCAAAAATTAATTCGCGGATTTCTTTCTCCAACGACCTTTTTATTTTTAATATCTCTTTTACAGTATCATTTATTTCCATATCTGCCACCTTAAACTTTAGTAATGTTTCGATTTTTAATTATCTGATGCCCATTCTGTATAATAATCAGTATGACTATCAGAATAATCAGAATGACTATCAATATGCGATTCGGAATATGAGCATTGAAAACCATTTAATACGCCCTCATCCTGCTTAAGATATTGCATAATTAAATCCACTTTTGTTCTCCTCTTTTAATTAAATTTCTTATCGTGGGATTTAATAAATTTATATCGTAGTTTTTTAAATATAAATTACGAATCTCACTTTCAACCTTTTTTATTAAACCTTTTGTTATCGTACACTCTGAAATGTTTGGGCGTTCAAGATTTCCATTAATAATCGCACTATTATTACACCCACCACGACAATAATTATAAAAATCGCAATTAGCTTTACACCACTCTCGTCGTTTTATTGCTCCAGATAAAAGATTTTGATATTTATTAGATAAAAAAATTTCTTTTGGACTGTTAAAATCTTTTATATTTCCCATACAGTAATCCCAACTAAACGACCTTCCACAAGGAAATATATTTCCATCATAGGTTATGCCGAACCACTTAGTTAAACAAGAGGAATTGGAACATTGCGACTTGTTTACACCCACACTTTTTGCTATAGCTTCTATAAAATTATCAACATTAATATTGCAATCTTTATCATATAACCACAAATCAAAAAATTTAGTGATGCTTTCTAAATAATCATCCGTTGATAAAAATAATTCACTATGTTTTTTAGCTTCCCCCGATATGAACAACGGGTTAAATTTAAATGAAATTTGCAATTTTTTAAAATGCTTATATATTTCAATTAATTTATCTTGTGTCTTGCCACTAATTACGCATATTGCTCCAAATCTAAAATTTCTATCCTGCATTAATTTTATGGAATCTTGCACTTGTTTTGTTTTATCGCGTAAAACATCATTGTACTGCCCATCATAAGATATTCCAACATTTATTTTGTTCGTTTTAAGAAAATCAATCCACTCGTCATTAATTAAAGTTGCATTCGTTTGTATGCCATTACTAAACATAGTGTTCGGAAATTGTTTTTCTATTTCAATAACTTCCTTATAAAAATCAATCCCCATTAATAATGGTTCTCCGCCATGCCATATAATTCTAACATTTTTATAAAATTGAGCAAAAAAATTAATAATAAAATTGACTGTGGATATTTGCATTTTTTGTGCGTTGTATCCTATATCGGCAGCATAGCAATGCCTGCAACGTAGATTACAAGCATTGGTTGGTTTTATTATTAAATTAATATAATTATTTTCTTTTTCCATAGTTAAAAACTTCTATTACAATGGCGAAGTTTCTCGCCATTGTAATACTTTTAATTTATGTAATATAATTTGTTAGGCAGAATCTTCGTCAGGATTGTTGCCAGCTCCACTACTAGAATCATCGTCCTATTCTTCATCTTCATCGTCATCTTCATTTTTTGGAGTATAACTAATTTCTATATTGACATTAAAATTATCTTCGTTATTTTTAGGTTTATCTACACTTATACCGGCAACCCCTCCTACAAATTCAACAACCTTATCAAAAATTTCATTACGCTCAGCAGCTTTTTCATATTCCTTTTTTTCCCCTATCGGTGGAAGTGGTTCTGGCTTAAAATCATTAATCATATACTGTTTCTCCTTTGTGATTTTAGTTTTCAGAAAATAGGCAAGGAGCAGCCTAACCTATTTTCTGATTTGTTTTGTTACCAAATGGCTACGTCGCCTTTTTCATCGCAATGCCAAAAATAACCTGGTGAAGTTGGCTTAGTTTCACTATAGTAATACCTCGTTGCCTTTATTAAACTTGAGTTGTTAGATCCAATCGAAATGTTTGACCAATCGTTTACTGTACCTTTATAATATACACTTGTTAATGAATCGCAACTATCGAACGCACCAGAACCTATACTTGTTACACTGTCAGGTATTACTACACTTGTTAATGAATCGCAATTATAGAACGCAGAACCACCTATACTTGTTACACTGTCAGGTATTACTACACTTGTTAATGATTCGCAATCGTAAAACGCACATGAGCCTATATTCTTTACGCTATTTGGTATTATAAATGAGATGTCGGTTTTCCCTATAGCATAGTTTATTAATGTGCTTCCATCTTTAGTATATAAATTGCCATCTATGTCTTTATAATTTGCATTATTTTCATCTACCCTTATACTTATTAATGAATCGCAACCATAGAACGCCCAATTACCTATACATATTACACTATTACCTATTGTTACACTTGTTAAACTATCGCAACTAGAGAACGCGTAATCACCTATACTTTCTACACTGTTGCCAATAGTTACGCTCGTTAATGAACTGCACCAAGAGAACGCAGAATCACCTATATTTGTTACCCCATCACCGATTGTTACTCTTATCAACGACTTGCAATTCTCAAATGCAGAATCACTTATGCTTGTTACATTTTCAAATTCCACATCTGTTAATATTTGTCCGTTTATATATAAGTTGTAATCACATGAAAAAGCATCCCCAAAATGTCCTTTGCTCCAGCCTTCTAATGTTCCTAAATAATATACTTCAGTTAGACGATAGCAAGCATAAAACGCTGCGTACTCATAAAAATCCGAGTCCCCACTAATGCCCTTTAATGTACTAGGTAGATATACTCTTTCCAATAATGAACAAAACTCAAATGCTGACCTACCTATATATTCTACACCATGAGGAATTTCTATGCTTGTAAGTGATTTGCAATCCCTAAACGTAGAATCATCTATTCTCGTTAACTGAATGTTTTCTCCAAAAGTTACACTTTGTAAATTGTCGCACGATATGAACGCCCCTTCACCTATACTTGTTACGCTGTTAGGTATTTCTATACTTGTTAAGCCAACGCAATTATAGAACGCAGAAGAACCTATACTTGTTACACTATTTGGTATTTCTATGCTCAATGAATGGCAATCAGAGAACGCAGAAATTCCTATACTTTCTAACTTACTGTTTTCTTCAAAAGTTATAGTCCATAACATCCAACTAGTAGAGAACGCATGATCACCTATACTTGTTACACTACTAGGAACAACTACATTTCTTAAATTAACACAACCTAAAAATGCTCCTTCTTCTATATATATCACATCGCTTGGAATTTTAAATGTTTCCCCTTCCTTAGATGCGGGATAGCGTATTAATCTTGTCCCGTCCTTCGTATACAAAACTCCATCTATATCTTTATAATTTTTATTGTTTTCATCCACTTCTATGCTCTTTAAATTAGATATGTCGGTCTCAAAATAGTTATGAAAACGTTCAATTCCAAACACCATTTTGCCTATTGCCAAAACACTGCTAGGTATTTTTATCGTTGTTAAGTTCTCACAATAATAAAAACACTCATCAGCGATTATTATAGTTCGTTCATTAATATTATAATTACTATAATTAACATTTAGCACTCCTATCAATCCATAATACTCATTGTTGTTTGCATTTAGATACTGGAGGGCGTTTTCTGTCTTTATTATTTGATTACAACCATTAAACGCATTTGCTCCGATACCTGTTACAGTATCGCATATCGTTACACTAGTTAATGAACTACAACCAGAAAACGCAGAAGAAGGGATTCTTGTTCCACCACTAATAACAACCGTTTTTAAGTTTAGGGTTGCAACTGCTGATATTGCGTTTGTTGGCATTTTTGCCGTTTCTATTGGACAACCATAGAACGCACGATAACCTATACTTATTATGCTATTTGGTATTACTACGCTTGTTAATGAAGAACAACCATAGAACGCAGAATTTCCTATACTTATTAAGCTATTAGGTATTTCTATGCTCGTTAATGAAGTGCAACCAGAGAATGCATCTACCCCAATACTTGTTACACCATTGCCTATTGTTACACTTTCTAATGAACTGCAATTATAGAACGCTCCATATAAAATATTGCTACCATTTATTGTCACTGACTTTAACGATGTTGGTATGTAATAATAAGTACAATATGCTGAGCTACTTGTACTTGAAGCATTATAATATTGTTTCGTTGCCGTGCCACCTGTGTAACTGCTCGTTCCAAAAATATATCCAAATAACGTTGAACTACTTGCCGTTGTTGCCGTTTTGCTACCACCTACAAATGGTAAGGTTATACTTGTTAGTCCACTACAACCACTAAAGGCAGATTCATCTATACTTGTTACATTGTCGCCAATTTCTACGCTTATTAATGAACGGCAATTATAAAACGCATAGCCATTTATTTTAGTTGCAGTAGTTATCTTTGCTTCTGTTACTAATACATCATTTATGTATAGGTTTTCAGCATAATATGATGGGTTAGCATAGTAATTACCAAACTCTATTTGTACCCATTGGTCTATTGTGCCTGTATAATCTACTTTTGTTAATTTACTACAACCAGAGAACGCAGAATTTCCTATACTTGCTATACCATTGCCTATTGTTGCTCTTTCTAATGAACTGCAATTATAAAATACTTTTTCTCCTATACTTATTACGCTATTAGGTATTTCTATGCTCGTTAATGAACTGCACCCAGAGAACGCAGAATTTCCTATACTTGCTACATTGTTTCCTATTATTACACTTGTTAATGAACTGCACCCAGAGAACGCAGAATTTCCTATACTTGCTACGTTGTTTCCTATTGTTACACTTGTTAATGAACTGCACCCAGAGAACGCAGAATTTCCTATACTTGCTACGTTGTTTCCTATTGTTACACTTGTTAATGACTTGCAATTATAGAATGCGTGATAACCTATATGTTCACCACCTGTTATGATTATTGATTTTAGTGCGGTTGGAATATAGTAATGATAGTATTTGTATGATGAATTACTTGTTGAATCGTAATATTGATATACTGTCCCACTTACAGAAGAACTTGAAGATGTGCTATACCCAAATATATAACCAAAAACTTCATCATATCCATTACAAGCCGTTGCGCATGCTCCTACAAAAGGTATTGTTATACTTTCTAATGAACTACAATTGCGGAATGCAGAAGAACCTATCCTTATTATGCTGTTCGGAATTACTATACTTGTTAATGAGTCGCACCCATAGAACGCATATCCATGAATTGCCTCTATACTGCTTGGTATTACAATTTCCGTTTCATTACCGATATAAGCAATAAGTGTTTTAATACCATCGTCATCAAATGTTACAAATCCTTTATCTTCAATTTTTAATATGCTTTCTTCATTTATATCAGTATGTATTACCTTTGCATTATAGGCTACGTAACCATTACTACTTGAGCCTATGGTTATTGATAAGGAAGACAAATTATATACTTCTACTAGTTTATTACAACTATAAAACGCATCTGTTTTTATACTTGTTACACTACTAGGTATTACTACACTGATTAATGAATCACAATCGTAAAACGCTTTTAAGCCTATACTCTTTACACTATTTGGTATTACTATGCTTGTTAATGAATCGCAATTATAAAATATGCTATCTGCTAAGCTTGTTATACTAGAAGGTATTGCTATGCTTGTTAATAATGAACAACCATAGAACGCATAAGAACCTATAGTTGTTACACTTTCTGGGATAGTTACACTTGTGAGTGAACTGCAATTATAAAATGCATAAGTACTTATTTTTGTTGCTGTTGTCAGTACGGCTTCAGTTACTATTTCGTTATTAATATATAAATCTTCAGCATAACATAATGGATTTGAGCGGCCAAGCAATGATAGGAAATCATCAAACTCTATCTGCACCCACTGGTCTATTGTCCCAGTATAATTTACTTTTTTCAATGAAGAACAACCATAAAACGCATCATAGCCTGTACTCTTCACACCGCTTCCTATTGTTATGTCTGTCAAACTACTACAATTATTGAAAGCATAATTACCTATTCTCGTTACACTGTCGCCAATTTCTACGCTTGTTAACGAACGGCAATTATAAAACGCATAGCCATTTATTTTAGTAGCTGTTGTTAATACGGCTTCAGTCAACAACTCGTTATTAATATATAAATCTTTAGCATGATACAATGGAGTTGAATTATAATTATTCTCATATTGAAATTCAATTTCAGCCCACTTATCTACCGTTCCTAAATAATTTACTTTTTTCAATGAAGAACAACCATAAAACGCATCATAGCCTATACTCTTTACTCTATTTCCTATTGTTATACTTATCAATGATTTACAATTATAAAAAACTGAAGAACCTATACTTTCTACGCTGTTTGGTATTTCTATACTTTCTAAGGCACTGCAACCAGAGAACGCAGAATTTCCTATACTAGTAATCATATCAGGAAGAATGATTTGCACTATATTAGTTTTACTTTTAAATGCCTCGCTATTTATCTTTGTAACAGGATATCCATTATATGAACTTGCAACAACTATATTTGAGTCCGAACAAGTTCCAATGCTTGATAAATACGCAGAGACCCCATCCCCACTAATATAATATTTTAAGCCAGCGCTTCCTTCTAAAGATGTACATATAGAGCAAGAACCATCGATGAAAGTATGCTCTTTTAATGTTATAATGCTCTCATAAGCAAAATCACATACTGAACAAGTTTTGTGTTGCTCACCAAAAGTAGAACAGGTACTATCTATATCAGTTACCCATTCACCATAAGTATGTCCCGTAAAAGAAATTGTTCCTGTTTCTGCATAATCACAAGCAGTACAATCTCTATGTTTTGTTCCTGACTCGGTGCAAGTAGGTGCTATATCTGTTACCCATTCGCCATAGGTATGACCTGTTGCTTTAATTTCAACATACGTAGTATAATCACATCTGCTACAACTTGTATACATCTCCCAACCTACTTCCGTACATGTAGGTTCTTGGGCGTTGTGATTTACATAATCATGACCAACATGCTCAACTAAAAGTGTATTACATACCGTACAATAAATATCCGTTTCACAAAGAGCTTGGATTTGAGAAATGTCTGTAAAATCATATCCCTCTGCCACTAATATTTCTATGTAAGCACAATCTTCACCAGTTGATTGGCTTCCGTCTTTTGAGTATGTAAATGTCAAAACATCCCCAGTTTTCAATTCTTGCTCAACTTCAGTCCAAGTTGATTTTATGCCAGATGAAACCAATATTTGTGTAGAATTAAGCTTTACAATTAATTTATCATAGTTGCTTTCAGATGAAGTTTTGTGTTTGAAAACAAAAGTAAAATCACATAATGCTTTAATCGTATAAGTAGAAGATGAATTATGTCCTTTATTCGTAGAAACGATAACGTTCTCGTTTTTATCCCACTCATAATTAGCATCGTTGATACTTTCATAATATGACACAATGTGTTTAGCTTGAATAACAACATTATTAACAATAGTTTTACCTTGTGAATCAGAGAAATTATTACCACAACTTGAACAAGACCAATATTCAATGCTTCCATCTGTTGAACAATCTGCTGCAATTTGTTCATGGTGCGTAAGGATGTGACTTAGCTTGCCAACATAATTGTCAATATAACTATCGTTACAATGACAAGTGTATGTTGTATAACCTTGCTCTGTACACGTTGGTTCTGTTACTACTTCATCATAATCGTGTCCGTTTGCTTCAACTATTTCTTGTGCAACTAATACTTCTTCACATAATGAACAATGTTTACCTTCGGTTAAACCTGTTTCAGTACAGGTTGGAGCTACTGCATTATCTATTATTTCCGTGTGTCCTAAAGCGTCTATATAGTCGGCAACATAACTATGATTACAGTGACAAGTATATGTAGTATAACCTTGTGCCGTACACGTAGGTGCCGTTACTACACTTTCGTAATCGTGTCCATTTGCTTCAACTACTTCTTGTGCAATAAGAACTTCTTTACATACTGAACAGTGTTTACCTTCGGTTAAACCAGTTTCAGTACAAGTTGGTGCAACTGCATTATCAACTACTTTAGTGTGTCCTAACGCTTCAACGTAATTATCAATATAACTATGGTTGCAATGACAAGTATATGTAGTATAGCCTTGTTCTGTACACGTTGGTTCTATTACTACTTCATCATAATCATGTCCGTTTGCTTCAACTACTTCTTGTCCAACTAATACTTCATTAGATACTGAACAATGTTTACCTTCGGTTAAGCCTGTTTCTGTACACGTTGGTGCAACTGCATTGTCAATCACCTCAGTGTGTCCTAATGCACCAACGTAATTATCAATGTAACTATCGCTACAATGACAAGTGTATGTTGTATAGCCTTGTTCTGTACACGTTGGTTCTGTTACTACTGAATCATAATCATGTCCGTTTGCTTCAACTACTTCTTGTGCAACTAATACTTCATTACATACTGAACAATGTTTACCTTCGGTTAAACCTGTTTCAGTACAGGTTGGAGCTACTGCATTATCAACCACTTCAATATGTCCTAACGCTTCAACGTAATTATCAATATAACTATCGTTACAATGGCAAGTGTATGTAGTATAGCCTTGTTCAGTACACGTTGGTTCTGTTACAACGCTTTCATAGTCATGCCCCTTTGCTTCACCATATTCAGTTGTACAAACTGAACATTTTGCTTTTTCCGTACAAGTAGCAGTTCCGCCTTTATGATTTTCAGATGTATCTTTATCACCACAAACACATTCATACCAATGCTCAGCCTCGTTATTTTTTAATTCGGTATAATCGTGGTCATCTTTTTCAATGACAACACTCGTTTTATCAGTAATTTCAGTAGTTGCCGTGTTATCAGTAAACCACTTGCCACAAGAACATGTATAGTATTCAACGTTTCCTTCTTCCGTACATGATTGAGATTTTGCCTCTACTTTAGTTAAATGCAAAGTATGTACGTGACCTAATACTGGGGTTATAACGTAATCACATTCAGTACATTTTTGGTCAGCAGTTTCGGTTGCTTCGGCACCTGGGTTATGATTTTCTTTTGTTTCGTAAGCCCCACAAGAACACTCTTTCCAGTGTTGTGTTGCTGATTGTTTAAGTATAGTATAACTATGTGATTTTTTTGAGCCATATTCAGTTCCACAATCGTCACAAACTGCTTTTTCAGTACAAGTTGCGTTTCCACCGTGATGATTCTCTTTTGTTTCATAAGCACCACAAGAACACTCCCACCAGTGTTCAGTAGCAGTTTTCTTTAAGATTATATGTTGGTGTTCATCTTTTGCAATAACAACACTTGATTTATCGGTTATTTCTTTTGTAGCATTGCTGTCGCTAAACCACTTTCCACAAGTACAAGTATAATATTCGGTGTTACCTTCTTCAGTACAAGACTGTTGTTTTGCATCTACTTTTGTCAAATGCAAAGTATGTATGTGACCTAATGCTGGGGTTATAACGTAGCCACATTCCGTACATTTTTGGTCGGTTGTTTCTGTTGCCTCTACTCCCGGAATATGATTTTCTTTTATTTCAAAAGCACCACAGGTACACTCATGCCAGTGTTGTGTTGTTGATTGCTTAAGTTCAGTATAACTATGTGATTTTTTTGAGCCATACTCAATTCCACAATCCTCACAAACTGCCTTTTCTGTGCAAGTTGCAGTGCCACCAGAACAATCTTCCGTTATGGTATGGCTATTATCATTAGCACAAATTTTCTTATGTTGACCGTTGCCAATTGAAACCCAATCGCCATAAATGTGACCTAATTTTTCGCCGTGTTTAAACGTTTGCGTGCCTTTTTCTCCACAAGAGCAAGAATAATAATATTCTGCTTTATCTTCGCAAGTTGCATCACTTAACTTAAAAGCATCGTTTACTACTTGTTGATCGTAAACGTGCGCATGTGGTGGTTCATTTCCTCCACAAGCAGTAAGTGAAAACATACAGGTGCATAATGCAAGCATTGCAAGTAAAAAAGGTAATAGTTTTCTTTTCATATAGTCTCTCCTTCTTCCAACAAAAATAAAAGTGCCGTTCACCAAACGATAAACGACACCTGCAAAGTGCCTTCATCGCTTAGTTGCGACACCAATTTAAACAAATAAATCCATACGTAAGATTTTATGTAATGCGAATTAGGTACACTTCACCTAAAGTATACATACGTATGAAAATATTAAATTGGGTCGCATTTTAATTTTACCACTTTTTACAAATAAATGCAAGAATTTTTAATATCGTTTTTACTTGCTAAAATATTAGCTAAAAAAACAAAATGAGTGTTAGACGTGTGCTTGTCTTGATACAAGTGGCGTCGCTTCGCTCCGCCAGACAAGCACACGCCTAACCCAAAAACTGAAAAGAAAAAATCAACCGAGAAAGCATAACGCCGACGAGTGGGGTTGGCGCACTGGTCCGTTGGCGCCGAACACCCACATAACGTCGCGCGTTAATTTGCTTTTCTCATTGTTTGAATTACTTCTTTACATACAGTTCCCATTAGGGTTCCTTCGTCTATACATTGGAAGTCGTCAAACAACACCACTTTGTATTCTTCTTCGCCCATAAAACACGCTATATCTTCATCCATAATGTCTGAAATGAAGAACTGAGGTAATCCTCGTGAATATACTATTTTTTCGCCTGTCTTTTCTATGTACTTTAACATATAATTCAAAGCCTCACCCATCCTATCCTTACTGTCAATGGTTTCGAAATCACTTCTTCCAAACTTTTTATTAAAAAAAGTGTTTTGCATCGTTTCTTGCATCCGTTTTGTATTAACGTTGTAATCCCTATGTTTTTCCAAAGCTCCCGGCATTGTTCCATCAGGAATATAAAACACACCGTGAAAATGTAGACGCTTATTTTCTGGCGAACGTTCCCAAACCCCTATATATCTCCATCCACACCTTGTCACATAGTTCTCCATACACTTTTTAAGCTTTTTCTTAAATGTTTCTTCCGTATGCAATTTATCATCGTATGTGAAAGTACAGAAGTAATTAAACTCCTGTAAATTCGCCTTCCTATTAAGCCTTATTCTTCTACATAATAAGTTTCTGTTTTTACGTTCTAAATTATTTTCAACATATTGTTTTGTTTCTTCTAAAGTTTTGAAACATCCTTTTAACCTTTCAACTATAATCTTTTTACGTTCTTTCTTAGATTTCCCAACAGTTTCCACATAAGCCTCCTCAAAAATTTGTTTTTTTGTTGTTCTCTTACCTTCACGTTTTATTTTCTTTATAACTGGCTTTAATTCCTTTCCAACAAATTCTACTTCTTCCAACACCATTCCGTTTGATAAAGTGATAGTAGATTTTACTTCGTCATACTCAGCCATCATCTCATTTTTATCATTAACAAATATCTCTTTTTCTTGCTTAACTACTCTTGGCTTTTTGGGACGTTCCGTATGGGGAATCGCAACATAGTGGCTACCATCAAAATATACTTTTGCTTCACCGTAAGCCATAAAACCTCCTTTTTAATACAGACCTTTGGATTTGACTTAAAAGCTTTCGTCAGAGTCTATATCTTCCTTGTATAATGCGTTAATAAAATAGCTATTCTGTTGTTTCAATTCTTCTATCGTTGCTCTCTCCGTTTCATATTCTAAATAATCGTTTATACCTACACTAGTTTTCCTTGCCATATCATTAAAATAATCACTAAAGCAATCGGTTGAAAACCTTTTACTATAAATCTTTTTATTTAGAATAAAATACTTCTTTCTCTCCGTTCTGCCGTCTAACGTTCCCTTTTCCTTATCCAAATACAAAACGCTATATCCATACTGGTTATACATTTTTAAGTTACGCTTAAAAAGCCAAGAGGCAATTCCCTTTAGCCAATACATAAGTAGCGTATTATCCCCACGTCTATAACGGAAATCGTAATACATACTAACCACTCCACCAACTACCCAATCGGTTATCATTTCTTCAAAAATGTAAAATGGTAAAGCTAGCCTTTGACTACCCGAAGCAACAATGGTTATAACCTCAGATAAATCTCTTGCATCTGCACCCCAACTTTCAGGGCGTTGCTCATCGGTAAACACCTTTACAAACGGGTAATTATCTACCGTTGCACTATGCCTACACATTTTTAACCAGCTGTTAAATAGGTCGTTCTTTTGGTTAGTTTCATCGTTATTCTTCTTAACGTCACGAAGTTCTAAGTTATTACCACGTTCTTTTCCCACCTCTGAAATAACCACTACACCAAACTCAAAACTACCAGCGTTAGGGTTATTCTCTATAACCTTTTTACCTAGTCTTAGAACGTCAAAATCAAGGATATGCGAATGCCTTCCTCCTTGTATCGTTCCATTAGGAAAAAAGTCCATAGCCCACATAGGAAAATTACCTTCATCAAGCAACAAGTTATCTTCCCTTATAGAGTAGTTGGAGATAATCAAACTACTTTCAACAATATAGATAAAATATAATTGTGCGTATGTACTCATTACGTCAAATAAGTTCCATATACGCAAGCCGTCATTATACAGCGTTCCATACCTTTTACAATCATATCCATATAACCTTTTCTTTTCATCTCCGTTCTTTTCAAACCTCTTTCTTTTCTTCTCTATCCATTCCTTTATCGTTGCCAAATTATATACCGTTCCATATTCCATACATTTCCTTAAATCTAATTCTAAGCTTATCCAAGGAAAAAAAGGAAACTTCATATCGTTTTTCTGCAACAATTCAAAAGCCTTTTCTCTAAACATTACTTCTTGGCTTAAAGCCATATCCGTTATCATTGTCGTTTTCTTTTTACCCATACTTCCACACGTCATTGATACTATTGGTAGTTCCCGTATAAACCCACAATTTCTGTTCTCATAACGGCGAAGTTTTCTAAGTGCAATCTTACGTCTAAATCGCCCAAATAAGACTAGTGCTATTATTATCAACGTCCACCATGGAAAGCTTGTAAAAAACACTTGCAGGTCTATAAATAGCTTGCAGAATTGAATGTATAACGTATCAACTCTGAAAGACATTGCAAAGAACAAATAGTATGCAAAAAACGCTACTACTATCGTTGCTAAATTAAGTTGTATTATCCATAAAACTAACCAGCAAATCCATATCCACCTATGTGCCATAACAAAACCTATAAACTGCCTTATAAACCGACTTATAGGTTGATAAGTATATTTCATTAACCACTTAAAAACTCTTAACGGAATCGTATCTACGTTATGGTTATTATTGTTGCTTTTATACAGCCTTTTTATTAGTAAAACTATCCCTACAATAATAGGTATTGTTATAACTAATACCACAAAAATACCACCTAGTATTTTGCCTAGTAAAACACCATAAGCCTTAAAATTTTCGCCATTAAATAATAATGAAAAATAATCGCCTACCTGAGTCTTAAAACCCTCCCAATCTTCTGCTAGAATTAAGTTCCACTCTAACACCTCCGAATAATTATTAACCGTTGGAATAACGTTGTTAGTAGGGTTAAATATAGTTCCTATATAAAATCGTATAGATAACCATAAATCCCTTAAGCTCTCAAACAAACGTAGGTATGATGAGCTAAAACAAAATATTCCAAGCAATATAAAACCTATAGATATAAACACCGTTAAGAGTATGTTACATACCCTTAATCTGCGCATAAGCCCCTCCTGTCTCGGTAGCGTTTAGTTGACTACCCGTAAATATTAGATAGCCAACTAAAATTACCACCACGATAAGAAGAACTATTGCTAAAATTCTCTTTATCGTTTTCACTTTTTAATCTCCTTTTGTCGTTTCATTTCTTCTTTTTGTCGTTTACTTACCTCTTTTTCTATCTTCTTTATTTCTTTCAATTTCCGTTTCTCTCTGCCTTTCTTTATCGCTTTAATAATCAAGCCTATAAGCTTAAATGGTAATAAAATCAACCACCAGATAAACCTAATAATATATGGCAATATAGGCCATAAAAGTATTAGCAAGAACACTACTAAAATTAACATAAGAAGTATTTGCCACCACTCTAAACCATCATCCATAAACACCGGTGGTGTAATATCTCCAACGATATCTATCGGACTTGACACAACTGGAATAACAGTGTAGTCTCCGTCTTTGTTGAACGTAAGCTGAATAATATCGAAGTTCAAAAACACACTTTCTCTTGCTATATATGCTTGTCCTTCTGTGTATTTATCAGACCATAAAAAGCCTTCCCCCAATTCCATAATATCAACGCCTTCAGAGTAATAATCACTAGTTGCAAACCTAAACAAAACAACTACTTTTTCTTCATCGTCTATTCCTGTTACTGTTACAGCATCGTTATACTCTTCCTTAAGAGCGTCAACGTCAGCGCTGTTAATCATAAGCCTATTTGCTATTTCTGCATTAGTTCCTTTTACATCTTCGGCTTTAAGAATTTGAATTGGAGCGACCGTTCTACTCGCCTCAGTAGGTCCACCCGTAAAAGTAGCACCTAAACCAAAGTTAACCCAATTTTCCCAAAAAGATGGACTTGAATCAGACCAGCTTTGTAGAACTTGCAAATCAACGTCAGCATCAAAATCGTAATAACTATAACCCATTTGAATTTTGCCGTTTTTGTTATCAATTTTTCTTGAAGCATCGATGTCAGACTCAAACAAATCTGCACTTATAGTTCCGTCTTTAATAGGTAGCGTGCCTTTTTCAAAAGTTTTATTGTAGTTCAATATGTATTGATACAAATCGTTACTTTGAATACCACCTATATCAACCGTAGATGCGTATGGGTCATATTCGCTTATACTATCAACTAAAAACATATAGTATAAAGCTTGGCAAGGAACGTGTAAAAACCCTGTTCCTAAGTTCCAACCCCATTTTGCAGCGTTCATACCACCACCTGCATCTCCAGCATTTAGACCTAAACTATAATAAATATCTTCGTTATATTCTTGTGTTCCAACAGAGTTTGTAGGTCCTAGATTTACACCGATATATGGACTCGCTTTAGTATAAAAATCTTTATGGCTAGTGACTAAAATTTCTTTAGTTTTATACTCATACCACTCAGCTTTTATCCTTTGCAACCTACCATATTCTTCTATAAATCGTTGTGGAACTGAAAAATATACTGTATCAAGTTGGTTTTGATGTCCTACACCAAGATGCGAAGTCTTTGAACGATAAAACGTATGCTTTACAGAAAGTTCTACCGTTTCAAGTTTTTCTATCGCACAAGTTAGTGTGTTCTCAGCGTTTTCGTCCGGACCGTATCCTTTAGCATAACCTGTAAACTTATACGTTCCACCTACATGATATTCTGTAGGAGTACTTGCTCCATAAGTAAGAAGTTCTACACCCGAAACGTCATATCTGCGTTCTATGCTATTTACACGTTCAACGAAATACGTGCCGTCAACCTTGTGGTCTATTACTTTGAACTTATAAAATAAGTTCTTGTAATTACCACTTTCTACCTTGCTACAAAGTTCTAACGAAAACTTTTCATAATCATTAGGATTACCTTCTTCATCATAAGAAACTGCCATTTGTATTTTATTATCTTTGTCGCTTGCTGAAAAATTTAAGCCCTTAGGATTGTAAACATATATGTAAAGCCCAAAATTATCTCTAAGATTAGCCCTATATGAATAGCAATACTCAATAAAGCTTATCATCTGAGCGTCTTTGCTTTCATCAAACGGATAGTTCTTGATATCAAAAGGCTGCCCATTAACCGTAGAAGATGTTAAATCTTCTAATACGTCTGTATTATCAAAGTTAATTTCTCTTTCGTCAGCAAAGGCTATAGTGGGATGCAACCCTGAAAATAGAGTGCATACCACCAACACCAAAGCTATAATGCAAAAGAGAAATTTATTTCTCCTTGCATACATCAAAATTCAATCACCTCCTGACTAAGCTCAACGCCGGTTACTTTCTCTGGAACAGAGAAATTTAGGTAAATATTAGCTTCCCCGTTATACGAGGTTATTACTAGCGTAAACATATCCTTATATCCATACTGAACGCAGTCCTCAACTACCTTATTAGGATAGTTAGCTTGCATTATTTCAGTAAGATTTCCCTTTGGGGTTAACGTAAACGAATTTTCTTCATATTCAACGATAAACCCATCGGTTAAATCTCTTTCTGCTTGGAAAGAATATACGTCGCCGTCAAGCGTAAAATCAAAGTCTTTACCAGCTAAAGCATTAGGAACAACCTTTACTGAATACCCACTTGCCTCGCTATCAAAGTTATATTTAACTTCTACTACAAGTGGTTTTTCCACCGTTGTTTCAAAACCACTAGCACTGGTTGATACCTCTCTACCATCACACTTAACGGAGAAAGTCTTAAAGCCTCTAGTAAAACCTCCAGTATAGTAAGCAAGGAAACCTATTAGACCTATTACGATTAGCGCAAACAAAATATAGCTAACAACCTTACCAGCTCCTCCTTGTTTCTTTGCCATAAACTACCTCCTTAGAACATTAAGTTCGGGGTAACGTTTACAGAAGATACTGCCGTTTTGTCAAGATTTAAGTAAATGATTTTATTAACGTTTGAATTAGGTTCTTTTATCGTTAAACCAATCTTGCAATCTTCGCCAACTTCCTTAATCTTGTTAGAATAATATCTCGTTCTACCACCGTCAATGTTGGTATATTTTTCATAGTATTCAGCTATTTCTTTATTACCTGTTGAAAGTGTTATAACGCCATCGTTATATTCCACAACTACAAACTTATCTAACAACGTGTTAAGTGCAACAGTTTCTTCGTTTTCCCAAGACCAAGTTTGTTCCCAATAGTCATAGGTATATGTACCTTTCGTTACACTACCTGTACACCATAAAGAAACTTCAAGTGTCTTATAATCGTCACCTAACTGACCGAATGGGTTAGTTGCTTCAACGTTAAGAGTAAAAGTTCCGTTAAGACCTAAATTGTAATTAGTGCCGTCGTTAGCAACAATCGTGTCTATTAAAATCTCTGTAGGTTGTCCTACGTAAGTAACTAAACATTGTGCTGAATAATTACCTTCTAAAGTAGTAACCGTTATGATAATGTTGCCTTCAAACGGAGCATAACAAGTAACGTCTGCCGTTAACTGATTATCAGCCGTTGGGGTAACCGTTACATAGTTAGTAACCAACTCAGAGTTTTCCCCTTCCCAATCAATAGTCCAAGAAACGTCTTTATTAGAGGCAGTTGTTGGTTGAACAGTAGCATAAATTTGCTTTGTTGCAGTGCCTGTAGTTCTTGAATATGTCATAGGCGATGCAGAGAAAAGTTTAATGCCATTTGTGTTAACAAACTCTGTATTATACCCTCCGTTTTCCACACTTGCTTCTTGCTCTTGTTTAACGGGCTCTTCCGTTCTCGTTTTAGGGGTTATATACCCTAATAACATACCTGCTAATGTTGCACCAACAAGTAAAAAGGCTATAAGTGTTAACACCCATTTAACCTTGTCAGATGTCTTATGTTTATTTAATTCGTTATTCATAAATTTTTCCTCCTAAATTAAAATTGATAATCTACTAAGCTAAGTGATACACCCGTAACTGATTGAACAGGACGGAACTTAATAGTGTCTGAAACACCTGAAATTGTTTCAGTTATAGTAAGTTCGTAATACCAATTATCATCGGTGTATTTGAAGAACTTGTTATCGTTCTCCATCTTAGAACTGCTTACACGAGTTTGGCTTGTAATATAGTTTTCTGGTGTGCAATTTGCCGTATGATTCGTAACGAAAAGTATATAGGAATCGTGACGGTGGACGGAGTTAATTACCTTGACGTTGTTCCCCCTATTATTGACAAAAGACTTTTTAAGGAGTGTAATTTGATTATGGACGGACATAAGCATCGTCAGCGTGAAGTTTATCACGAAAACCCATACATATTAAGTGGCAAAATGTTCTGTGGATATTGCGGTTCGGCAATTACTGCCGAAACGGGAACGAGTCATAATGGACAAGTTTATCATTACTACAAGTGTTATAAACGCAAAACCGAAAAGAACACTTGTAAAAAGAAAAACGTTAGACAAAGCGAAATTGAAAATATAGTTTTCGGTGCAACGATAGATTACGTTTTAAACCCACAAGTTATAGATAAAATTGCAAAAACGGTGGTAGAAAAATTTAATGCTGAAATTGAAAAGCCAACGGCACTTATCGCATTTGAAAAAGACCTTAAAACGGTTAAAAAATCTATTGATAAAATATTAACTGCGATAGAAGAAGGCATTTACACTAAGTCCACGAAAGAAAAACTACTCTCACTCGAAGCCACGCAAGAAGATTTAGAAGCGAAAATTGCCGTAGAAAAGGCTAAACAAATTAAGCCTTTAGAACTTGTTGACGTTAGAACTTTCCTTAACTATTACGCTAGAAAGCAGTATGAAAACGGGCAAGAAAAAAACGAGTTCTTTAACTCGTTTATAAACCGTGTGTTTTTATTTCACGATAAGGTTATTATTCTCTATAACACCAACAAGCGAGAAACCAAGCATCTTAACAAAAAAGAGTGCTCGGAAATAGCAAGTAGCAAAAACCTAGAAGAAATAAAAGAAAACTCGTTTGAACCGAAAAAGTTCAAACGAGTATCTAGTGGTTGCACGATTGGTGAACTAGCAGAGCCGTAAAGATAAAAGCGTTAGAAATTTTCTAACGCATATTTGTTTTAAATAAATAATTTAAGTAACTTCTCTAACAATTTCTACTTCTACAGAACTCCCATACAATGAAATATTTCTTTCAGTTTCAAAATAAATTATAGCACGTTGAGTTTCTTTAGAATCAACTATAACATAAACCGTCTTTCTAGCGACAACTTCTCCATTAAGTTTTATTTTCCCATCAACCCTATACATATGCTCTACAGAATCCTTATTGGTAACTTCGTATCTAACATATGCAGTTTTATCACTTAAAACTTCATATTCTATTATATTAATTTCGTACTTAGGTATGTATATAACCAAAATGATAATAACTAGTATAATTCCGACACCTATACCAACCAAAACTTTCTTATTCATTTAAACTCTTCCTTATAATCGCTTTTGCGTTTTTATTATAACTTGTTTGCGATACATTGTCAACTTAATTGCGTATTATATTTATTTTTTTTGCGTAGTATAATAAAATAAAAGGAAAAAATTTTTATGGACATTATCGCAAAAATCGAAAAATTAAAAGGTGAACGTGGTTGGACTGATTATGAACTTGCACAACAATCAATGGTTACACAGTCAACAATCGCATCTATGAAAGCAAGAAATTCCCCACCGAAGTTAGACACGTTGCAAGCAATATGTAACGCTTTTGGCATAACGCTTGCACAGTTCTTTCTAGAAGATGAAAAAATTGAAGTTTTAAGTGAACAAGAAAAAAGCCTTTTAGAGAGTTTTAGAAAACTTCCCCCTAAAAAGCAAAAAGCATTAATGGATTTATTATAAAAGAAAAAGCAGTTCAAAATTTTGAACTGCTTTTTTGTTTGAAAATTAGTTTTCTTTATTCAATTTAAAAATTGCAAGACCTTCTTTATCGTCTTTAGGTAGAGATATTAAACTTGCTTTGTACAAATAAGTATATAAATCATCCACTTTACAATCGCCCTTATAACAGTTAGGATTAATTGATTCAAGTTTTACATCAAAATAATAGGGCTTCCTTAAAGAATCCATAACACAAATTTGCATAGTTGGTTGCAATTCCACACTAGGCAAATAAATTGAACTCATATCTATCACGACAAAATCATTTTTTTCGACAACTTGATGTCCTGAAAGTTTTATTAGTTTATACCCAACTTTTAATCCGTAAAAAATTACTAAAGATTGCGATATGTTTTTTAATGTGATATTGTTAAAAACATAATTAAAAGTGCACTGTCCTACTGGCAGTTCCTCTCTAATAAATGTTGTCTCATTATTTTCGACTATGTTTTGGGTTGTAATTTCATCATCATTAATATTAACAACTTTTAAATAAGGACAGACCTTTTGATGTTCTTCTTTACTTTTTTCCTCTTTATTATTATTAATTGTCCACGCAACCCCACCTAAAGTTAATAATCCCCCAATAATGCTACTTACTATAGGAATTACAATATCAACCCAACACACTTTTTTCTCCTTTGTAAAAATTATTTCTTTCCTTGTTTTTCTTCTTTTGTCTTATCAACTAATTCTTTAGCCATATACATAGAAATAGCTTCTTTAAACATTTTCATAACTTCTCGTTTGTTATGATAAGATAATTGATTGAAAGGTATATTTCCAAACATGTTTTTTGTTTTCCTTAACGCAAAAACATAAGGAACATATTCAATCTTACTATTTAACTCGTTATATATCTTATCTGCCTTGTCGTGATAAGTCGAAACATCTTCTAAAAATTTGTCAATTTTTTCAATATCTTCTTTAGCTTCTTCTAGTTTTTTTGCTAAATCTATTATTTCCGTTGTTTTTTCTTCTTTCATAATCCTAAATGTATCTTATAAAAATTTATTTTGTTTTTATTATATCATTTTTTCTACTAAAAAACAACAAAATAAAAAAGCAAAAATTTTTCACGGTTTTTGCTTTTTAAAATGGTTAGATATTTACTAATAAAAAACACTGTTGAACTTTAGGTGGTTCAACAGTGTACCAAGTGGTTGCGGGAGTGGGATTTGAACCTCACGACCTTCGGGTTATGAGCCCGACGAGCTACCAAGCTGCTCCATCCCGCGATTTGTTTCAATTGCTTTAATATAATATACTATAAATTTGCTTTTGTCAACCGTTTATAAATAAAAATTAAATATTGCTTGAATTTTTCTTTTTTAATTGTTATAATATAACCATGCAAATTGATTTAAGTAAATTTATTAGCAATAATCAAACGGTTGCCGTTGCGCTCTCTGGTGGGGGCGACTCTATGGCACTACTACATTATATGCTAAACGAGTCAAAAAAATACCAAATTAAAGTAATTGCAATAAATATTGAACACGGTATTCGTGGCGAAGAGTCTATTAATGACACGAATTTTGTGAAAAACTATTGCGCTGAAAACAACGTGCCACTTCTCACCTATTCGGTGGACTGCGTGGCATATGCATTGAAACACGGCCTTTCGGTTGAACAGGCTGGGCGAATTTTGCGCTATCAAATTTTTAATGAAGCAATCTCGCAAGGCAAGTGCGACAAGGTTGCAACGGCACACCATTTAAAAGATAATTTTGAGTCTGTGCTATTTAACCTGTTCCGTGGCAGTGGACTAAAAGGGCTTGCAGGTATTGACGAAAATTTTGATGACAAAATTATAAGACCGCTCTTAATCGTTTCTAAAGAGCAAATAACCGAGTATTTAGCAAAAAACAACATACCTTACGTAAACGACAGCACTAACTTTGACGATAAATATACAAGAAATGCAATTAGACTCAATATTTTGCCAGAGATAGAAAAGGTTTTTCCTGAAGCCGAGAAAAGCGTTTATAGATTTAGCCAAATAGCAAGGCTTGAAGATGAGTATATGCAAGAGCAAACTTTAGAAAAACTTGACTTTTTTGAAACAAAAGTTGGTGTTAAACTTCCCATCCACAACGCCTTGCTTTCAAGGGCGACCGTGCTTGCACTGAAGCACCTTGGCGTAGAAAAAGACTGGGAAAAAACGCATATAGACAGCGTGCTTGCCTTAGCAAATTTAGATAACGGCAAAATGGCACACCTTCCAAAAGGCATTGTTGCTGTAAAAGAATACGATAAAATAGTTTTTTATAAAGACTTAAAGACAAGCGATAATATTATACCTTTTAGCATTGGTGAAATCTATTTTAATGATAAAGCTTTTTTAATAAAAGAGAAAAATCAGCCAATAGACCTAAAAAACGGATTTTTTGCCGATAAGGATAAAATCCCTGCTGGAGCTGTTATTCGCACAAGACGTGACAACGATAAATTTACTAAATTCGGTGGGGGAACAAAAAGTTTAAGCGACTATTTTACAGATAAAAAGATTCCACTCATTAAAAGGGATAGTATCCCCCTACTTGCCGTTGAAAATGACGTTTTGGCGATTTTTGACCTTGCTATTTCGGACAAAATAAAAGTGGATGAAACCACAAAAACAATAATTGAACTACAACAAAAAAACGGATAGAAACTCTATCCGTTTTTTTTGTTGACTTTTAGTAAACAATTGTAAAACTTTTTAGCTAATAATAAATTTCATAGTTTGCATTGGCAATGAATCCACCATTATGACCTTGAGTAAAATCTATTCCTTTAATTACTATTTTGTTTGCATAAACATAAACTATATACCCTTGCGAACATCTCTCTTCATCAGAATAAAGCTTATATTCTCCATTTTCATCGTATATAGGCAATCTTGTATATGCATTAGATGCACAATGTATTTGCTTCATACCCTCGCCGTTTAGATTAGTATTAGTAAATTTTTGATCGGTTGCTTCTAAACTTAAATCAAAATGAGTGTGCCCACTAAAAAACATCACATTTTCATATTTTTCTACAAGTTGTCCGAATTGATAGTTTGTTTGAAAACCATTTTTCGCAACACCTGCCCCCTGTCTAGATGGATCGAAAGTTTCAATAATAGGCAAATGAGAAAATAAGAAAACTCTTTTATCTTTAAATGTTTCTAATTGATTTTCTAGCCAAGCGATATCAGAAGCACGGCAAAACTTTGCATAATACCAATAATACATACTAAAAAACATAAAAATATCGCCGTTATGCTGTATAGTAAAATTGATAGGATTACCAACAATTTCTTGCCATATTTGCTCTGCTGTTTTAGTTCCATCTCCATAATTTGGTACTATTTGACTTAAACCCACTCCATCCAATTCATTTCTTATGCTGCTAATATAATCACCCTCATATCTACCATACGGTGTAGCATCGTGATTTCCCGTGCACGTATAGACCGGCTTATTTTCAAAATACAACTCGTTATATTCTTTAAAAAGATTTAGTTCTGCAACCCATTCTTCGGGAGCATTTGCTTCTCCCATGCTTTTACGATTATTTGCCACGATGTCACCAGCAACAGCAATGAAATCGACATCGTTATTTTTATAATACGTCAACGCCCTCTGATAGTCTGTTAAAGAATAGTTTTCATCGACTGCATAATCAGTGCTTTGTAAATGAATATCGGATAAAACACCAAAAGAATATAAAACATTGTCTTTTGACTCGGCGTTGTTTTTATCAGCACATGCCGAAAACACAAAAACATAAGAAAGCATTATAAAAGCCAAAACACATGTTAGTAATTTTTTCATAAAAGTTTCCTTTTTTTACAAACTCTACTTATTTTCTACACTATTATACAAGAAGATTTCTTCTTTGTCAACTAAATTAAGAAGATTTCTTCTATAATAATATTATGGGTATTGGGGAAAAAATAAAAGAACTAAGAGTTGAGAAAGGCATGTCTCAGCTAAAGTTAGGAAATTTAATTGGTGTTAGCCAAAAAGCCGTTGATTATTGGGAAAGAGGGATTAACGAGCCTAAAGTAAGTTATATAATAAAGCTCGTTAAGGTCTTCGACCTTTCTTTTGATGAATTTTTTACAGAAATAGAATAACCGTTCACTAAAATTAGTGAACGGTTATTATTTGTTTTATGTTTTTTATCTTTTTGTTTTTTTGCAAAATTTGTTTATTAGAACGTATGCAGTTATAATCGCTACGATGCTTAGTGACACGACTAAATACATTGTTCCTATTTCAACTTTCGTGCCAAAGAAATATATATTACAGTCAATTGAGTCTTTTAGCCCTTCTATTGCCTTTGTTGGCAAGGTGTTAGCTAAATCGCTCATAATACCGTTTAGAGAGTGGTTTCTAATTAACGCCGTGCCGTAAGTTCCCGGCAAGAACATAACGGTATTTCTTAACCCCGTGCCGAAAGTTGCAAGTGGCATGTATGCGCCACAAATAAAGCCGTAGCACGAGCTTACGATAGAGCCGACTGCCGAGATTTGACCTTGTGAACTTAAAAAGTAGTTGATAACTGATGATAACGCCGTGCCAAAAGTTGAGACTAAGAATATGTCAAGCAACAAGAACAAAATGTCAGTCACGGTCAAATACCAACCTATAACACCAACGTAAACCAAGCAAGCGATGAGCGCTATTAGGCAAATTATAAGGGTGCTGATGGTGGTTGAAATATAATATGATAGAGCTAACGTTGACCTTTTAAGTGGGGTTATCATAAGGTCGTTATAAGCGCCACTAATTTTGTCTTGAACCATAAGCATATTTGAGCAAAACGAAACGGTCACGCAAGACACGGCGAGAAGTGAGGACATTAACTGCCCACCCACAAGCCCTGAAAGTTGCTTATCGCTGACCACAGCGCCGAACTCTTTAAATACTTGCTCAAAGCTACTTCTATACACGTTTGACAAAAACGTCGCATATAAAACTAGCAAAATGAGTGGGGTTATAAGCGAAGTAAAAAATAATCCTTTGTCTTTGAAAAATAATTTTGTGTTTCTTTTAACGCTATTCAAAAAAACTTGCATTTTATTCACCCCCTGCAAGCGATTTTCCGGTGACGTTTAAGAACACGTCATCCATTTTGCCCTTAACCACTTCAAAATCACTAAATAATTCTTGATTTTTTGCGATTAATTCGGCAACTATTTTAGTGTTTTTTAACTTAAATCGATAACCGTCGTTTACCTCAATATAATCGATACCAAGTCCGCTCGCTTGCTCTTCGGTTATGTTATAAATTGTTAAATAATCGTTGGCGAACTCGTTTTTCAACTGATTTGGCGTGCCTTCGGCAACAATCTTGCCACTATCTATGATAACGACGTAATCGGCATCGGAAGCTTCTTCCATATAATGCGTTGTCAAAAACACCGTCATACCCTTTTTTTGCCTTAATTCGTTTATAACTTGCCACATAGTTATTCGTGTTTGAGGGTCAAGCCCTGTAGTTGGCTCGTCTAAAATAAGTATTTTAGGGTTATGAATAATAGCCCTTGCAACGTCTATTTTGCGCCTTTGCCCACCAGAAAGTTTTCCAACCTGCCTATTTATATATTGCTTAAAGTCTAAAATCCTGCTTAATTCCTCCAGCCTGTTTTCAAACTCCTCACCAAAAATGCCATAAAGCGACGCTCTATGCATTAAATTCTCTCTAACCGTTAGTGATTTGTCAAGCACTGAGCTTTGAAACACAACGCCTATACTTTCCTTAATGTCATCGCTTTCGGTGTTTACGTCAATTCCACACACGTAAACGTTTCCACCGTCTTTTTTAAGGGTGTTGCAAATAATAGATATCGTGGTGCTCTTTCCTGCGCCGTTTACCCCCAAGAAAGCAAAAAGTTCCCCTTCCTTTACGCAAAGCGACAGGTCGCTCACTGCGTGCACGTCCTTAAACCACTTATTAAGGTTTTCTATCTTTATAACGTCCTTTTTCGTGGCTAATCTTTCTGTTTTGTTATAAGTATTTGTCATATCTTTTTTCCTATCTATTGTCTTTTAAGATGCTATCTGCAAAGTCTGAAAAAACTTCGGTTTTAATAAGCGCCATTCCCTTTTCATCGCCGAGCAATAATAGACTATCACCAGCTGACAAATTATAAAGCTTCCTCGCTTCTTTTGGAATAACTATTTGCCCTTTTCTCCAATCTTACAAACTCCAAATATGTATCTGCCTTCTTTTTCTAACATAACCTCTCCTAAAAGTATGAAATGTATAATTTTTCTTGCATTTTAACACTATAACAACCTTTTGTCAATTATAAAATTATAAAGAAGCAATATTTTTTAGTATATTTGTTGACAAAACAACAAAATATTAATATAATATTGATAAGACAACTAGTTATATTTAATTATTTCCGAGATTTTGTATAATTAAAGAGATAAAATGTAGAATTTTGTTTAATATTGAATTATCATAGGGTTAAAAAATGAAAGTTATTAAAGTTCAAAACAACAGCAAAAATTGTATGATTTGTGGAATGGAAAACGAGTTTAGTCTTAAAGCGCCTTTTTACATTTTAGAAGACGGGTCGGTGGCAAGCATTATTACGTTTAAATCTTTTCACCAAAGCTATCCCGACAGAGCGCACGGTGGTATGGTGAGCGCACTTTTAGATGAGCTTATGGGTAGAGCTCTTTGGGTGACCGAACCTGATATGTTTGGAGTTACGACAACTCTTAATATAACGTACAGAAAACCTACCCCACTTGACACTCCTGTAAAAGCCCGTGCATATCTTACCTTTAACTCAGCTCGTGGCATGGTTGCAAAAGGACAAATTTTTGATATGGACAATAATCTTTTAGTCGAAGGAAACGCAAAGTATTTTAAGATTGCGTTTAACAAGGTGTTTGGTGAAAACGCCGTTCAGCACCAAGAAATGTGCTATGAAATGCCGTTAGATATGGAAGAAATTGATTTTCCTAAAATGGATAAATAACTAAAATTTAATTATACTATTCCTCCTATTGTGAACGTTTTATTCTTTTTATGAATATTATGTAATATACACAAAGGAGGAATTTTTTATGTGTAATTTTTTAGGTTGCAACTGTGGTTGCAACGGGTGTGGCAATAATCGGCAAGGCTTTAATCCCCTTTCTTATGGCAATGACAACGCTTTTTATAACAGAAGATGTTGTAACAATAACCCGATAGTTATTCGTGGACCTGTTGGCCCAACGGGGGCTACCGGCGCAAGAGGTCCTATCGGTCCACAAGGTCCTGTCGGCCCTGCTGGTCCTACTGGTGCAACGGGCGCTACCGGTCCTGTCGGTCCACAGGGTCCTGTCGGTCCTGCTGGTGCAACGGGTGCTACCGGACCTGTCGGTCCACAAGGCCCTACGGGAACAGGCGACGCTATTTATGCGGGCGCAGGAACAGTGACAGTTGTAAGTGATGCTATTATCCCTATCACTTTAGATACTGCAACGACTGATACAACAATGACTGTTTCAGATGGTTCTATTAACATTGCTGAAGACGGTGTATATTTAGTATCTTATTTTGCAAACGGCTCCACAGCAGAGGGGAACTTTGCAATTAGCTTATATCAAAACGACACTTTGATTACAGGCGAAACGATTACTTTAACAAGTGGAGAAGGCGCCATAAGTAAAACGGTTTTACTTTCTTTAGGCGCTGGCGATACTCTTTCTATTTACAACTCATCTGACCAAACTGCTACTCTGCTTGACGCATCTATAACTGCATTAAAACTTGCATAATTAAGTTATCTAAACAAAAAAGTCAAGACAAAAAGTCTTGACTTTTTTAGTTGTTTTTAGAAGTATGAGTTTTAAAAGCGCCTTCATCACGATAAATGCAGATTGTTCCTTGTTGGTCTGTGCGATAAAGATTATATTCGTTGCAAACGTTTTCCAGTCTAATTAAGGTTTCGCTTGATGGGTGACCATAATAATTATCTTTGCCAACGGAAATTATAACGTTTTTAGGCCTTAATAGCGATAAAAACTCATCACAAGAAGCGTCTTTAGAGCCGTGATGCGATAATTTGAGATAATCCACGTTAACTAAATTAATACCTAAGTCCTTATAATAATGATTATAAATGCCACTTTTAACGTTTTCTAAAACGTATCTTTCTTCTTGGGTCTCAGCATCGCCTGTAAAAATGAAGCGCTTGCCCAAACAACTGAAATATACTATTGGCGAAAGATTATTTATATCCTCGCTTGTAGGTATTTGATTTTGCAAAATCTTATCATAACTGCTCCTACCGTCGTTTTGCGGTGATAAGAATGCAAAATGATAATTATCGCCCATAATTTTAGTTGGAAAAGCTGAATATTCGTATTGAATTTGTTTTTGCTCTATTAAGATTAAAATTTCTTCAAAAACACTAAAATTTTTTATTTGGCTTTGATGAATTTTTGGAATAAAAATTTTGCCGATAGAAAATTCATTAATTAAATCAACGGCGTTTCCTACGTGGTCGGAATCTGGGTGAGTTAATAAAAAATAGTCTATTTTGTTTACTTTATACTCATTAAGGTAATTAATAATATATTTACTGTTTTCTTTAGCTTTGTCATTAGCCCCACAATCAATAATCATATTCTTGCCATCGGTTAGTCTTATAAAAATACAGTCGCCTTGCCCCACGTCTAAATAATTAACCGAAAAATCGCTATGTATTTCAACTTTTGATATGGGTGGCACAGCCTCTTTACAACTTAAAAAACTAAAAAGGCTTAAAACAACGCATATAAAACTAATAAATCTAAAAATAAAACTTTGTCTTTTGTGTTGCATTTATTCTTATTTATTTCTTCTTTTATATTTCAAATTTTCAATATCTTGCTTGATTTTAGGAATAAAAGAAAGTGCGTGTTGATATCCAATATCATACATTTCGTTGCCACGCCAAAACGTAATTGAAGAATAGTCGTTAAGGTCAGGATGCAATATCGTATCGCTAAATTGATAGCCTTTTGACGATGGTTCTTTAACACCTGACTTATAGGTTGGAAAAAACTTTTTTAATAAGCTCGGCTTTGCATCTTGAGTAGATAGGTCTATGCCCACCACGTAGTCTGCGCCCATTTCACGAACTAAATCAGCAGGGATAGAGTTGACGTAAGCTCCGTCTATATATCTCTCGCCGTCAACGACTACAGGCTTAAAAAATGGCGGAATACTGCTTGAAGCGCAAAGCGCAGTAGCAACGCTACCTGAAGAAAAGACCTTTTCTTTTCCACTTTCTAAGTGTGTTGCCACTGCCTTAAACGGCTTTTTCAGTTCTTCAATATTCATAGAGCCAATCTCTCTATCGATTACCTTAAATAGACCCGATGTGTCCATTTTTATCATAAAGAAATTCTTTATCTCGTTATAGTCTATTCTTTTCAACAGTTCCATAATGTCTGTTGCCGAATAACCAGCCGAATAAAAAGCGCCAACAACGCTTCCGATACTAGTGCCTGCGACCATATCGAACTCTATGCCGTTTTCTTCAAACGCCTTTAAAGCCCCTAAATGAGCAAAGCCCTTAGCCCCACCAGAGCCAAGCGCCAAGCCTATCTTTATTTTTTTTGGTTTACTTTTCCTTAAAAGCCAACTAAAAAATCCCATTAGTTCACCTTATTATTGTCCATATCACGTGGTTTGCTTTTTGCTATCTTTATTATAACCACAACTAATAAAATTAATGCAAGTGCAAATAAGCTATATAAAATATAATCAAGAACTTTTATAGTCCAAATAGCAAGGCAAATCTCTGCAAGTATAGATATAATTAATCCTGCCACAAAGTTTCCTATGCACGCCGGCAAAACGGCTTCTTTGAATTTAAGCCCTAAAAATACAGCAATTGCAGTCCCCGTCCAAACACCCGTCACAGGCAAAGGAATTGCAATGAATATAAATACGCCAAGTCTTTTTAAATAACTTGCGCTTTTCTTGTTTTTAATTTGGCGGTTAGCCACTTGCGACTGCTCTTTAACGGCATTTTCTGCCTTGTCAGAAAAATATCCTTCTATCTTAAATGCAATTTTAGAAAAGATTTTTATCTTTTTGATTAAATTTAGAATTGGTCTTAATAAAAAGTATATTGGAAAAAACACAAGAGTAGAACCAACGTACGCTAAAAGAAACGAATAGAAAAAATCAAGTCCAACGCCACGGGCAAAAACTATGCCTCCTTTTAATTCTATAAGTGGAACAAACGACATAAATATGGTTGCCAACGTGTTATTTCCCACTAACTGCTGTATAAATTCAGTCATATCACTCCTAAAAATTTGTTTTTTTAATTAAAATACATTATAATATATATAACAAAAAAAATCAACTTATATTTTAAAAGGTTATTATGACAACACAAAAAATGTTATCCGTTATGCGAAAAGGCATTTGTAAATATAAAATGATAAAAGACGGCGATAAAATTGCCGTGGGTGTTTCAGGTGGCAAGGACAGCGTAAGCTTATTAAAACTTTTGGCTGAATATAAAAGGTTTTCACCAGAAAAATTTGAGCTTGTTGCAATATGCGTGGATTTAAACTTTCCACAAAGTAAAACCGACTTTTCGCCTATTAAAACTCTTTGTAAAGATTTAGACGTGCCTTTATATATAGAAAAAACCGATATTGGCGCTGTCGTTTTTGACGTTAGAAAAGAATCTAATCCTTGTGCGTTGTGCTCTAAAATGCGAAAAGGGGCACTAAACAACCTAGCAAAACAATTGGGTTGCAATAAGGTTGCCTTAGGGCATCACAGAGATGATGCTATTGACACACTTATGCTTTCTCTTTTTTATGAAGGCAGGCTTTCAACTTTTGCGCCTAAGAGTTATCTCGATAAAATAGATTTAACCTTGATTAGACCTATGATTATGGTAAAAGAAATGGATATTATCTCATTTTCAAAAAGTTTGCCTGTGGTAAAAAACTGTTGCCCAGCAAACAAGCTGACCAAGCGTGAGTACGTTAAGGACTTAATAAAAAATATCGGCACAAATATTCCAAACGTTAGGGATATGTTGTTTACTGCGCTTTTCCACCCAGAAAGATATAACCTGTTCGACAAATTTGAAAAAGATATTGACACAATTTTATAGTTTATTGTTTAAAAAAATTAAGGGCAACTTTCGTTGCCCTTTTTGTTATCTTTTTTCGATATATGCAAGAATATTTGAACCAGTAAGTTCCTCTAGTTCTTCTCTGTCATGAACAGTGTTATCAAGCGCATTTTTAATAAATGCAGCTAAAATAGCAACAACAATTCCAGCAAGCACGCCAAAAATTATGTACATTGACATATTGTTGCTCACCGAAACGACAAACCTACTATCGTCTATATCAGCATTATCCGTTTGAATTAACCTTATGTTGCCAGCCGTTGAGTGTGTTGAAAAATACTCCTCAGCCACAGCAAACACAGCTTTTAATTTTTCTATAGCTTTTTCTTTATTTAAATCTTGATATGCAAGTGTAAAAATTAAAATGTCTTCTTGATGTTCAACTACAATATTTCCTGCTGAAATTTTATCCTTTGCTTCAGGATTTACTTCTTGATATTTTTCGTTTGCAAGTTTTATATAGTCATAAGATGTAAAATGGTATTGAAGTTGCCCAATCATCATAAATGCATACGTTGCATTGTTAGCCTCTCCCTCTACACCACTAGACGATGACTGAAGTTCGGTTCTAAGTATGACACTGCGCCTTGCTTTATATACCGGCTTAGCATACATAACGCCGAGAAGTGTCCCAACGAGCCCAAACAGCACAATGATTAATATCATTAAGAGAAGATTATTTTTTATTAATTTGAAAAAAGAAATGCTTTTTTTATTTTGACTATTATTTTCCATCTCTGTCTCTCTCCTTAACATAATTTATTGTGCCGATAATTTGAGTGCCAGAAAGTCTTTCGTATTCATCTTTGTTGGTTACTGTGTTATTTAACGCACTCTTTATATACACAACAGCAAATGCGATAACTGCGCCAATCAAAAAGCCAATAAGTAATATTTTTATTTTAGATACGTTAGAATTTATTCCATCAAAACCTAAATTTTCTATATTAACGTCAAGATTTGTAAAATATTGTTCTTGCTTTCCAAGGTCACTATCCCAATATAGTTCGTGTTTATAAGCAAGAACTAAAATATGTGCTTTTTCATACGCATCTTGTTTGTTAGCATCAGTATAACCGATGGTATAAACCCAAATAGTTGTACTTTCTGTTTTTGCAGTTTGAGTGCTAATTGCGCCAGACGTTAAAAAGGTCTCGTCTTTTAACGTGCCTGACCCTGCTTGACCGCTGTCCGGTTTTTCATATTTGTTATAAAGATTGTTAAAACTACCTTGTTGTTTAGGAAATTCAAAGTCTTCATAGAAATCTTCAATAGTTTTGCCTTGAGCATAATATTTTTGTTGATAGTTTTCAATCCACTCAACGTAATAAGCGTTTGCTCTATCTAAAACTACAGGTTGTCCACAAAAGTATATAATAGTATCGATATACTTTACCATTTCGTTTATAGTTGTAGTCGTAGCCTCTGTATTCTCGCCTATACTAAAGTTCACTCTTATGTTCGCTGTATAGTTGGGTTTTTTGATATAAGAATAGCCCAAGCCTAACGACGTTGTAATAAATATAATGGCTAAAATTAAAAATAAATTTTTCTTAATGGCAAATAGGATTTTTATTATTAAACTGTTATCACTTTGATTATCTTGTATTCCTTGCATAAATGTCACCTATAAATATTTTTGCAAAATTTCTTCCATTTGTTCAAACTTGTCTAAAATGCTTTGAGAGAGTGCAAGCTGATTTTTTGTTCTATCCACGTTGTGCCCTGGATAATTGTTTCTAAAATACTTGTCACCTAATATATAATCGGTTAAAAACCTTAAAGCAAGCTCAACAGTCATCGCAAATACCCCAAGGTTTAAGGTCTTCTTTTCTAAATTTGTAAGAGCTGAACCTACTTCTCCAACAAAGCCTTCTGTAAACGCCTGATATTTTTCCAAATCAATTTCAACCAAATCACATTGTGGGTCGTCTTCTTTTCTCGTGTTTGCTATAAATCGAATCGCATCGCCAAAGTCGTGAGCGATTGCACCCGGCATAACCGTGTCTAAGTCTAACACGGCAAGCACTTCGCCTGTGATTTTATCAATGCTAACGTTGTTGCTCTTCGTATCGTTATGAGTCACCCTATATGGAAGTTCGCCACTATCTAAATAGTTTTGTAATTCACACGCTTTTTTTTCAAACTCAAACAACTTGTTTATTTGTTCCGTCACTTTATTCGCCCTTTTATATGGGTCTATCTCTAACGCTTCTCTAAACGCTGTATAACGCTTTTTCGTGTTGTGAAAGTTTGGAATTGTTATAAATAACGAAGAAACAGGAAAATCATTTAAATCGTCTTGGAACCTACCAAAAGCACTACCTATCTTTCTTATTATCTTTGCGTCGTCACAACTATCATAGGTCATTGAATTTTTTATAAATCTACAACAGCGCCAGTAGTCACCACAATCATCTACGACGTATGGACGGTCTTCTTCACGGGAATAAAAAACCCTAAGCACTCCTGTTCTTGTCGACTCGTTTCGACCAAGCACTTTAGTTCTTATATGGTGAGTTATGCGAACTATATTGTCCATTACCTTTGGTGGCTCTTTGAAAACTTGCTTATTAATTTTTTGCAGTATGTATTCCTTTTGCTCGCCATCTCTTTCAAATGAAACCTTATACGTGCTATTAATATTGCCCGAAACAATTTCTTTGCAACCTAAATAGGTGCCACCAATATCAAATAGCGCACATATGTCCTTTATTGTCATTTTTCACCCCTTATCTTTTCATATACCCTTATATTTTATCACATATTATCGAAAAATGATATGCTTTTTATCATTTTTTTTAATTATTTTACTTTTTCTATAATATTTTTGTCAAATTTTTAATCTTTTTTTCCTTAATCTGCAAATTTTTTGTACATATTGATAGAGCAGCTTTCTTATGTGAAACGATTATTATCGTTGCTCCTTCTATATTTTTTAAATTATCCAGCACTTTTTTTTCTGTGTTTTCATCAAGCGCACTCGTTGCTTCATCAAGAAGAAGAATTGGTGCTTTCGTTAAAATTGCTCTTGCTATAGCAATCCTTTGAACCTGACCCTCTGAAAGCCCAACCCCATTTTCCCCAACTACGGTTTCCAAGCCTTGTGGAAGCTTTTCTATAAATTCACCGCATTGGCTTAAACTAACTGCACGTGCTATTTCTTCTTCGGTAGCATCGCTATTAATAAAAGTAATATTATCTCTTAGCGTGCCACTAAATATCATATTTCCTTGTGGCACGTATGAAAACATTGAGCGAGTGCTGTTGTCAAGCATAATATTGCCATCTAAAGTGTCTAAATAAACACTTCCGCTATCTAAAGAATATACGCCCAGCAAAAGTTTAATGAGCGTGCTTTTTCCCACGCCAGATGCACCCGTTATTGCAACGAAATCGCCTTTTTCTATATAAATTGAAGCGCCCTTTAGCACACTATCTCTATCGTAAGTAAAATCAACGCCGTCAACCACTATGCCCTTTAATTTATCGTAGGTTTTTTTCCTGTCTATCGATTGAATTTCAGGCTCGTTTTCAACTTGTTCCATTTCTATGATTCTTTCTGCCGATGCAAGCATGGAGTAATATTTAGGCACCACGTTTGAAAGTGATATGAATGGAACTTGAACGTTATTAACAAGCTGAAGAATTGCTGAAAGTGAGCCATAGGTAAACAAGCCTTTACTGTTAAGCATTTTTATTGCACCGTAAATTAGAGCAAATAAATAGCCTGCGCTGAAAATAAAGTTGTACATTGCGTGTCCAAGCGCACCGTATTTTTGTCTTTTCATTTTGACAGAATAGTTTGCTTCTTGCAAATCGTCCGCCTGCTTTTCTATTTTTGAATTGACCGAAAAAACCTTAACCGCCAAAATGTTTTCTATACACTCTTGCATAAAAGAACGAATTTTTCCATCTGTCTCTTGACTCTTTTTATGATAAGATTTTAACTTTCCACGCAAAAAGCCCAAAACTAAAAAAACCGATAATCCCGCAACCGTAAAAGCTATTGCAAAACTCCAATCAATTATAATTAAGGTTACAACTGCAAGAACAAGCCTTGTCAAAGCCGAGATTATTGTTGGCAAAATTGTAGAAACGCCCTCGCTTATGATAGACACGTCGCTGGTGAGCCTTGTCATAAGTTCGCCACTATGATAGCTTGTAATTTTGTCGTGTTTTTTTCTTAATATATTACTAAATAGTACAGATTTATATCCAATTTCAAGACGGTTTTTTATATTTTCAGTAAGTAAATTAGTAAAAATCCTAAAACCAAACTGCAAAAATACCACGACAATAATTGCAACGGCAAAAGAGATTAACCTTTGCAAATTTTCTTCCACTGCACTATCGATAATTCCTTTAATAAATAGTGCAAAAACTATGGATAGTGCAGAAAACATTGCGTTAGCAATAAGTAAAACAATAATTTTCTTACTTTGTGACTTAGAATTTTTTATTATCCACTTTAATGCGTTATTTTTCTTCATTATATTATTCCTAAATTATAGAATTTGGTGATTTTATTATATCACAATTTTTACTATCAATAAACCTTTTTTCTCTATTTTTTGATTTATTTTTAGTATTTTTTTATTCATTTAATCAATAAGTTGCTTTAACTATGCTTTTTGTGATATAATTTTTTTATGCATACGTTTATAGATAAATTTAACAATTTAATATTGGGGATAAGACAAAAATCTTTTAGCTTTATTTATTCAGGCTTTTTGCCATTAATAACAAGTCTTATCGTTTTTTTATTCTGGATTGCAAATCTTCAAATTATTGGGTTTTTAGCAATTGTTTTAATAACTTCTTTTGTTTTAATCGTGTATGACGACTTGTTGCCAATCGTAAGCCTTATGTTTATGATTCCTATGTCTTTTAGGGACACGTCTGTTGCCTTTGGAAACGACCTTGTTTATAGTATTATAATTTTTTCAATTTTAGTTTTATCTCTAATCATTCATTTTATCAAATATCCAATGAAAAACGTTGTACTTGACAAGTTTTTCTTTGTTCTTTTATCTATTATCGGCATGTTTTTTATCGGTGGCTTATTTTCTGGAAACGCTAAACATTATTCTGGTGGCGTTTACTATTTGCTTATGTCTGGAATAGTGCCAATTGCAATCCATTTTTTCTTTTACAATAAGGTTAAACTTAATACTAATATTAATATTAGAAAATACCTTTGTATCAGTTTCATAATAGCAATTTCCCTTTCAGCCGCTCAGCTTTGCATTGTTTATCTTCATTTTAACGTCTTTGATAGCCGTTCTTTCGGCACTATCCCTGGCAATTTTTGTTGGGCAAACTCTAATCACATTGCAAATTTAATTTTAATAGCCGTTCCTTTGTGTTGCTATATGATACTCTCATCAAAGTACGTTTGGGCGTGGTTTATCGAACTGCTATTTTTATATTTGACGCTTTATCTTTCAGGAAGCGACGGTGCTTTTGCAACACTTGGCGTTATGACCCCATTTTTAATGTTTGTGGTATATAAAAACGTCTATAAATACAACCTTCGCATAACGAAGTTCATTTTGTCCGCAATTATTTCAATAGCCTTAATTTGCTTTACGTATGTTTTAGTGTTTGACAGCGCTATGCTATTAGACTTCTTTAATTCTTCTGCTAATTCTACCGGAAGAAGCCTGGCTTACAAAACGGCTGTTAAATCTTTCTTAGCCTTCCCTATTTTTGGAATAGGCTTTGGCGGGGGTAAAGCAAGTTTAGATGCAGTTTCTCATATTCATAACTACCACGGCCTTTATCACTCAACATTTTTCCACGTCCTTGCTTGTGCGGGAATTGTTGGGCTTATATGTTTTTTAATTTATTATTTATCAAGAATAAAATATCTACTACATAACGATACCGTTTTAGGCAATTTCTCTTTTTACGCATTTATTATGTTCGGGCTTTATGGCTTAATCGACAATGGCGAATTTAATATAGTGCTTATGTTTATGACAACACTAATCACTATAGTCGGTCTTATAAACAAAAAAGGTAGCAGCGACGTGCCACTACCTTTATGGATTAGAATTCCTAAATTTTAATTTCTTTTATCAATCTTATACGTTGGAACGAGCTGACTTACTAATTCCTTCATGTTATCAACTTCGCTGTCTGCCTGCTTTCCTAACTGTTTAACTTTATCAAACAAATCTTTATCGATTTCCAAAGGTCTTCCTATGGAAATCTTTTTATTTTCTGTCTCTTGAAGGCCCTCTTCTTCCATAAGTCTTTCTTCATAAAGCTTCTCGCCAGGTCTTAATCCAACAACTTTTATATCGATATCTACGTTTGGTTCAAAGCCCGAAAGTCTTATTAGGTTTTCTGCCAAATCGTAAATTCTTACAGGTTCGCCCATATTAAGAACGAAAATTTCGCCACCCTTTGCATAAGCACCTGCTTGCAAAACAAGACTTACTGCTTCTGGTATAGTCATAAAGTATCTAACGATATCTTTATGTGTGACAGTGACAGGTCCACCTTCTTTAATCTGGCGCTTAAATAGTGGAATAACCGAACCGTTTGAGCCTAAAACGTTGCCGAACCTAACAGCAACGTACTCGGTATCGTATTTTTTATCCATCGCTTGAATAATCATTTCACAAATACGCTTTGTTGCGCCCATTATATTAGTTGGGTTTACAGCCTTATCCGTGCTAATCATAACAAATCTTTTCGTGCCGTTTTTGCCAGCTGCTTCGGTGACGTTAAGGGTGCCAATAACGTTGTTTTTAACTGCTTCGTTAGGGCTTGTCTCCATAAGTGGCACGTGTTTATGCGCTGCAGCGTGAAAAACTATTTCTGGTCTATACTTATCAAAAATGCTGTTTATTTTCTTTTTATCCCTAACGCTTGCAATTAACACTAACAAGTTAAGGTTTGGAAGATTTCTTACAAGTTCTTGTTCAATATCGTAAGCATTGTTTTCATAAATATCAACAATGATGAGTTGTTTAGGGTTGTGCGTTGCAATCTGCCTACAAAGTTCGCTACCGATTGAGCCACCGCCACCTGTCACAAGCACGGTCTTGCCTTCAATATAACCTAAAATATCATCTAGATTTACCCTCACTTGTTCTCTTCCCAAAAGGTCGTCTATACCAACTTCTTTAATGTCGGAAACAGAAATTTTTTTAGGATCTTGTTGCATTATTGCAGAAATAGTTTTTACTTTGCAACCTGTTTTTTGTGCGTCTAAAATTATTCTGCTAATAACTTTTTTATCAGCCGTTGGCATTGTAATAATAATTTCTTGAACATTATATTTTTTTGCATAATGTTCTATTTGATAGGTATTACCAACAACCTTTACGCCACTAACGTATCTATTAATCTTATTAATATCATCATCGAGCACGCATACAGGAGTCATGTCGGAATTTATAGACGTTCTAAGTTCTCTAATTATGTTAGCGCCTGTGGTTCCTGCTCCGACAAGTAATACTTTTTTATAACCATTAGCAGCAGCTTTCTTGTTAAGATATTTTCTAAGTGAGTTTTTAAGCCTTGGCATAAATCTCGTTATAAAGATTAGCATATACGCAAAAAGCGTTGATATAATTGCCCACGAATATCCAACCTCTTCACACAAAACGGTCACAAACATATTATAAAACAAGAAGATAATTGCCGCAAGGCCAAGCCTAATTGCTTCCCAAAATCCTGCAAACGCCCAAATTCCCGTGTATAGACCAAGCGCCGCATTAATAAATACGGAAGCCCCAATACCCACAAGCAAATATGTAAACGTGTCCTGCAGAGCAACTTTAATATTGCTTGTAAGCACGCGCATTATTAGATAATACGAAAGGAAGACAATTACAATATCCAACAGAATATAAATTATCGATTTTAAATATTTGTTCATTTTTTTCTCCCACTTAAACTAATCTATTGAAAGTTCATTAATTAATTTTTCTATACATAATCCATTATCTTTCATTTGACTTTGCAACTTTCCGTGTTTAACAAACTCGTCTTTAACGCCCTTAATCGTTAGCTTTACGCTTATCCCCAAACTAGAATAATACGTGCTGACCATACTGCCAAAGCCACCGATTAAACTATTTTCTTCAAGCACGATAATCTTAGTATTTTTTATTTGCTGTAGAGTTTCATAACACATCGGCTTAATTGACCTTACCGAAATAACCCCCACGCCAGTGGTTTTTTGAGCGCACTCCTTTGCAAGTTCAAGCATATTAGGTCCAACCGCCAAAATATTTGCTTTATCGCCCTTTTCAATAACCGTCCAAAGCGAGCTCTCAGACAGCTTAACGAGTTCCTGTTTGATATTTGAATTTTTAGGATATCTAATTGCGACAGGACAGTTTAAAGAAAGTGCATAATCTATAAAGTCGTTTAGTTCTTGAGTTGTATTTGGTGCTAATATTTTCATGTTAGGTAGGTGTGAAAGATAGCTTAAATCAAACACGCCTTGATGAGTTTTTCCGTCTTGACCAACAAGCCCTGCCCTATCAATACAAAATACTACAGGCAAATTCTGAATACAAACGTCGTGTAGAATTTGGTCATAAGCCCTTTGCAAAAAGGTTGAATACATTGCAACTATGGGCTTTAATCCCCCCATCGCCATACCAGATGCAAGAGTGACCGCATATTCTTCGGCAATACCTACGTCGATAAAGTTTTTAGGGTTTTTCTTTTCTACTTCGCTAAGCCCCGTACCGCCAGCCATGCCTGCCGTTATCGCCACAACCTTGTTGTCTTTTTCAATTATCTCGTTAATCTTCTCCCCAAGCGCAATGGCAAAATTTCCGTTATCAATTTTAAGTTCAGCCCCAACGCCGTGATAAGCATCTGCGTGCTCTTCTGCCTCTTTTAATCCTTTCCCTTTTTTGGTTTTTATATGAAGTAAGACGGCTTTTTCTTTAGCGACAAGCTTTATTCTTTCTAGAATTTCAACTGTGTCTTTTATATCGTTTCCGTCAACGATGCCAACGTATTTAAATCCGAACCCTTCAAAATAATTATTTTTGTTTATTACTCTTTTAATAAAGTTTCTAAACTGTGCAAGCCCTTTAGTAATAAAAGAATTTCCGAAAATTCTTCTAATAAGCTTTTTACTACCCACGTATCCACGCTTGGTGGTGCTTTTTGAAAGCATTCTATAAAATCCATTTTTGTTTTTTGAAATGGACATGCCGTTATCGTTTAGAATAACGATAAAGTTTTTAGGCTTAACGTTAGATGCAAGAAGCGCCTCTAAATTCAGCCCGTTAGAAAAGGAGCCGTCACCCACCACGCAAACCACTGAGTAATCTTGATTTAATTTGTCACGAGCAACGCAATAACCTAAACCTGCAGAGATTGAAGTTCCCGCATGCCCTGCCGTAAAAGCATCATAAGGACTTTCGCTTGTATCTGGAAAACCTGACAGGCCGTTATCTAACCTGATGCTGTCAAAACTGTCCTTTCTTCCCGACAAAATTTTATGCGTGTAGCATTGATGCCCAACGTCAAAAATCAATTTATCTTTAGGAAAATCAAACACCTTATAAAGCGCTATTGTGGTGTCAACCATACCTAAATTAGCCGACAAGTGCCCACCGTTTTTACTAACTGTTTGAACTATTTGCTCTCTAATATCAGTTGCAAGTTCTTCAAGACCAGAAATATTAAGTTTTTTTACGTCTAAAGAACAATTAGCCGACTGCAAAACGCACCCCCAATTATATTAGATATGCTTACTTATACTAGATATAATTCACCATTAAATTTTAAATAATTATTATATTAAAAACAATAAGTCATTATAAATTATATTACAATTAAATTTAAATGTCAATCTATACGTAAAAATTTAACTATTTTCGATAATTTTTTGTTTTATTTGGCAACTTTTTACTTTTTTTGTAAATTAAATGCGAAATTTAATCGTTATTTTTTTGGTTTTGCTTGACTTGATTTGTGACGTTAAGTTAAAATAAGAAAAAACTTGTTTTAAGGTGAAAATATGTTAAAAGGCAAAGCACTTAACGACTATGCTAATTTGATTATAAAAATAGGCGTAAACTTACAAAAAGGACAGGGCTTAGAAATTTCTTGCCCTACCCAAAAAAGAGATTTTGCAATTGCACTTACTAAAGCAGGATACAGCGCCGGCGCAAGCCTTGTAAAAGTTAGGTGGCAAGACCAAGAAGTAGATAAACTTTCATATCTAAACGCCGATACCAAGGATTTGTTAGAAGTGCCAAAATGGCTTGTTGACAGCAAAAACTTTCTTGTAGAAAAAAATTATTGCTACGTTGCCGTGAGCGCCGATGACCCTGAAGCGTTTAAGAACGTTCCTTCTGAAAAATTGTTTGCCGTATCAAAAGCTAGGGCAAAGGCATTAAAAAAGTTTTCTGATAATATGATGGCAAACGCTATTAGGTGGTGCGTAGTTTCCGTTCCAACTAAAGCATGGGCAAAAAAGGTGTTCCCAAACCAGAAAAATGCTGTTAAACTTTTGTCTGAGCAAATTGAAAATGCAATGCGCTTAAATGAAGAAAACCCAACTCTCGCTTGGCAAAAGCATATCGAAATTCTCAATAAACGTGCAAAATTTCTAAACGACAACGAGTTTGAATATTTGCATTTTACAAGCAGTAATGGCACAGACCTAAAAGTTGGGCTTGCAGATAATCACGTTTGGACTAGCGCCTTAGAAAAAGCCAAAGACGGCGTATATTTTATGGCTAACATGCCAACCGAGGAAATCTTTACTGCGCCACATAGAGAAAAGGTTTCTGGCATGCTTAAAAGCGCTATGCCACTTTGCTCTAACGGTCAGATTATTGATGATTTTTCTATTACTTTTAAGGACGGAAAGATTATAGACTATTCTGCAAAAAAAGGTTATGATGCACTAAAAGGGTTAATTAATACTGATAGTGGCACTAAAAGGCTTGGAGAAGTTGCTTTGATTGGCAAAAACTCACCTATTGCAAAAAGCAACGTTTTGTTTTATAACACCTTGTTTGATGAAAATGCAAGTTGCCACTTAGCAATCGGCAAAGCATACCCAACTACCATTAAAAACGGCGACAAACTTTCAATAAAAGAACTTGAAAAACTTGGTGCAAACGATTCTCGTGAACACGAAGACTTTATGATAGGAACGGCTGACCTATCGGTTGTTGGAATTAAAAAAGACAAGTCAACCGTTAGGCTTTTTACTGATGGCGAGTGGGTTATATAGCTATAATTTAATAAAAAGAAAGGACAATGAAAAATTCATTGTCCTTTTATTCTTGTTTAAGTTTAATATCCAATATTCGTTGCAAAGAATAAGAATAGTATTGTTAAAGCAAACACCATTATTTGTATTTTATAAGTCCACTTAACCCACTTGCCATAAGACACGTTTGCCATTGAAAGACCAATTAGGAGTACAGGGTTTGTTGGCAAAATCATATCGGTGAAACCATCTGCCATACAATAGGTTAAAATTATGATTAGTGGTGAAATTCCAAGTTCGGCGCAAATAGGAACAATGATAGGCATAATTAGCATTATTTTTGCCGAAGCCGAACCGATAAATATTTGCAACACCAAAATCATAAGGTATATCAAAAGCACACAACTAAACTTGTCCCTGCCACTTAAGAAGTCAACCACACCGTTTGTGATTGTGCCGATAATAAGTCCTTCGTCAAGCACGTATTTAACAGAAGATGCAAGTGCGATTAGAAAAACTGCTGGAAGCATAGAGACTGTCCCTGACAAAAAGTCCTTAAACACCTTTTTCTTGCTTGTGCTTACCATAAGCCCAGAAACAAGACCACCCACCAAAAATACTACTGATAGAATTGGTATTGCGTAATCTGATATAACCCTAACCGATGCAATTAAAATCAAAACTATAAACGCCAAACCCAAAAACACAGCATACGTTTTAAACGCTTTCTTATCGTTTTCCGATTGCTCGTTATTAAAGTTTAATTTTTTAAGTTTTTCTCTATCAATATCAAACGTTATAGACTTGGTTTTATCTTTAGTTATCTTTTTTGCATAACTTAAAATATAAGCACAAACAAGAATATAAACACTGATAAAAAAGATTATTCTAAGCCACACGCCGTCAAACACGGCAACGCCAGCCATTTGTGATGCTAAACCAACCGAAAACGGATTGGTTATTGCCGAAGCAAACCCAAAGCACGCCGATAGCATACAAACGCCAAGCCCAACCATAGTGTCAAACCCTAACGAAAGCATTAAGACTATTATAACAGGCAAAAGCGCAACGAGTTCTTCAAACATACCGAAAAACGAGCCAAACGCCATAAAGAAAAGTACGGCAATCATAATAACAAGCGTTTTCTTGCTAGAAAATGCGCTTAACGCTCTGCTAATAAGAGCCTTTAGTCCACCCGTTTTTTCCATCACGTTAAAACAGCCCGACATTATAAGCAAAAACAAACTTATCATAATAATAGTAAGTCCGTTATCGCTTGCAAACACCAAAAAAGGCGCTAAAATAATCTTCCAAACAGGCACGCCACCACTTTGAGTTAAATACTGAAACGAACCAGCAATAATCTTGCCATCTTTATCGAATTGGTAAGTACCTTTTGGCACAACGTATGTCAACACGCCAACAGCTATCAAAATAAAAGATAAAATTGCAACGATTACTATAAACGAGCGCAAATTTATCGTGCTAAAAGCCTTTTCTTTTGTTTGTTTTTTCATAACTTTTCCCCAAAAGTCTTATTCTTCTGTTAAATTAAACAAAATTTCACTTGCGTTATACCACGTCACGCAACTTTTTTTATTTTCAGGCACAAAATACCAAAGCACTTTATTCTCATATACTTCAAAATCCTCCCCTGCCCCAAACAGCAAACGATACGTTGACCTAATTGGGAAGAACTTTTCTATTTGCTCGCCGTCACAACTGCCTTTATAAGTTAAGCCATTTCTATCCAGCGTGCAAATTCCTTTTCCTGCAACTCTCATAAAAGTTTTTCCGTCAACAGAAGGGAGTTTTAGCGTCACTTTGCTTTCAAGTTTATAATCACTATCACTTTCAATCTTATTTTTTAGAACTTCTTTTTGATAGTCATACCACTCGGCAAAATTTGCAAAAGGCTGACCTCCAACAAAGCCATATCTATCATCTAAATTCGCCCTTAAGCCACAGCTAGTGCAAATTAAATATTTATCGCCACTAACAATTGTATGTTCCTTTTTACAATTTGGACAAATATATAAAATATTTTCTAAGCCACGAGCCAATGTTTTATGCTTATACTTAAGCTCTGGTTGAGTTTTAAGCCACTCAAACTCGTTATACTGAATAGCGTTTTCTATTTTGTCTTTTAAATCTTGTTCAGAAATAATGTTTATTTCCTGCTCATCAATAGCTCTTTCAAGCGAAACTTCAACAGTTGATTTCTTGCGCCAGCCGTCCCCCCACTTTGGATAAGCAAAATATCCACCGTTGATTTTTAAAACGTAGATAGGCACGCAAACTTTTTTAAAGAATTTATGCGTTGTGCTTTGAATATCTTCAAACTTGCCAACCGTTGAAAGCCTTGCTTCTGGCATCATAATCAAAATTCTGCCGTCATTTAAGACTTTTAAGCAGTTCTTAGCGTTTTCCACGTCACTTGTAAACATACTCTTAGGAAATGTGCCTAAGTTTTTAAGAAGCCAACCTAAATCTTTCCTGTAAGAATATAACCTTGCCATCATAATACTTGGTTTTTCTTTTGCCAAAACGGTATAAGAATACAAGAAATCCACAAACGAGCCGTGATTACAAAGCACGATAGCAGGTCCTTTAATCCTTTCAATCTTTTTCTTAATGATTTTAACCTTTTTCTTCCTATAAAAGAAAAATCCAATGCTACATAAAAAATATAAAATCGGGTTAGGTCTTTTAACTATTTCTTCTGTTGCTCCTTTTTGGCTTTTACGAATATAATCGTTAAACTTTTTATAAAACGTCTTTTTGTTAATTGCAAATATTATAACAAGAATAACAATAACCACAAACACGCAAAGCGAAAGCACCCAGTTAGTAGTTGTCATATGCCCCAAAGCAACCCCCACGAACACCGATGGCACTGAGCCTAAAGTCGTAAGCAAAAAGTATCTTGGATATTTTAAATCAAGTGAGCAAGCAAAAATACAAATTAATCCTAAAGGCACTGCTGGCAAAACGTATAAAAGCAAAATTATCAGCGCAACTCTTTTAGACGTTCTAATTTTATCAAAGTCTAACTCCAAATTTTTATTATGCATAGACTCAACTTTGCTTTTCCCAAAAATTTTGTAAGCAAGATAAATGATAGCGTTTCCTAACACTATTCCTGCTAAACATATCAATATCCCTTGCCAAATACCATAACCCATTCCCGTTATAACTTGCACAGGCTCTTCAGGCATAAATGGAATAATAACTTGAATCATTGATAAAAGACTTAGCGTTATCACACCACGGAAATCAAAGCTTCTAACAAGCACCACAAATTCTTCTTGACTTAAATCAGCCGAGAAAAGTTGCTTTATTATAATTCTGTTGTCGCCAGAAAACATAAACCACACTAGCCCCACTGTGGCAAGTAAGGTAAAAATTATAGCGACAATTTTAATTTTCGCTTTCTTTGTCATCGATACTTTTCCTTAGTTCGGTTTACCAAATCAAACCTTTATACTTTAATTATAGACATTTTTCGTTGTCAAGTCAACAATATTAATATATATGTGATAATTTAATTAAATAAATTATTTGTAAATATTCTTGATTTAATTTGCAAAATTTGATACAATTTTTTATAGATTAGGTAAATTATGTATAACTTTTTTATTAAACGTGAAAATTTAATTGATAATATAGTAAAGATTGACGGAAATGACTTCAATCACCTTAAAAACGTTCTTCGCAAAAAGCAAGGAGACGCTTTTTTAGTTAGTATAGACAATATAAATTATCTTTGCAAAATAAAAGAGTTTTTCTGTGATTATTTAATTGCTGATATCGTTGAAACCGATTATATGGACACTTCGTTAGATATTGAAATATATCTATTTCAAGGCTTGCCAAAGAGCGATAAACTTGAGCTTATTATCCAAAAAGCAGTTGAACTTGGCGTTTACAAAATAATTCCCGTTCAAATGGAGCGCTCGATTGCCAAAATCGAAAGTAATAAAATCAAATCTAAAACCGAACGTTTTAATGCTATAGCCGAAAGTGCTGCAAAACAATGCAAAAGGTCTTTTATACCAACTGTTGCCGAGCCACTTTCACTAAAAAATGCGCTTGAGATGGCAAAAGATTTAGATTTATTATTAATCCCTTATGAAAACGAACAAGGCATAAAAAGCACAATTAATGCCCTTGCAAAAATTAAAAAGGGCTTTAAGGTGGGCGTTTTAATTGGCCCAGAAGGTGGTTTTTCAGACGCCGAAATCGAGCAAGCTAAATGCGTTGGCGAAACAATCTCTTTAGGAAAACGCATTTTAAGAACGGAAACAGCGTCCATTACAGCAATGTCAATGCTGATGCTACACGCAGAAATGAATTTTTAATTATTTAAAAACAAAAAATGACCGAAAATTCGGTCATTTTTTTATTATTTTTATTATTTTAAATACTGCTCAAAATCTTTCTTTGCTTTTTCAAAAAGCATTGGTGCGCTTTCCATATTTTCACATTTAAGCGAGTAATAAACCTTTAATTTTGGTTCTGTTCCACTCGGCCTAACGCATACGAAACTGCCCCCGTCAAGCTCATAATAAACTGCGTTTGTTAGTGGTGAATCTATTTTCTCTATCTCGCCACTTGCTAGCGTTTTTTGGGCTTTTGAATAGTCTCTTGTTGCTAAAACTTTTATGCCTGCAATGTCGTCAATTTTAATTTGCTTTAGTTTGTCAACAACGGCGTTCATTTCCTTCATTGCGTTAAGCCCACTATACGCTGTGCTAACGTTTGTATCAAACACGTAGCCATATTTATCGTAAATTTCCATAAGCCTTTGATAAATACCCACGTTGTTATAAGCATAATAACAAATCATTTCGGCAAACAGCATGCTTGCAACAACGGCGTCTTTATCCCTACAATGCGTGCCCCTTAAATATCCACAGCTTTCTTCAAAGCCAAAGATAAACTCTCTTAATCCCGTGTCGTCAAGCTGTTTAATTTTTTCGCCTATAAACTTAAAACCAACCGGTGTTTCAATAAGTTCCACACCATAATCGTTTGCAATAAGTTTTGCAAGCGAGGTTGAGACGAAACTTTTTACTACAAAACCTTTCTTGCTAAGCTTGCCACTTTCCTTTAATCTTCTTAAAACGTAATCCAACAAAAGCGCACCCGTTTGGTTGCCAGAAAGCGCAACAAACTCGCCCTTGTCGTTTCTTATAGCAACGCCAAGCCTATCGCAGTCTGGGTCTGTGCCAAAAACTACGTCTGCATTTTTAAAGTCTGCCATTTTTATGCCTAGTTCAAGAGTTTCTTTTACTTCTGGGTTTGGAACTTTAACCGTGCTAAACTCTGTGTCAGGCGCAGTTTGTTCTGGAACAAGCGTTGCTAAAATGCCTATTTTTTTAAGAATTGTGGTGACAGGAATAAACCCACTGCCGTGAACCGGAGTGTATATAAGCTTAACCGATTTACCTATCTTTTTAACTTGCTTTGGCGACAAACAAAGTTTTTTGATTTGCTTATAATATTTTCTATCCACGCATTTAGGCACGGCTTTAATAAGCTTTTCTTTTGTTTGGTCACATAAAATTTTATCGCTAAGCACGTCACCAATTTTATTGATATATCCAACTACTTCTGCAGTTGCTTCAACCGACATTTGAGCGCCGTCTTCGCCATAAACTTTATATCCGTTATATTCCTTTGGGTTGTGGCTTGCAGTTATCATAATACCTGCAATAGCTTTCATTTCCCTAACGGCAAAAGAAAGCATTGGCACAGGGTGAACTTCTGAGAATAAATACGCCTTTATTCCATTTGAAACGAGAACGAGCGCTGAAGCAAAAGCAAATTCATAAGACATGCGCCTAGTGTCGTAAGAAATAATCACGCCACGCTTTTTAGCGCTATCGCCTAAACTCTTAATATATTCTGCTAGGCCTTGAGTTGCTCTTTTAACTGTATAAGCGTTCATCATATTTATGCCCATACCTATAAATCCACGCATACCAGCCGTTCCAAATTCTAGGTCCTTGCCAAAACGATATTCTATTTCCTTTTCGTCAGTAATGCTTTGTAGTTCTTTAATTTCCTTTTCGCTAAGCTTTTCACTTGAAAGCCAATGATTATATAAGTTTTTATACATTATTATCCCCTTAAAATAATTGTTAACTTTTAAAGCATTATAGAATATTATCAAAATTAAAATATTCTCTAAACATAATAATTATACAGTTAATCTCCAATTATGTCAAAGAATTTTCTTTTTTATATAGGAAAAATCATATTTTTTACAGTAATATTATTTTTTCGTTAAAATTTTTGAAAAATAATTTGTAAACAGTTGACATTAAAATAACATTTTGATATAATTCATTAGCATTGTTTACAGCATAACGGGTGCGGGTGTAGTTCAATGGTAGAATTCCAGCCTTCCAAGCTGGCTGCGTGGGTCCGATTCCCATC
>JAZNBU010000043.1:0-4456 GCA_045587245.1 Christensenellaceae bacterium
CGCCTGTTTTTCTGGGATTTGCCACTCGTTTACGCAAGATGGCAGATGTGTTTCGCTACTTAAAATTTTGATGAGCAACGACTGCATTTACGACTGCAAATATTGTGTTAATAGAGCATCTAACCAAACGCCGAGAGCAACGGCAGAACCAAGAGAGATTTGCGAGCTTGTTATTGAGTTTTATAAAAGAAACTATATTGAAGGCTTGTTTTTATCTTCTGCCATAGTTAAAAATCCTAACTACACTATGGAAAAATTGTTTGAAACGGTTAAACTTTTAAGAGCTGAATACCATTTTAACGGATATATTCACTTAAAAGGCATTCCACTTGCCGACAAATTTTTGATAGAAAGGGCTGGTTTTTTTGTGGATAGAATGAGTTTCAATATTGAACTGCCAAGCGAAAAAAGTTTATCCTTGCTCGCCCCACAAAAGAGCAAAAAAGGAATTATCGAGCCGATGAAGATGCTTGCACTCGACAAATATTACGATAACCCACTTAAACTTAATCGCAGAAAAGATTTTTTGCCTGCTGGTCAAACAACACAAATGATTGTGGGGGCTTCGCCAGAGTCTGATGCAGAGATTTTGAAACTAACCGAATTTATGTATAGAACTTATAAACTTAAAAGGGTGTATTACTCTAACTATGTGCCAACCAACTTTGATACTTCCCTTTTACCTTTTTCGCAAGCGCCACTAATCAGAGAGCACAGACTTTATCAAGCCGACTGGCTACTTAGATTTTATGGTTTTTCTGCAAACGAAATAACCGATGATAGTGGAAATTTAAGCACGGAATTCGACCCAAAGTGTGCTTGGGCGTTAAAAAACTTGGGGCTTTTTCCCGTTGAAATTAACTCTGCGCCCTTTGAAATGCTGATTCGTGTGCCTGGGATAGGCGTTAAAAGTGCGATGAGAATCGTAAGCGCAAGAAAATTTTCTAAACTTGATTTTGAGCACTTAAAAAGGCTTAGGGTTGTGCTTAAAAGAGCCGTGCATTTTATTACTTGTAGTGGTAAATTTATTGGCACGAAAAAGGAATATTCTATAAAATCACTTTTAATAGGCGCTGAGATAAACCAAAACGAGCAACTGTCTATGTTTAATACTTCTTCGGCTTCGCTTTCAGCATTAACAGGTGAATTATGAAAATTTTTGTTATCGATAATAATATTAACGGCTTGCTCTCTGCGTTGTTTGTAAGTTTTACTGAAAAGATTATCCCAGAGTGCGTTGTGGATAAAAACATTTATCAAGGGCGTTTAGATTGCCTTGCCATTGACATTTTAACCAACACTTCGCACGCTGAAAGGGTTAAAACTGCGCTTTTTAAGTATGGTGGTGACGATGTTATTTCGCACTTAAAAGTTTGTTTATTGTCTTGCGATAAAAATGCTTTAACTATTGCCTTTAATTACGCTTATTTAATGCTTAAACGCCGAGAAGATATTTGTAATATGTTAAGCGAAAAGGCCGTTTCCGACTTTTCTTTCTTGTTGCAAAAGGTTTTGCACGAAAGACATATTGTTTTAGGATTTTTAAGGTTTGAACAAAGCGCTAAAGGGGTTATGTATGCAAAATACGTGCCCGATAACGATATTACCGAACTTATTGCCCCACATTTTCTAAAACGCTTAGGCAAAACGCCTTTTATTATTCACGATGGAAAGCGCAATAAAATTGCTATCTCTAATGGTAGAAATCTTGAATTTAGAAAGACCGATTTGCCTGCAGATTTTCTCCCTTCTGAAAATGAAAAAGAGTTTAACCTGCTTTGGAAAAAATACTTTCAGTCGGTAAACATAAAAGAACGAAAAAACTTGGCTCAGCAAGATAGATATTTCCCACGAAGATATAGAAAATATTGCTTTGAAACGTGGGAATAAAAATAAAAAGTCACTTTTAGTTAAAAGTGACTTTTCTTTTTATGCTAAATTATATTTTAAGCAATTTTTTAATAACGGGCGTAAGCGCATCGGCTATTCTCATAGCACCTAAATCGTTAGGGTGAACGCCGTCAACCGTGCAACAATCTCTTTCGCCGTCGCCAAACATATCATATGCCGAAACGTATCCAATATTTTTGTCGCCATTTGCAAGCGCTTTTTCGTAAGTTGAACGGATTATTTCTTCCCTTTCAGGATGTGGCGAATAATCGATATTAGGCATATCCGTAAGCAAAATAGGAACATCTGGGTGTTTTTCACGTATTCTTTCGTAAATAGAATAGTGTGGTGGCAATATTATGTCTGGATGAGATTTGAACATATAATAGTTAAATGCAAACATACTGCCGTCAAACGTGTTTACATAATCTATCATAGATGCTTCTGCCTTGCCGTTACCAGAAAAGCCTAAATTTACATAGTCAGCATTAAGCCTTCTACCAATAATAGAGATATAATCGTTGCCTGGTCTTGAAACGCAAGCGCCTTGAGTTATTGAACTGCCATAGAACACCATAGGCTTTTTAATTGCATAGTCAGGTGCTTTTTCTATGGTTGAATTTGGGTCAATACCTATATAAAGTTCAGATACACCACCATATAGTGGGAAATAAACCTCGATAAGTTTTTTGCCTTCAGGTTTTAAGAGTGGTTTTTTATCTGCAAAATAGATTTTTTCGCCCTTTACAAAGGTTTTTGCAAATGCTTTTGGCGTTGGCGAATATCTATTTTGGAAAAATCCATCTGCATATACCGAAAAGCCGTGACTTCCTGTTATGGTCATATGCGACATTATAGAAAAGTATGGAATTGATGCCTTTATTGCTATGTATGGGGAATCGGTCACAAAACGAATTCTGCCACCTGCTGTCATTTTGCCAAGCGCAACAACGTATTCGTTGGTTTTTATTGCAACATCTTCTGAAACACGCCTATATATGCCTTCTTTTTCATCATAATAAACGCCGTGTAGTGAAATTCTTTTATCGTGTGCACTTATAAACTTAACACCCTCGCAATTGCCAGACACGGCGGCAAGATTAGGGTCCATTTTTTCTATATCCATTTTTTGCTCTCATTTAAATAAATTATTTAAGCTTAAATACCTAATAACTTTTTAATAGCAGGGGTAAACGCATCTGCCATACGCATTGCACCAAGGTCGTTTGGATGCAAGCCATCAACCGTGCAACTATCCCTTTCACCCACTCCAAACAGGTCTATTGCAGGAACGAGCGCAACGTTTTTATCCCCGTTTGCAATCGCCCTTTCATAAGTATCTAAAATGGTTTGTTCCCTTTGAATATTCTTATCATAATCACAGCAAGGCTTGTCTGTTAAGAGTATGCCAGCGTTTGGATGTTTTTCTCTTATTCTTTCATAAATAGAATAGTGCGGTGGCAACACTCTATCAGGGAAATTTGCATATAAGTTATAGTCAAAGCAATAAATTGAGCCGTCAATAGCGTTTATATAGTCAATCATAGGTGCTTCTGCATTGCCATTGCCGGAAAAACCTAGGTTTATATAATCAGCATTAAGCCTCCTAGCAACAATAGAAACGTAATCGTTGCCAGGACGGGACACGCAAGCGCCTTGAGTTAATGAACTGCCATAGAAAACTAAAGGTTTTTTAACAGCATAGTCAGGCGCTTTTTCTATTGTTGACTCTGGCGAAACGCCGATATGTAGTTCAGACACACCACCATATAGTGGGAAATATATTTCAATAAGTTTTTTGCCGTCTGGGTTTAATAGAGGCTTTTTATCTGCAAAGTATATTCTTTCGCCCTTTGGAAGTGGCTTTGAAAGTGCTTTTGGCACTGGCGAATATCTGTTTTGAAACACTCCGTCCGCATACACCGAAAAGCCGTGACTTCCCGTTATTGTCATATGCGACATAACTGAAAAATAAGGGATAGAGGCCTTAATGGCTATATATGGTGAGTCGGTTATAAAACGAATTCTGCCACCTGCAGTCATTTTACCAAGCGCAACTAAATAATCACTAACTTGACTTGCAACACTTTCTGGCACTCTTCTATAAATCTTTTCTTCTTTATCATAATATACGCCGTGAAGCGAAAACCTTTCATCGTGTGCGCTTATAAATTCTACACCCTCGCAATTGCCCGAAATGGCGGCAAGGTTGGGGTCCATTTTTTCTATATCCATAATTTCTCCTTTATGATTAGATTTTATTTAATGAATTAAATAAATTATATCATTAAACACCAAAAAAAATCAAGGGTTTTGATAAAATATTAATACATATCATATTTATTAAAAATTAAGTATTTTTTATTTTTCAAGGGCTATATTTACCAACAATTTTAAATTTTATTAAAAAAGATTGTTTTAAATCCTTCTTTTTGTTATAATAATTTTAATTGTTAAATTTTTTAAGGATAGTTATGAATTTAGTAATTATAGGCATAGGTGGCGTTGGCGAAACGCTAATTTCCAATTTTATCACTGAAAAACACAATATCTTTGCAATTGACTT
>JAZNBU010000044.1:0-18794 GCA_045587245.1 Christensenellaceae bacterium
CGGTGCTGCTCAACGTGTTCCAACAGCAACAGGTTCAACAACAATCCTTATCGCTGTTGTTAAGGGCAAAGACGTTACTAAAGAAGGCATCAACGCTGCTATGAAGGCTCAAGCTACAGAATCTTTCGGCTACAACACAGACGAAATCGTTTCTTCAGACGTTATCGGTATGAGATATGGTTCACTCTTCGATGCTACACAAACAATGGTATCTAAGATTGATGACGACACATATCAAGTTCAAGTAGTTTCTTGGTATGACAACGAAAACTCATACACAAGCCAAATGGTTAGAACTATCAAATACTTCTCAGAAATCTAATTTTTTAAGACGTATATAAAAGAGACACTAATTAAAGTGTCTCTTTTTTTATACTTGCTTATAAGCGTCGCAATACTGCGTTAACACCACTTGACAATATGCGTGCTATTGCCTTCGGATGTTGCCTTGTCTTGCTCGCATCTAAGCACTTAAAATAAGTTAGATTATGACCAACAAGGTCTATTTCATCCGTTTTGATAAGCGAGCCTTCTTTGGCTCGCTTCTAACTGCTTAAAATAGGTAGTAGGTATTGCCTTGCCAAACTCGCATCTAAGCACTTAAAATAAGTTAGATTATGACCAACAAGGTCTATCTCATCCAAAACATTTAGCGAGCCTTGTCTCGTTTGTATCTAATGCCTAAATATGATTTTTAAGACGTATATAAAAAAGGCACACTCAGTGTGCCTTTTTTTATGCTCGTTTCTATTCGCTTAAAATATCTTTATTGTTGGTAACTAACGAACTTAATGTTAGTGCCCATTAAAGTAAAATACCAATATTTTTTATTAGCGTGTTTATCCACATTAACTAATAATAAGTGTAGTTCATAACGTTTATTAGAATTATAAATTAGTTCGGCAGAATAAACATATGTATCCTTTATTTTGAAATTTTCTCTCTCTAATATTTGATAATTTTCTATGCAAACATTAAAGTCACTGACATTTATAAAATAATCTCTATCTTGTGAATATTCTCTTTTTACAAACTCATAAACAACATCATCAAGTATAAATCCATTTGATAAATAGTATTCGGCAGTTTCGGTTAATTGGTTTGCTTTTTGTGCTTTGCATTCAACTTCTTTTAACAGTTTATTTGCTTGCTTAAAATTTTTAGTTTCATACAATTTATTCACTTGTTCTAGTCTTTCAGCCCACTCTTTTGTTAAAATTTTCATAATGCTCCTTGTGTGACGTTTCTTATAAGTCACCTATATTTAATTTTTTAACACTTATACTATATGTATAGGTGTTTTGTTGTATTAGCCACCTAAATAATTAGAGGGGGAGTTATTAATTGGCTATATCTTTATCATTTCAAAAAAGATTTAATTCAATACTTGAAGATTCGGACTATAATCGCACAGAGATAGCAAAGCTTATTCCTTTAAGTCAAAGCACGCTTTCAAACGCTCTTTTGTATGGTATTATTCCTAGTGTCAAAACGTTAATGCGAATTGCTGACTTTTTTAACATACCGATAAACTATCTTTTAGGAAAGACAAATGAAGAAGGTTTTGATAAATCTTCTAACGGCATAACTTTCTATCAGCGCTTTGAAGAATTGTGCTATGAAAAAGACGTTTCACATTATAAAGTAGCTAGCGATTGTGCATTTGACAAAAGCAGTATCTCAAAATGGTTTAGCAAAAACTTTCTGCCTGAATTAGAAATAATAGAATTGCTTTGCGACTATTTCAATGTTTCACCTGACTATCTTTTAGGTAGAACGGATTTTAGAAACTAAACATATTATAACACATCAATTCCGGTGGTGAAACCGATTAACCACCTATTGTTTTACTAATATTGACTTATATTGTCGATTATTGTCGAAAGTATATTATAACTATTGTCGAAAATATATTATAATTATTATCGAAAGAATATTATAATTATTGTCGCATGCACAAGGTCTAATGGGATAAAATAAACAAAGTAATGGTGAAAGTGTTAAATGTAAGCATAGATAGTTAATAATAAAATTAAAGGACTGCAAAAAGCAGTCCTTTTTTAAACTGTAAAGGATTGTATAATAAAATTTGTAAGAATAATTTAAAATGTGCATGAAAATAAACCTCCCAAAGATATTGTCGTTTCTTGCTGGGAGGTTTTCGTGTTATTTTCTTATATTCAAAATGTCATCGGCAGAGCAATCTAAAAAGACGCAGAGCTTTGAAAGAGTGAAAAGAGAAGGTTGGATTCTTCCAGAGACATATTGTGATATGGTTGGATTTGACACACCTATTGCTCTTGCAATAGCTGTCTTGCTCTTTCCCGAATTTTCAATTTCTTGTCTTATGTTTTGACTTATTATTTTATCTAAATTATTTTCCATAACTATATTATATTTAAGTAATGCCTAAAAATGCTTGACATTTAGGCAATACCTAAATATGCTGTTAATTTAAGTGTTTTAGATAGATAAAAATTTTTTATAAAGGAGATGTTTTATGAAACAAAACAAAAGAGGATTTACAATTGTTGAGTTGGTTATCGTTATTGCAGTTATTTCAATTCTTGCTGCAGTTCTCATTCCAACCTTTTCGAGTGTTATTGAAAAGTCAAAAATGAGTGTTGACCAACAAGCACTTCGTCAAATGAACACAATTCTTAAAGCAGAAGGAGTTGCTAATGATTTTGACAGCATTGAAGACGTAAGAAAAGCATTGGCTGATAATGGAATAAATTCAGATAAATACGTTCCTTTAACGTCAGGCACTGCATTTGTATGGAACAAAGAAAAGAACGAGATTATTTTAGTTACCGTTTCTGGCACAGGTAGTGACGTAACTTATAAAACTTCAGATAATAAAATCTATACAAAAGATGAAGTTGAACTGCTTGCTGACTATAGACCTGCTGACCCAAATAGATTAGATCCAGCAGATAAACCTAAAGCAACTATACTTCAAGGTAATCAAGGCTTATCTTTATCACAAGGTTCTATGAGTTTTGTGACTGATGAAAGCACCGTCAGCTTATTTGCTTTCACTACTACACACGATTTAAATGGAGAAAATAAAGACGATCCTGACTTAGTAGCATCTAGCGAAAAGTATAAGGACTGGATTGCAGATTTTGCTATCATAATAAATGATGATTTAGCAGAAGGTTCTGCAGGGATTTGTGGTTCGTATTTCGGAATTCCATGGGTGGCAATGGATGTACCAGCAGGTGCAACAGAAGGCACTATTTATTATTTAATGTCGCAAGGATTTGGAGGTCAATTCACTATTACTTACGATATATTGCTTGATTACTGTCAAACTAAAAGCGATGGCACAAGAGAATACTTTAACTGTCGAACATATAATCTAAGAGAAGAAAATTTAGGCAAATCAATTACTGTAGAGTTAAGATTATATGAAAGTAATGATGTTAATGAGATGGGTGAAAGAACAGCAAGATATGTTGTTTGCAATAGTACAACAGTAGAATTTGCTTGTGTGACAAAATAAAAAAACAAAAAACACAAAAAGGGACTGCAAGAAGTAGTCCCTTTTTGTGTTTTATCGGTTGTTTATCAAGCATATGCCATTAGCCATTGCAGTTGCAATTGTTATTATTGTTAAATAAGCCTATGCCGTTAGTCGTGCTAAGCAGGGCAAGTAGCAATAATAATTGCGTTGGGTTTATGCTGTTATTACAAGTGAGTAAAAATAGCAGTGCGATTAAAGTAAGATTATTTGATAGCATAGTAAATCCTCCTTTTATATAAAATTCGCTATTTTTCTATTATATGCGTTAATTTATATAAAAATGTGCAAGCATATTTTTGTTAAAATATATGTGCAAGTATTTATTATGTATTAAAAATACAAAAAAGGGGGCTTATTTATGGAAATATTACTTGATAAAAGACTTCAATCTTTAGTAAACGACTACGTGCCGAAAGGCGAAATTTTAGATGACTTAGTTTGCTTTTTTTCTATGTTTTCTGACTACACACGCCTTAAAATGATATCTGCGCTTGCCATAAGTGAAATGTGCGTTAGCGACCTATCAACGCTTTTATCGTTAAACCAAACAACCGTTTCGCATCAACTTAGACTTCTAAAAAACTTAAACGCCGTTAAAACCAGAAGACAGGGCAAAGTGGTTTTTTATTCGCTTAGAAACGATACTTTAAATGACGTTCTTTTAAAAGGAGTGGAGTTTTTGGGGTATTAACTACTTGTAAATTATTTTAAAATGGTTTATAATAAAAGGGTGGATATTATAAGAGAAAAACTAAAACATCTTCCCGATAGCCCTGGCGTTTACGTAATGCTTGATAGCGCAGGGCAAGTTATATACGTTGGCAAGGCAAAAAACCTTAAAAACAGGGTAAGGCAATATTTTCAAGCAAGCGTCAAAACTGATAAAGTTATGGCGATGGTTAGTCACGTCAAAGACTTTTATTATATCATTGCGCCAACCGAAATTGATGCTTTGTCATTAGAAAATAACCTTATAAAAAAACACAAGCCACGTTATAACATTTTGCTTAAAGATGATAAAACGTATCCATACCTTAAAATCGACTTAAAAGAAAATTTTCCTACCTTTACCATCACACGAAAAATCAAAAAGGACGGCGCTAAATATTTTGGTCCGTTCATGGGTGGGGTTAGCGTAAGAGACGTTTTGGAAATTATAAACTTAGCATTTGGCGTTAGACCTTGCACAAAAAAATTAGGTGCAAAGCCTATAAAAGAGTGCTTAAACTATCATATTAAAAAATGTGTTGCGCCTTGTACGGGGCGTGTTGGCCGTGATGAGTATATGGATAGGGTTAATAAGGCCATAGACTTTTTGTCTGGAGATATTTCTTTTGCTGAACAACTCTTAAAAGAAAAGATGCTTTTTGCCAGCCAAAAAGAAGAATTTGAACTTGCCTTAAAGTTTAGGGACAAACTTTTCAGTTTGGAAAAAATTAAGCAAAAACGAATAACTTCTTTAAACAAGTTCTTAAATGCTGATATAATCGCCTATAAAACAAACGATATTTATAGCGTTATAAGTTTACTTATCGTTAGAAGTGGAAGAATGCTTGGCGCAAAGAACTTTTCATTTTCTCACTTTGGACAAACAGACAGCGATTTTTTAAGAGAATTTGTGCTTAGGTATTACAAAAACGGTGTGGAAATACCTGATGAAATTATAAGTTCGATAGAAATTTCTGATAGTGACATTTTAGAAAAATATTTTAAACAAGATTTTAATAAATCGGTTAGCATTTTGGCTGTTCATCAAGGTATAAGAAAGCAACTTTCAGACATGGCAGAAGCCAATGCCATAGAGCATTTACAAACGGCAACCAATAAAATCGAGCACAAGAACGATATGACAATCAATGCGTGCAAGAGTTTAATGCAAAAACTAAACCTTAGTCGCTATCCAAAGCGTATGGAGTGCTATGACATTTCCAACATAAGTGGCGTGGATAAAGTGGGCAGTATGGTAGTGTTTATAGACGGCGAAAAAGACCTTGATTCTTATCGCAGGTTTAAGATAAAAACGGTTGAAGGCGCAGACGACTTTAAAAGCCATCAAGAAATGATGAGAAGAAGGCTTATAAGGCTTAAAACGGACAGCGAAAAGTTTCCAAAACCAGATTTAATTATCATTGACGGGGGAAAAGGTCAGCTTTCAAGCATAAAAGAGGTTTTTGACGAGTTTGAAATTGAAGATATAGATTTAATTGCCCTTGCCGAGCGTGAAGAAGAAATTTTCGTTTTGGATAGCAAAGAGCCTATAATTTTGCAAAAGCGTGATTATTGCTTGCAAATGTTGCAAAGAATAAGAGATGAGGCGCATAGATTTGCCATTAACTATCACAGAAGTTTAAGGGGCAAAAGGGCGCTTTCATCAGTGCTAGACCAAGTTAAAGGGTTAGGCAAGGTTAAAAGACAAGCGCTTATTATGGCGTTTAAGGATTTGAGTGGAATAATAAGCGCATCAAAAGAAGAGCTTATGAAAGTTAAAGGCATAGGCGAGGCTCAAGCAGGGCTTATAATAGAGGCACTTACAAAGGAAGGATTAAAGTGAAATATAGATTAGTTATAAGCGATTATGACGGCACGCTTGGAAGTGCCCCACAAAACGATATAGATGCAAAAACTCTTTCGGCAATAAAAAAGTTTCAAGCTAAAGGTGGCAAGTTTGTCGTTTGCACGGGCAGGATGTTTAGTTCTGTAAGAAGAATTTGCCAAAACGCAAGTTTAAGTGGTCTATGCGTGGCTTTTCAAGGCGCTATGATAAAGGATATTGAAAGTGGCAAGCCTATTTTAGAAGGTGGCTTAACTCCAAACGATGCAAGCGAGGTGGTTGAAAAGTTTGTTCGTGACGATACTTTGGCGCTTGCCTACGTTGGCGAAAAGTTATATTATCAGCCAAACCCAAAATATACCGAATACATTAAGATTTACGCCGGTATGTTAAAAACAGAGGCTATTTGCGTGGATAATTTAGGGGCAGAAATTTTAACCCAAAACAAAATGGTTAGCAAAATGTGCGCTCTTTGCGAGCCTGAAAAGATTAATGCTCTTATGGAAAAATATAACGGCGAATATGCTGGAACGGATATTATGTTTAACTCTGGCGCAAAATATTTGCTTGAGTGTATCAATAAAAAGTACAACAAGGGCGAGGCCGTTAAGATACTTGCAAAACATTATAATATCCCGCTTAGCGAAGTTTTAACCGTGGGGGACAGCACCAACGATATCCCACTTGTTGGTGGAGAGTGGCATGGCGTTGCCGTCGGTGATGCGAGTGATAAACTAAAACAAGTGGCAAAAGAAATTACGGTTGATTTTAAGGATATGCCGATTTTATACTTATTAGAAAAATACTGTTTGTAAAATAAACCAAAGAAGATACATAAAAGGAAGAATATGGAACAGCAAATACAAGTCGTATTAAACGAAAATGAAAATATAGAAAACAGCAAAGATAAAGACTTAATAAATGATGAACAAAACGAATATCCATTAGTGGCGCTTAGAGGAAAGGCGCTTTTCCCTAAAACTATACTTAATTTTGAGGTGGGCAGAATAGCATCGATAAACGCTATTAATATGGCAGTTTCGAGAGATTCTAAAGTAGTTATTGCCCCACAAAAAAATGCGTTTATAGAAAACCCAAAAAAGAGCGAAATTTTAAAGGTGGGCGTTTTGGCGCATATCAAACAAGTTATAAAAGGACAAGGCGCATCGCTAAAAATTTCAGTTCAAGCGCTAAAAAGAGTAAAGATAACTAGCTTTACAAACGACAAGGGATATTTTGCAGTAAAAATTGTGGATAGCCCTTATATTCCTATTGAAGACGGCGTTTTGCACGAGGCATATTTAAGAGTTTGCAAAAACGTGTTTGCAGAATACGCACTTCTTGATAAAGGCATTAATAAAGACGTGCTGGCCTTGTTTACTAGCATTTCAGACGTTAACGAATATATCGATAACGTTTTATCAACGGCGCACTTAAACGAGAGAGACGTGCAAAGGATTTTAGAGATTGATAGCACCGAAAAAAGAGCGATAGAGTTTGAAAAGCTTTTCAAAAACGAAGTAGAGATTGCAAAACTAGAGCGTAAAATTACTTCAAAAGTTCGCACAAGCATTGACAAAAGCCAAAAAGAGTTTTATCTTAGAGAACAACTCAAGGCTATTCACGATGAACTCGGCGACGACTTAAACGAACTTGAAGAACTAAAAAAGACTATAATTGATAAAGGCTTGCCAAGTGCTATTGAAGAAAAGGCACTAAAGGAAATTGCAAGGCTTGATAAAATTAATCCGTCTTCTCCAGATTATTCAATTATACTAAATTATCTCGATTGGATAAAAGAATTGCCGTTTAGTTATAGCACTGCAGATACCGACGACCTTAAAAAAGCAATGCAGGTTTTGGATAAAGACCATTTTGGTTTGGAAAAGGTTAAAAAGAGAATTATCGAATATCTTGCAGTATTAAAACTTACAAAAAAAATCAAAGGCCCTATTTTATGTTTCGTTGGGCCTCCGGGGGTAGGTAAAACTTCGGTTGCAACGTCTATTGCAAGAGCGCTAAATAGAAAGTTTGTTAGAATGAGTCTCGGTGGCGTTAAAGACGAATCGGAAATTAGGGGACATAGAAGAACTTACGTGGGCGCAATGCCAGGTAGGATTATCTTTGGGCTTAAAAATGCAGGTTCAAATAACCCTGTGTTCTTGCTTGATGAAATAGACAAACTTTCATCTGATATACACGGCGACCCAGCGAGTGCGCTTTTAGAAGTTCTTGACCCAGAACAAAACACTACTTTTAGAGATAGATTTTTAGAAGTGCCGTTCGACCTATCTAAAGTTATGTTTATAACGACGGCTAACTCGCTTGATACTATTCCTTATCCACTACTCGACAGAATGGAAGTAATAGAAATCTCGGGGTATACAAAGGAAGAAAAATTACAAATTGCAAAGCAATATTTGATTCCAAAGCAATTAGAGGCTAACGGCTTAACAAAGAAAAATATTGCCTTTACAGATGACGGAATTGAAGAAATAATAACTAGCTATACTGCCGAAGCCGGTGTTAGAAATTTAGAAAGAGAAATCGCAAGCGTTGTTAGAAAGGTTGCAACTAAAGTTGCGCAAAAACCAAAACTTAAAAAGCAAGTGATTGATAACCAAGTTGCAAGCGAATATCTCGGCATCAAAAAGCACGCAAGGGATTTGGCGCTTGATAAAGATGAAGTTGGCGCAGCAACAGGGCTTGCTTGGACGAGCGTTGGGGGAACGACCTTGACCATAGAAGTTTCTTTAATGCAAGGCAAGGGCGAGATAGTTTTAACAGGCAAGCTTGGCGAAGTTATGAAAGAGTCTGCAAGGGCGGCGATTAGCTACATTCGTGCAAACGCAGATAAATATCAAATTGACAAAGATAGGTTTGAAAAGACGGATATTCATATCCACGTTCCAGAAGGTGCAACGCCAAAGGACGGGCCTAGTGCAGGTATAACTATGGCAACGGCAATACTTTCGGCATTTACTAATAGAGCCGTTAAAAAGGGTGTTGCTATGACGGGTGAAATCACGCTAAGGGGTAAGGTTCTTGCAATTGGTGGACTTAAAGAAAAGTCACTTGCCGCTTATAGATTAGGAATTAAAAACATTATAATTCCTAAAGAAAACCAAAAAGATTTAGTTGATATTCCAAAAGAAATACGAGAAAACATTGAGTTTATTGCCGTAGAAAATATTGATGAAGTTTTTGAAAGGGCGATAAATAATTAAGGAAAAATTATGAAGATTAAAGATGCTGTTTTTATAACAAGCGTTGCAAGCGTGGATAAGTTTTATCAAACTGATAAGCCTATAATTGCCGTTGCAGGCAAGTCAAACGTTGGCAAAAGTTCGCTTATTAACATGCTTGCAAACAAGAAAAAGCTGGCTAAAACTTCTACAACGCCTGGTAGAACAAGGCTTATAAACTACTTTGACTTCGGCGAGTTTGTGCTTGCCGATCTTCCTGGTTATGGCTTTGCAAAAGCGCCAAAGGAAGAAAAGCAAAAGTGGGGAAAACTTTTAGAAACCTTTTTAGGCACGCAAAACATAAAGCTACTTCTTTCGCTGGTGGATATTAGGCACGAGCCGACAAGTGACGATAAAATGATGATAAACTATCTATATCATTATGCCGTTCCGTTTGCGCTTGTTGCAACTAAAGCCGATAAGCTTGCAAAAACAAGAATTAAGCCAAGAATAAACGAGATTGCAGCGTCCTTAAGAGTGGGGTATGCCGACGTGACTGCAACTAGTGCCGATAACGGATATGGCAAAGCCGAACTCTTAGCCATTATTGAAAAAGCAATAAGCGTAGGTCAAGAAAACGTGGAAGAACAACAAGAGCAAGAATAATGGACAATAAAAGATTATTTTTACATACAAAGCCGTTAAAATTATTTTTAAAAGCATCAATCCCAGGCGGGATAAGTATGCTTATGATGTCAGTTTACACTGTGTTTGATGCCGTGTTTGTGGGCAAGTTTGTTGGCAGTGTAGCGCTTGGTGGCTTAGGCCTTGCTATGCCACTTGTTATCATTAATTTTGCGCTTGCAGATTTAATTGGCGTAGGCTCATCTGTGCCTATCGCCATTTTACTAGGCAAAAAAGAAGATAAAAAGGCCAACGAATATTTTACATATTCAACCCTTTTAATTATTATAACAGGTATAGTAGTCGGGGCCCTTTTATACTTTTTAGCGCCAAGTTTTATGGCACTTGTTGGGGCTTCTGGCGATCTTGCTACGTATGGCGTAAAATACGCAAGGGTTTATGCGTTGTTTTCGCCGATATCAACACTGTTTTTCGCCGTGGATAACTACCTGAAAATTTCTGGCAAGATAAAAACTAGCTTGCTCATTAACGTGTTTATGAGCATAGGCACTGTTTTAATAGAACTCTTATTCGTTGTCGGTTTTGGTTGGGGAATACAAGGCGCAGCATTTGGTGCAAACGTTATATTAGTGATTTGTATTGCTGTAGCATACTCCTTTTTCTTTACAGGAAAGCTACAGTTAAAGTTTGTTAAGTTTAAGGCAAACTCTAAAATGCTAAAAGAAATCGTATCAAATGGCACGCCAGCTTTTTTAACAAACGTTGCAGGCAGGGTGTTTTCAATAGTAATGAACATAATGCTCATAAAATTCGGTGGCGAAAACGCCGTTATTGTGTATGGCTTGCTATTCACTATCGGTGGCAACGTAGAGCAAATGTTATATGGAATTTTGGACTCAATGCAACCAGCAATAGGGTATAACTATGGAGCAAACGAAAACGGAAGGGTTAAACTGCTTGTTAAATATTCGTTTATAGCAGCCGCAATAACTTCTATTTTCTTTGCCGTGCTCATGTTTGTAATTCCAAAAACATTATCAAGCGCCTTTTTAAGCGACATTTCGCTTTTAGAATACTCAGCGCACGCACTAAGACTTTTTGGCACGGCATATATCTTTAAGTGGATAAGCCACACCATACAAACATTTTTGCTCGCAATAGAAAAGCCGTTGCCAGCACTCATAATTTCGCTTTCAATCTGTTTGGTTTTCCCGCTTCTTGCAATTGCAATTTTGTTGCCGTTAAAACTTGATGGGCTTTGGCTAAATTATTCGGTTGCTTGTTTATTTTCGGCAATTTTATCAGTTATAATGCTAATCACAATCAAGAAAAAAATCTTTCAAAAATAAACAAACAAAAAATGACTGAAAAAAATCAGTCATTTTTTTGTATAACAAAACCTTAAATTTTAATTAATCGTATTTTTTGCCATAGAGTTTGGTGCGAATTCTTGGAAGTGCAGTTTCAGCATTACCTAGTGGTTCGTTGGCGTTGCGATAGTCGTGCTTATCACAAAACTTTTTTAGGTCTGCGTCAACTCTAGAAATTCCACGCATTTGCACGCCACTTAAAAGATTGACGTAATCTTTTGCAAACACGCTTGCGCTACTTGCGTATTTAAGTAGCATTGCGTAGTGGTGCATACAAAAACCTTTAGACGAAATAAGCGTTTTGAAAAAATCCTTTTCCTTTGCAAACATTTGCGCAACGGTTTTGTAGTATTTAACCATACTTTCGTTAGTAAGGTCACAAATAACGCAAGTCCCCATGGCCTTTTCAATATATTCGGCTTGTTTTTTTGCGCCCTTAAGCGATTTAAGCTCGGTCAAATGCTCTTGCAAAACTTCTGTTCTTGTTCTTATTTGAAGGGCAACCGACAGTTTATTTTGTCTTGAAAATAGCATATCAAAGTGCCTATCGCAAAAACCGAGTTTTCCCACCTTAATCCTAGTGTTATCCTCCATAACGGCATCGTTTAGGAATTCGTGCAAGAACTGTTCTTCAACCACTTTTTTAATTTCGCATAAAGGGCACTCGCAGTCAATGTTAAATTTTTCTATTATTAAACCTGTATCTATATGGTAATTCATATTTTCATTATATCAAAAGGCAGTCTAAAATTCAAGTAAATACTTGAAAGTTTACGTTTATTGTGTTAATATATAGGCAATAAAACAAGTGAATTAAAAAAATCGAGGAATAAAAATGGCAAAGAAATTAGGATTTGCTCTTGGCGCTGGTGGAAGCCGTGGTGTAAGCCATATAGGTTTTTTAAGGGCGATGGAAGAAGAAGGCATAAAACCTGATTATATAAGTGGCACTTCTATGGGTAGCATTGTAGGGGCGTGCTATGCAAAAGGTTTGACCGTAGAACAAATGACAAATATCGTAAAAAAACTAAAGGCTTCTGACATATTTGACCTTTCGCTCAATCCACTTGGTGGAGCGGCGCTACTTCGTTCGCAAAAAATGCGCAAAAAAATAAAACAGTATTTAGGTTTGACTAAGTTTTCCGGCTTAAAAATCCCATTTGCTTGTGTCGCAACTGACGTTATAAGTGGCAATAAAATTGTTTTAGGCGATAGCGATGACGAGGTGTGCGAAGCCGTTGTTGCAAGCTCGTCAATCCCATCGGTGTTCAGGCCTGTTGCAAAAGACGGATATTTATTAGTTGATGGTGGAGTCGTTGAAAGAGTGCCTGTCGAAGCAGTAAGAGATATGGGCGCTGACGTTATAGTTGCCGTTGACGTTTTGGGAGAGATAAGAAGTTGCGATAAAAAGTATAATATTTTTACCTTGCTTTCTCGAGTTTTTGAAATTACCGATAACGAAATTACCGAAAATAAAAAGAAAAAACAAAAAGCCGACCTATATCTTTTGCCAGAGCTTGGGAATATGAACCAATATAAACTTAAGGATATTGATTTTGCCATTGAGCAAGGCTATAAATTAGGCAAAGACAATGCTAAAAAGATAAAAAAGCTTTTGACAAAATAATAAATTTAAAATTAGAGCGTAAAATTTATTGCGATTTTATTTGTTTTGTGATAATATAATGCATAGATAAAATTTACGCTTATTCGCTGGTGTGGCTCAGTCGGTAGAGCAGCTGATTCGTAATCAGCAGGTCGCAGGTTCGAATCCCGTCACCAGCTCCAAAAAAAGTCGTATCAAAAAGATACGACTTTTTTATATAATCCTAACTTCTTTTTTAAGTAATTTTATTATTAACATAATAAAAAGCACACTAGTACTTAAGTGTGCTTTTATAGTTTTTAATTCACAATATTAAAGGTTGGTAAATATATTTACAATTATATCCCAAAGTGGTGTTATTTTTATAAGCACAGGCACAAGGATAAGTGATATAACTGACATAAGTTTAATCAAAATATCCATTGCAGGACCAGCAGTGTCTTTAAGTGGGTCGCCAACAGTGTCACCTGTTATCGCCGCTTTATGAGTGTCGCTACCTTTACCACCAAACTCACCAGATTCTATGTATTTTTTTGCATTGTCCCAAGCGCCACCTGAGTTAGCCATAAACACAGCAAGCATAATTGCTGAAACAAGGCCACCTATTAAGAGTCCACCAAGACCTGCAGGGCCAAAGATTAAGCCGGCAACGATAGGTGCTAAGATTGCAAGAAGACCAGGGGCAATCATTTCACGGAGAGATGCTCTTGTTGAAATGTCTATGCAACGATTGTAATTAGGAACGCTTTTGCCTTCTAATATAGCAGGGTCATTTTCAAATTGAGACCTAACTTCTTCAACCATTTTATTAGCAGCTTTTCCTACTGAAGCAATAGTCATTGCTGAGAATAGGTAAGGGAGCATTGCACCGATAAGCAAACCTATAAGTACACAAGGGTTAGAAAGACTAATTTCAATATTTGCTGCGTGAATAAACGATAATATAAATGCAAGCGAAGTAAGGGTTGCTGAGCCAATGCAGAAACCTTTACCTATAGCCGCAGTAGTGTTGCCAACAGCATCAAGCTTATCTGTTATTCCACGAACTTCTTTAGGAAGACCTGCCATTTCAGCAATACCACCAGCATTATCGGCGATAGGTCCATATCCATCAACAGAAACGGTTATACCAACTGTGCAAAGCATACCAACGGCAGCAAGAGAAATGCCATAAGCGCCAGCTTCAATGCCACCACCAAAGAAATATGCAAGTGCGATAGCAAGCGCAAGGCAAACGATAGTAAGCCAAGTAGATTTCATGCCTACGCCAAGACCAGCAATAATGTTTGTGCCGTGACCTGTTTGAGATTCTTTTGCAATTTGCTTAACAGCCTTATATTCATCAGAAGTATAAAGTTCTGCAACAAAGCCTATTGCCACACCCGAAGCAAGACCGACAATAACGCAAAGCATATATTTCCATTCGCCGAGAAAGAATATAGCCAAAAGCACAGAAGCAACAACAACTATTCCAGTTGCTATGTAGGTTGCAATGTTTAATGCTTTATGTGGGTCTTTCCAGTTTCTTGAACGAACGATAATTGCAGATAAGACTGATGCTAAAATACCAATTCCACAAATGAGCAGTGGGAAGAGCAAGAATTTATAACTATTCATGCTTGTGCCGAAAGTGAAAAGCGCCATAGTTAAGCATGAAATAATTGAGCCAACGTAAGATTCTGTAAGGTCAGAACCCATACCTGCGATATCGCCAACGTTGTCGCCAACGTTATCAGCAATTGTGGCTGGGTTTCTTGCATCATCTTCAGGTATGCCTGCTTCAAGTTTGCCTACGAGGTCAGCACCAACGTCGGCAGCTTTTGTGTAAATACCACCACCAACACGGGCAAACAAAGCGATAAGAGAACAACCAAGGCTATAGCCCGTTAGTATTTGAACAGGGAGTGCAACGTCTGTGCTTATAAAATAAACTACAAGGAAAATTGCAACAAGACCTAAAAGACCAAAGCCTGCAACTGAAAGTCCAAGCACTGCGCCACCACCAAAAGCAGTTTTTAACGCACCAGACATGCCTTCTTCCTGTGCTTTAATTGCAGTTCTTGCATTTGCTTTAGTTGCAATTGACATACCAATCCAACCTGCCGCTGCAGAGAAAAGAGCGCCGATAACAAAGCAAATTGCCGATTGCCAGCCAATCCCTTCTGCACCTTGAAGTGCTGGGATAAAGCCAAGTGCTGCAAGTAAAATACCAACGCCGATAACGAAAGGTATAATGAGTTTATATTCACGAATAAGGAAAGTCATTGCACCACCGTGAATATACTGTTGAAGTTCTTCAACTTTTTTGTTGCCTAACTTTAATCGTGAAACTTTGCGAAATAGAACAAAAACATAACACAAAGTGACGACTGCTGCAAAGATAATTAGCAACAAAGGAATGTAAATTTTAGGTTCCATAAAAATCTCCTTTTGTTTTTAAAATTATTCTACAATGAGAAAAATTATTATTATTTTATCACAAGTATAAAAATTTGTCAAATTTATCGATATTTTTAAGAATTAAGTCGATTTTTAAGCCGTTTTTGTGCCAAAAATAAAAAAGCACTGATTTAGTGCTTTTTCTATTAATCATTTATTTTAATATTTATTGTTTAATCGTTTTTGGTTTATTTGTTCAAGGTCGGATATAAGAAGATTTAAAAAAGCTTCTCTATCAACGTCGGAAATAAACAACACGTTGCCCGTTCCATTAAAATCAACAAAAGTTTTTCCTGGGCTATCTTTAAGGTCAACCGAAACGCTAACCTTTTCAAACGTGAACATTTTTGGGTAACATAGTGCAAATAGCGCAAGAGAATCGTTTGTGGCAACACGCTTATCAGGGTAATTAGGCTCCCAATATTTAGAATACATTTTTGCAAGCAATTTTCCTGCATCGTTAATCTCGGCTAAATCGTTTACGAACTCTTCTGATAAATGCGCCTTTCTTCTTCCCACGTCAGACGGAACCATAACGAGTGGAATTTTGCTGTCAAGCACAATTTTAAAGGCTTCTGGGTCAGAGGAAATATTAAACGAAATGTGGTCAGGATATTTAGGGTTTCCAAAAGGCGAGCCACCCATAAACACTATTTGTGGAATTTTTTCTATTATGTCTGGGTGCTTAGTAAAAAGCAAGCCAAGGTTGGTTTGTGGCCCTAAAACAATAGGAATAATGTCTCCGTCGCCTTCTTTTAGCACTTTATACATCGCTTCGATTGCATCAACATCTAAAAGTTTGTGTGAAATACTACCAAATGGCTCATACCCACCAAGCCCTTCTTTTTGGTGAATAAATTCGGCGTTTATACTTTCCCTATGCATAGCTTTTTGTGCACCACGGGCAACGGGAAGGTCAATGTCAAAAATATCCATTAAATGCAAGAGATTTCTGGTCGTTTTGTCAAGAGAAGTGTTGCCGACGACGGTTGTTAAAAGCTTTATATCAATGTTTTCATCAAAAAAAGCATAAATAAGGCAAGCTGCATCATCAACGCCAGGGTCGGTATCTATAATTACCTTGTAAACTTTGTCGTTTAATTTATAATCGTTTTTATTAAAAATCTTATTCATATAATTATTATATAGTTTTTTACACAAAAATTGCAAGCGTATTTAAAATATTTGTTAAATAAGTCAAGAAAAGATGGTTTTAAAAGTCATTTTACGATAACGATAATATATTATATATAAATATATAGAAGCAATCCACAATTAACGTTGGGTTAAGCCGTGTAATAAAATGTCGAAAAACTTAAGATAGTTGTTGACAATTTTTAAGAGTTGATGTATAATTTAATAATAAATAGTCGATTTATGACAAAAAAATAATAGAAGGAGGTAAAACGGTTTGAATAATTTGCTCGTTGGGTATTTGTTTGTTAACTTTTTGATGTTTTTATGTTTAGTCAAATGCAAGATGAAAATTATGCGTGTTAGCTATCTAATCGCACTTATTTGTCTGTTATTCGTTTTACTTGCTTCTGATGAAAACAGCTTTGTTGCTAGTTGGATTACCGACCTTTATGGCAGAGAATATTATCTGATGATAAACGAGTCTATTAATTTCCCTGTAATAGGAAGTTTAAGCGCAATATCAGCTATCCAACTTATAATAATGCTACTTTTCTTTATAGTATGTGTAATACTCGCAATGAAAACGGTTGAAAAAGTGCGTGCTATACTAAGAAAAATAAGCGAAGTAAAATTAAAAAGACCTTTAAAAAATTTAATTACACAACTTTTTAAGGCAAAATATACACAAAAAATATATTTAACAAAGTGTGTGATGTTGTGTTGATTATATTGATTATAACGTTTTAACAAAAACTCTAATCAAAAATAATTAAAACAAATTTTAAAGGAGAAAAAGAAATGAAAAAACTTAAAAAAGGTTTTACTATCGTAGAACTCGTAATCGTTATAGCAGTTATCGCTATCTTAGCAGCTGTTTTAATTCCAGTATTTTCTAACGTAGTTGAAAAAGCAAATTTAAGCAACGACAAGTCGTTTATTAGAAATGCAAACGTTACATTAGCTTCAGAAGCTATTACAGACGATATTGATTACGCAAGTGATGCTATCTTAGCGTTGAATAAAAACGGCTTTGCAGGAAAGTACAATCCATACTCTTCTAACTCACATTATGCTTACCATAAAGAAAGCAACACAATGTATTTAGTTAAAGACAATTCTGTAGTATATCCAGAAACGAAAGGCGTGGGAGTTAGTGACCTTTGGTTCTTGTGGCAAAACAACGCCATTGACAAGGTTCCTGGCGCAACTAAATATATCGCTATGACAAATATTACTGAAAAAGGATATTACAAAACTCACTTTAACGATGGTACATCTTACACAATAGACCTTGCAGGTCACTTTATTAACACTACTACAACATTATCTAACGTTACAGCAATTAATGGCGTAGTAATTAATGGGGCTCAAGGTTCTGGCGAAGACGTGACTACTTTAACTCAAGGCACAGTAGCAGGTGATATCAAAGATGCTACATTGGTTGAAAACAAAGTATTCAACGAACCAACGGCTATATCTGGTGTAAAGAACATTACGTTTAAGAATTGTTATTTCTATAATATTGCTACAACTGCAATATTGCTTAACAACGTTACTTTTGACGGTTGTGTTTTCATTGACGCAACAAGTTATATATTTAACGTACAAAACGATTCTAACACCGGATATGAAGGAAACCTTACTGTAAAGGATTGCCAATTTATTAACTGCGCACGTGTGTTTAATATACCTGTATATGTTTTAGGTGAAGATAACACTGGTTCAATTACTATCACAGGCAACACATTTAGTGGTGTAACGGGTAGCAAGAGAAGCGTTATTCAATTCTGTGCTCAAAAAAATAGTGGTGCAACAGAAAGCGATGTTAAGGGCTATATTAATATAACTATCTCTGACAATACGTTTACTGATGTTTCTTCAACTCAAGCTGGTATCATTACATTAAACGAAGGGTTACGTAATAAAGGCGAGATTTCTGTAGCAAATATAACATTTAGCAACAACAAAGTTGATTCTTCAATTTCTACAAGCAAATATGTAGTAAACGATGATGGTGCTGCAGATGGCGAATGGGGTGCAGAATACTTTACATTTAAGTCAGATGTTTATAATGCGTTTAAGGCTGGCAAAAGATAATATTTAAAATCAAATAGCAATATATAAAAAAAACAAACTTTATCCCCGTGAGGATTCACGGGGAGAAACAATCAAATAAAATTTAGGAGAAAATAAAAATGAAAAAGATGAAAAAAGGTTTTACAATCGTAGAACTAGTAATAGTAATTGCAGTAATTGCAATACTTGCAGCAGTATTAATTCCAACGTTCACGTCTGTGACAGAAAAGGCTAAAGAAAGCGCAGCTTTACAACA
>JAZNBU010000045.1:0-19632 GCA_045587245.1 Christensenellaceae bacterium
TTCTATACCCTCCGTCCTTACTTCGCAACGATTTCAAGAATCTTAACAGCCGTGAATGGTTGTCTGTGACCTTGTTTCTTTCTTTCGTTTTTCTTTGCCTTGTATTTGAAGACGATAATTTTCTTATCTTTGCCTTGTTCAAGCACTTCACCTACAACTTTGAATGCCTTTGCTTCTTCAGCTACTTTAACGCCGTTTTCATCTGAAACCATTAAAACGCTGAATTCTACTTTGTCGCCTACGTTTGCTGAAAGTTTTTCAAATCTGATAACTTGACCAACTTCTGCTTTGTACTGCTTTGAACCGTTTTCTACGATTGCGTACATAAATTTTACCTCCTGCTAACCAGTCTCGCCGAATTTATTTTTTGGGGTGGATTACACGCTTAAAAAACCCCTTTCGAGCGGCTACCTCAGTATTTTATACTATAACGCAAAAAAAGTCAGACGTTTTTACATAATTTTATTAACCTTTCACAAACTATTTTTACAAATTTATTATATAGGAGTTTTTATTATGGAATTAAACGAATATAACCAAAAAGCAATTAATGATATTTACAAAAATGCACACATTGCCCTTCAAAGTATTTCTGACCTTATCCCTTCCGTTGAAGATGACGATATTAAAAACGAACTTAGCGAAGAATATGAAGGTTATGAAAAAATCATAGGCAAAATCTCTAGTTTTATGGCTGAACATAACATCGAGCCTAAAGATATTAACCCACTAAAAAAGGCTATGATGTGGAGTAGTATTAAGATGAAAACGCTTTTTAACAGCAGTCGCAATCAAGTTGCAGAAATGATGATTAACGGCACTGTTATGGGCATTAACGAACTTACAGCAATGAAAAACGAAGGGACTAACCTTGACGAAGGCGTTTTAGCGTTGCTTGAAGAATTATTATCACTTGAAGAAAAATACGAACAAGAATTAAAAAAGTATTTATAATAAAGTTAAAAAAGACACAGCCAAACGGTTGTGCCTTTTTTGTTTTTGTTATTTTATTTTGTGCCGAAAATTCTGTCACCAGCATCGCCTAAACCTGGAAGGATATACCCTTTTTCGTTTAACTCTCTGTCTAGCGTTGCAATAAATATTTCAACGTCTGGGTGGTCTTCTGCCACCTTTTTAAGACCTTCTGGTGCAGCAATGATACATAAAAGTTTAATCTTTTTAGTTCCTCTTTTCTTTATCATTTTTATAGCATCACTTGCACTGCCACCCGTTGCAAGCATTGGGTCGGTGACCATAACTACCTTTTCATAAATGCCTGATGGCAATTTGCAATAGTATTCTTGTGGTTCTAACGTTTCTTCGTTACGATATAAACCTATGTGACCTACTTTTGCTGCTGGAAATAGTGAAAGTATGCCGTTTACCATACCTAAGCCTGCCCTAAGAATAGGAACGATAGCAATTGAGTTTTCTTTAACCACCGTTTGCTTTGTTTTCTCTAGTGGCGTTTCAACCTCTATTTCTTGAGTTGGAACGTCTTTGAAACTTTCATAAGCCATAAGCATTGCTAATTCTTCAACAACTTCACGAAATTGTTTTGTATCAGTATTTTTTGCTCTTATAATAGCGAGTTTATGACGAATAAGTGGGTGGTCTAAAATGTGTACGTTTTTATATTCTTTCATTTTTTCACCTAAAGTTTTAAGCAACTTCTTTTTCTTCTTTATTTTCTTCTTTAGCCTTTGCTGGCTTTAGGATAAAGTTTGTTATAATACCTAAAATCAACGCACAAGCAATTGCTGAAATTTTAATTAATGGGCTTGCAAATGTGTTGATGCCACCATCAATAACACCAAAGTTAAGTGTTAAACCACCAATACCAGGGATAAGGATTGCAGCAACAACAAATAGGTTTTTAGAATCAGACAAATCTACATCTTTAAACATCTTCAAGCCAGATACTGCGATAAAGCCATAAAGAGCAATACAAATACCACCGATTACACAATCAGGAATTGTTTGAATAAATACCATTACAGGATAAATAAAGGCTAAAATAATACACATAATTGCAGTTGTGAAAATTGTTTTAATTGATGCGTTACCAGAAATAGCAACACAACCAACAGCTTCACCATATGTTGTGTTAGGGCAACCACCAAAGAAAGCACCTGCCATAGAACCAACACCATCACCTAAAAGTGTTCTATCAAGACCTGGGTCTTTAAGCAAATCTTTACCGATAATACTTCCTAAATTTTTGTGGTCTGCAACGTGTTCTGCAAATACTACTAATGCAACAGGAGCAAAAGCAAGTAAAATTGAAACAACAGCAGCACCATCTAACAATAATTCACCGCTTGTTAATTCTTTAATAGCACCAATAAAAGTGATATTTGGTAGCCAATTGTTAAAGTCTGCAACTGCTTGGAATTTTGAAAAATCTATAATTTTACAATATAAACTTCCGCATGCGTGATAACCGATAAGAGTGATAATAGCAGCTACAAGATAGCCAGCCAAAACACCTATAATGAATGGTATCATTCTTAAACCTTTGCTTCCTTTAACAGAAATAACTACTGTTACCAAGAAGGTTACAATACCCACTGCAATACCTAATAAGTTGTAGTTAGCAGAATCAACAGCTATGTTCATTACATTGTTCATTGCTGAACCTGCAAGGCTTAAACCAATAAGAGCAACTGTTGGTCCGATAATAACTGGTGGCATTAACTTATTAATCCAACCTGCACCTACTTTCTTTACGATTAAAGCAATAATAACATAAACTAAACCTGCAAATATTGAGCCCAAGATTATACCGCAATAACCATACATAACACCTGTTAGTAGTGGTGGGATAAAAGCGAATGAACTGCCTAAAAATACAGGGCTCCTAAACTTGGTGAATAGCAAATATACTATTGTACCAACGCCTGCACCGATTAAAGCAGCTGCTTGGCTCATTCTGCCTGTGCCTTGGTCAACTAGGATAGGCACTAGCACCGTTGCAGCAAGAATTGCTAATACTTGTTGGAAAGCAAAAAGTAGATTCTTGCCAAAAGGCGGTTTTTCATGAACATCATAAATTAATCCGTTCTTATTCATTTGTTTTTCCTCCACAAATTAATTTTTTGTAAAATATTTAAAAAAGAAGCCACTAGGGCTTCTTTTAAAAACTTATTTTATAAGTGCATAAAAAAGGTCTTGAAAGTTATTCAGTTTGCATTAAACAATTTTTCATCAGCAAAACCTTTCCTTAAACTTACTAATTATTATAATATCACTTTTATAATAACTTTTCAAGCCCTTTTTAAAAATTTTGTCGATTAAAAACTATTATTTTTTAACCAAAACTTTCTTTAATTTAGCAAATCTTGGGAGTCCGTCTTCTTTAAGCATATTTACTTCGCCTTGAATAAGTGGAAGCGCATAGTCAACGAATTCGTTAGAAATGCCTGTTCCGTTGTTGATAATCCATTCTAGTGGAACGGTCTTTTCTGTGTTTGCAGCGAGTTCTAATGGTAAAAGTTTATATTCGCATTCATACTTAGCACCTTCTTTTCTTGCATAGCAAACCATCTTGTCTGTTTCGCCGTTAACAGCAGCTCTAACTGCTTGCTTACCAGCTTCGAAAGTTTCTTCAACGTCTGTTGCACTTGCACAGTGTGCTGCACATCTTTGCATAAGTGAAAGTTCGATTGCTCTAACTTTTGAACCTGTTTCAGCCTTAACGATATTAGAAAGTGTTGCAGCAACGCCACCAAGTTGTGCGTGACCAAAACTATCACGTGCGCCAGCTTGTCCTAAAGCTTCGCAAACTAACACTCCGTCTGCATTTTTGATACCTTCTGAAACAACTGCGATACACTTGTTGTTGTTTTTAGCCATAACGTCTTTAACGTCTTTAACGAACTTATTAACGTCAAATGGAATTTCTGGAAGATAGATAAGGTCTGCGCCTAAGCCCTTAGCGTTTGCAAGTTGAGCAGCAGCCGTTAGCCAGCCTGCGTTTCTTCCCATAACTTCGATAACGCAAATCATTGGCGTGTCGTAAACCTTAGCGTCAAGGTTGATTTCCATAATAGACGTTGCGATATATTTTGCTGCAGATGCAAAACCTGGGCAGTGGTCTGTGCCGTAAAGGTCGTTATCGATTGTCTTTGGAACGCCGATAACGTTCATTTCGTAGCCAGATTTAGCCATATATTTACTAATTTTGTTGCAAGTATCCATACTGTCGTTACCACCGTTATAGAAGAAATAACGTACGTTATACTTTTTGAATACTTCTAAAAGTCTTTTATAATCTGTGTCATCAACCGATGCGTCTTTAAGTTTATATCTAACTGAGCCGAGTGCTGATGATGGTGTGTTTTTTAAGAGTTCTAATTCTTTGATGTCTTCTTTAGACATATCGTAAAATTCTTCGTTAAGAATACCTCTAATGCCGTGTGCTGCACCGTAAACTTCTGTTATCATATCGTTAGATAAACCTTCGATAAAAACACCTGCTGCACTTGCGTTAATAACTGATGTTGGTCCACCTGATTGAGCGAACATCAATGCGCCTTTTAAACCTTTCATTTTGTTTTCTCCTTACGTATATAAAATTATATTTTTCTAATTAAAATCTCAAAATAGCCACAGTTGCCGCTGGAACAAATATATCGTATGTTTTTTCGTCAATCTTTGTAATTTCTAACTTGCTTGATTCGTAAATGCTTTCAAGGTTTGGCGTTTCCTTAAAATTAACTCTAACAGTTTTATCTGCTTCGTGATGGATTATATCTCCCACGTTTTCGTTTCTTTCATTACCTTCGTTGTTAAAGATTGTAAGGAAGTTGTCACCCTTTTCGTTGTTAGATACGATGTAAGGAAGACCTTCTACGTAGCAAGGCATAATTTCTTTTTCAAGGTCTTTTAACGTTTTTTCAAGTTTAACGATATCTGAGCTATCGATTACGTTAAATTCCTTGCCTTTCTTCTTTAAGAAGTTGCCTTCTTTTGTTGCATCGATTAAATATTTATAATTCTTTAATGCTTCGTCTGGCGTATCATCATAGATAACGTCAAAAATATCACCGAATTTAGAGTTTGTAAGAACAAAACCTTCGTTGCCACGAACTTCATCAGCGTTAGCAAAGATAAGCTTTAATACGTCTTCAACGTGGCCAAAGTAAGCAATTTCTTCATCACTAAGTGGACTTTCAAGGTTTGTTGTTTTGTGGTTGCCAACTAGCCAAGGCGTGAAGATGTCTGGAAGTTCAATAACGCTAAATTCTTGTGGCAACACGATAGCAAATGGAACGTTTGCTTTGATGTTACCAAGTTGTTGTGTCCTATCAATGAATTCTTTCTTTAACTTACCATAAGATGAAAGTGTGAATTCTTCACAGTCTTGATAACTGCAGTATGCACCCCATTCTTCTGACATATAATCACAGCCACTCATATAGCCGTGGTTATAAATTCTATCTTGAAGTAGTCTTGAACTACCACCGTTTTCGCCATACTTACTGATATATTCTACTTTTGGTAAGCATCTTTCGTTAATGCCCTTTAAACAGTAGTTAGGCATAATATAATCGCCTGGAATTTCTCTCCAGCATTCATAATAAATACCCCAAGTTTTGTTGTAGCACTTAGCAACGCCACGTGCAACTGCAACTGCTAAGCGCATAAGTGGGATTTGTGCACCAACTTCTGGCATAAACGTTCTCATACCCAAGTCGTTTTGAAGTTTTGTTGCTAAATAATAGCTATCGCAAGGAATAACGTTATCATCAGTATCTTTTAATCTTCTTTCAAACATTTCCTTAAGTTCTTCAATGAATTCTGGATATGTTTCTGCATAAGTTTTTGTCGCATAATATTCAAGGCAATCTGTTGTGATTGCGTGAAGTGGTGTGCCGTCTGGAAGTTTTGCAAACCTATGCACCATTTTTTCTTTCATTTCTTCAAGGTTGTATGGACCTTTGTGTCCCATTCTTCTTATAATACCTTTCCATTCTGACCTACGACGGTTAGAACCACTTTCGTGAACTTGGAAGCCCAAGAACCAATCGCCAAGCATATCACGATAGTCGTTTGCAAGCTCTAAGTCGAACTGATAGTTATGCCAAGTTGAACCACCACAAAGTCTATCAACGTACATAGGTGTTTTTGTTTCTTTTATGTAGTTATAGAACTTGCTACCTTTTTTAGCATATTCGTTGAACTTGATATGGTTTGGAAATCTATAACTTTGTTGAATTCTAAGACCTGAATCTTTGTTTAATAAGTTGTTCTTGATTAGACCTTTTATAAAATGGTCATCATAAGCGTGAAAAAATTTCATTTCCTTCTCTCCTTTTTGTATGACATCTGTTATGTTTTTTTATTTATATTACAAGCCTAATACGTGGGCTATGTTATAAAGCTCTGTATCAAACTTATCTCTTGTGCCTTGCACTTCGCTAAATGGAACGGTTATTATTTTGTTGTCCCTTATACCAACAGCGCAACTGTCGTGCTTTTCTTTTAAGAGTTCAACGGCTTTATAGCCAAACCTTGCAGCAAGCACTCTATCTGCCATGTTTGGCGAGCCACCCCTTTGAATATGCCCAAAGTTCGTCACCTTTACGCCTATTCCACTCTTCTTTGCAATATAGTCGGCAATCTCATCACGGTTGCCAGCGCCTTCTGCTAAAATTATCATATTAGAAGTTTTGCCACGCAAATAACTCTTTTTGATTGATGATGCAATCTCATCAAGGTCGTATGGCACTTCTGGAACTAAAACGTATTCAGCACCACCTGCAACGCCAGCGTAAACTGCAATGTCGCCACAATTTCTGCCCATAACTTCAAGTAGGCCTACTCTATCGTGAGAGTGGAAGGTATCTCTTAGGTTGTTGATTGCCCAAAGCACTGTATTTACTGCCGTGTCAAACCCAACTGTATAATCGGTATATGATAAATCGTTATCTATCGTTCCCGGTATGCCGATAACCCTTATGCCAAAATTATCAGATAGGTCTTTTGCGCCACGGAAAGTTCCGTCCCCACCGATAACTACAAGCCCTTCTATGCCATAAGCCGATAAAGCTTCTGCCGCTTGCCTTTGAACTTCTATGTCACGGAACTCAGGGCATCTTGCCGTGCTTAAAAAAGTGCCACCCTTATGAATCATGTCTGAAACTGAACGGGTGTTTAGCCTATTAATTTCGCCTTTAACAAGCCCTGCATATCCTCTTTCAACGCCGTAAATGTCCATTTTTTTATTAAGTGCACTACGAACGACTGCCCTTATACAAGCATTCATGCCAGGAGCATCGCCACCACTAGTTAATACTGCTATTCTTTCCATCTTCGCACTCCTTTTTTTAGCATTTTTGCTAAGACTGCCCTTTATAAAATTATTTTAGCATAACTAAACTTTTTTATCTACTGTTTTTATGGCGTTTTTAAGTTTTTTTAGTGAAAAATATTATATCTTTTTCAGGTACGTAATTTTTGAGTTCGCTGATTAGTCCTTCGCATTTTCTAACTGCACAATTTGCGCTGTATTTTTTGCCTTTTAATGCAACGATTACAGGGATATCGCCCACGTAACTTGCTAAAATATCAAGTATGTCGTCTTTTTTATCCACCATTTCATCTGGAACGATAATTCCCATATATTCTCTGCCTGCACTTGGCGTTTCTTGTTCTACTACCTTTAACGTTTCAATGCCGTCTGCTATAATTTGAACTTCGTTGCCCTTAACTTGCATTTTGCCAGAGATTTTTACTATTTGTTCAACTTTTATAGCGTCAATACATCTTTCATAAACTTTTGGAAAGCATATAACTTCTATTTGTCCGTTAACGTCTTCTACCTTTGTAAACGCCATAGTTTGACCACTCTTTGTGACGAGTTTTTTGAACTCTGTGATAATGCCACCCATAACAACGTGTTCGCCGTCTTTAATTTCGGTATAAGTTCTATTTTCTTCTTCGTCTTCGTCATAAAAGTCTAAAACAGAAGTATTAAAACTAAATTTTGAAAGTTGTTCTCTATAGTCAGAAAGTGGGTGACCTGATAGGTAAATTCCTAGCACTGTCTTTTCAAGCGCAAGCTTTTCTTTAGATGAAAACTCGTCCATTTTTGGATATTCAAGTTTTAAGCCTTCATCATCGGCAAGTATTGTGCCGAACATTGAGATTTGTTGTTCGTTACGTTTCTTTTCAATAAGCGAAACCCTTTCCATATAATCGCCATACACTGTCATAAGCGTTCTGCGATTTATATTAAAGCAGTCAAACCCACCCGATAAAATCAAACTTTCTACAAGTCTTTTATTTATACCAAGACCTATACACCTATTGATAAAATCTTCAAACGACTTGAATTCACCATTCGCATCTCTTTCTTTAATGATGCTTTCAACAACGCCAAGCCCAACGTTTTTAAGGCCAACAAGACCAAACCTTACACCACCATTTTCGCAAGAGAACATTGCCTTGCTTTTGTTTATGTCTGGCGTTAAAACGCTGATGTTTTTAGATTTTAGGTATGATAGGTATTTAGAAAGTTCTTCTATTTTGTCTATTCTGTTGTTTAAGATTGAGCAGAAAAACTCAACTTCATAATACCTTTTAAGGTACGCCGTTTGATATGCAAGCACTGCGTATGCAGCTGCGTGCGATTTGTTAAAAGCATATCTTGCAAACGGTTTCATATTATCGTAAATTTTTATTGCAACGTCTTCTGGAACGCCTCTCTTTATTGCCCCGTCAACAGGCTGACCTGTGCTTTCGTTCACACCACCATATACGAAGATTGCTTTTTGGGCTTCCATAATTTCTATCTTTTTCTTACCCATCGCCTTTCTAACAACGTCTGCGTGACCGAGTGTAAACCCACCAAGGCTTTGACAAATCTGCATAACTTGTTCTTGATAAACGAGTATGCCGTAACTGTTCTTTAAGATAGGCTCTAAAAGTGGATGGTCGTATTTTACGAGTTCTGGGTTGTGTTTATTTTTAACGTAATCGTCAATCGAGTCCATAGGACCTGGACGATAAAGTGAAATACCTGCGATAATATCTTCAAAGGTAGATGGCTTTAAGTTTCTCATAAACCTTTTCATACCCGGACTTTCAAGTTGGAACACCCCGTCCGTTTCGCCAGAACCGATAAGTTCGTATGCACCCATATCTTCATAGCCGAGCTTATGGAAGTCAATGTCTATGCCGTGATTTTCTTTTACGTACTGACAAGCAAGTTGAACGTCGGTTAACGTTCTAAGTCCCAAAAAGTCCATTTTAAGCATACCAAGCGCTTCAACTTCTATCATATCGAATTGCGTGGTTATATCGTCGCCGTTTCTTTGGAGTGGAACGTTTTCCATAATAGGCTTTTCGCATATAACAACACCTGCTGCGTGCATTGATGCTTGCCTAGGCAACCCTTCTATCTTGATTGCCATATCTATTATTTTTTTAAGCTGGTCGTCTGTATCGTAAATTTCCCTAAGTTCAGGAACGCCCACGTTTGTTCCATCTTTGGTTAGGTCTAAACCTAAAGACTGGCGAATTGTAGATTTCCCGTCCATTAGTTTTGTTATCTTATCAACGTTTGCATAAGGCACTCTATACACCCTTGCAACGTCTTTAATTGCGCCTTTTGCCGCCATAGTTCCAAAAGTAATGATTTGCGCAACTCTATCAGAGCCGTATTTTCTTCTAACGTATTCAACGACTTCGCCACGGCGAGCATCGGATATGTCAACGTCAAAGTCGGGCATACTTACCCTTTCTCTATTCAAAAATCTTTCAAAAATAAGTTGATACCTAAGTGGCTCAACGTCGGTTATACCAACAGAATATGCAATGATACTAGAAACGCCCGAGCCACGCCCAGCACCAACGGGTATACCAACGCTTCTTGCATAGTTGATAAAGTCCCAAACTATAAGATAATAGTCACAAAAGCCCATTGAACTGATAACGTCAAACTCATAGTCGAAACGTTCTCTTATCTCTGGGGTGATTTCTGCATATCTCTTTCTCAAACCTTCTTCGGCTAGTCTTTTTAGGTATTCTTTAGACGTACTGCCGTCTTCTGGAACGTATTTTGGAATAAGCGATTCATCTCTTATAGGTTCGCCTTTTTTAGTAAGATTAAATACTTCTTCAGTCACCTTGTCGGCAATCTTTTTAGTGTTTTCAATCGCATCTGGAATATGCGAAAATAGCGCCTTCATTTCTTCAGGCGATTTTAAGTATGATTGGTCACTTTCCATCTTTAACCTTGTTGGGTCGTCAATAGTAGTTTTCATACTGATGCACATAACAACGTCTTGCATTTCAGCATCTTCTCTTTCTAGATAATGCACGTCGTTTGTGGCAACGAGTGGAATATTGAGTTCTCTTGAAAGCTTAATTAGAAGTGGATTTATACGTTTTTGGTCATCTAAACCGTGGTCTTGAATTTCGATATAAAAGTCGTCTTTAAAAATATCATAAAGCATAAGTGCAGTTTGTTTTGCGCCTTCATAATCATTTTCAAGTAGTCTCTTTGACACCCTGCCTGCAAGACACGCTGAAAGGCAAATTAGCCCCTCACTATGTTCTTTTATAGTTTTATAGTCTATTCTTGGTTTATAGTGAAAGCCATCAACGTATGCAATAGAATCAAGTTTAATAAGGTTTTTATAGCCTTGTTTGTTTTTGCATAGCAAAATCAAGTGGTCGTAATTTTGTTTGCCACTTTTTTCTTTGTAATCGTCACAAACGTACATTTCGCAACCGATTATGCCCTTTATACCTGCCTTTTTTGCTTCCTCGGCAAAATAAAGCGAGCCGAACATATTTCCGTGGTCGGTTATCGCAACGGCATCCATGCCCTTTTCTTTTAGGCTTTTAAATAGCTTATCTATTCTCGTTGCACCGTCGAGTAAACTGTATTCTGTGTGTAAATGTAAATGTACAAAATCAGACATAATATCTTTCCTTATAGTTCTTTTGCTATTGTCATAATCTTTCTTAATCTATGGTTAAGACAGCTCTTAGTGACTTTTAGTCTTTCGGCAAGTTCAAGTAGCGTGTCGCCTGAATATTCAATTCTAAACTTTGCCGTATCGCTTAAATCTTTGCTAAGACTATCTAAGCCGATAGTCGATGCAATCTTTTTAATTGCTTCAATCTGCTTTGCAGACGCTTCAACTTGCTTATTAACGTTTCCTAAGTCGCAGTTCTTTTGCCTATTGATTTTGTTTGCAAGCTCTCTATTTATCATAAGGTCGGTAATTTTAAGCACGGAGAGTGGCGCTGGCAAAAACGCAAGAAAATCTTTTATTTCTTCGGCACTTTTAATGTAGATAATATAGCCTTCTCTTCGCTTTACAATCTTTGTAATAATGCCGTATTCAGCTAGTTTAGCACTCGTTTCAAGCGCTGGGCTGTGATGCGAAAAACTTATCTCCAAATGATAACTCGTGCTTGAGCTATCGTTCTCGTTTGGCAAAGTGCAACTTCCCGTTGCAACGAAAAGCCCCCTTATAAACGCTTTTTGGCAACACTCGTTTTTTGTTAGCTGACCAAAAAATTTTAAATCAACCCCCACGCCGTCTTCATCGGACACTAGAATCCCTAACTCGGTTAGTATTTGTAAGCCCTTGTCCCCACTTATGCTTAGGTAAAACTTGCTTTTGTTGTTTTGAGTTTCAACAACCGAAACTTCCCTTATCTCATAATCAAACATATCGTAAAACGCCGTGGTCAAGGTCATTGCCATCTGCTCGTCAAAGACCTTAAACTCTAAGCCTAGTTCGCCGTCCTTTTCATAAAGCACGCCAGAACCACGAATAAGCCCTGCTATAAAAGCTTTTTTGCAATGCGTTTCTTTGATAGGCTTTGATAAGATTTCTTTTTTTATCTTGTCTGTAAAATTCATTACGCCTTCTCCTTAAACGCCTTAAAACGCATCACCGGAAGCTTGCCGTCTATATTTGCTATTTGGTCTTTATTAATTTTAACAACGTCAAGCATTTTTTCTACTAAAGAAATTTCACCAACTCTATCAGGCGTGTGAGCATCTGAATTTATTACGAATTTAACACCGGTTGATGCAACTTGATATAATTCTTCTTCGCTAAGATGCGTTTTTTTGGAGTTAAGTTCTATATAAGTGCCATAATCAGAAGCAACCTTTGCAACTTCTTTTGCATCTGCATACGAGCAAAAATTTAGGTGTGTGATTATATCTACAGGATTGTTTTTTATAACGTTAATAAAGGTTTTCGTGTTGGTTTTTATTAGACTGTTTGAAACGCTTTTTTTCTTAAAGGTAGAGCAAAAATAATTCCTAACAAAAAGTGGAAAAAGCGTGTTAAATTTATAAAGCACAAACTTATGTATGCCAGCCAAAAATATATCAAAGTCGTCATACATATTTTGCTTTAAATCCACGCTTCCATCTATGCCTATTATGTTGGATTCTATTCCTAATAAAACTTTCACGCCCGTTTGGTCGCTCGCCTTTTTGCAAAGCTCTTTCATCTTTGGAATTTTTCGTTTTGTTAGACCAAAAGCAGGATGCGAAAAACCGTGGTCGGATATACCAAGCTCCACTAGCCCCTTTTCTTTTGCAACGAGTGCGTTATCAATTATTTGACCTTTTCCGTGGCTAAACACGGTATGGGTGTGATAATCTGATGAAAGTATCATTAAAACTCCCCTACGCACTCGACCTCTTCACATAATTCCACGCCAAATGCGTCTTTAACTTTTTGTTTAATTTGTTCTATCAATTCATAAACGTCTTTAGCTTTTGCTTTTGATGACGTTATTATAAAATTTGCGTGTTTTTCGGATATAAACGCTCCACCGATTTTATTGCCTTTTAATCCTGCACTTTCTATTAAAGCACCTGCGGAAAAAGGTTTGGGGTTTTTAAACACCGAGCCACAACTTCTGCCTGTTGGCTGAACTAATCTTCTTAAGTCTTTATAAGACTTAATGCTATCGCCTATTTTCTCCCTATCGCCTACTTTTAAATCAAAGGTAGCAGATACTATTATTTCCTTGTTTTTCAAAAACCTACTCGTGCGATAGCCAAACTTACACTCGTTTTTTCGATAAAACTTAATCTTTCCGTCACAAAGCGTTTCAACGGTATCAACAAACTCGCATATATTATGCCCAAAAGCGCCTGCGTTCATAACTATCGCCCCACCAACCGAGGCAGGTATGCCGGCAAAAGCTTCTAATCCGGTTAGCTTATTGTCGCAAGCAAACTGCAAAAGCTTTTCAAGTTTTGCGCCTGCCATTGCCTTTACGTGTTCTCGTTTAAAAAACACGTCGCTCAAGCGTTTTATATCTATGATTAATCCGTCATAGCCAAGGTCGGAAACTAACAAATTTGTGCCACAACCTATAACTTTATATCTAACTTTGTATTGTTGCGCTAGAGTTATAAGGCTATTTAGCGAATAAAGGCTGTCTATTTGTGCATAGTATCTTGCACAGCCCCCCACACCAAAGCTTGTGTGCTTTTTCATCGGTTCATCAAAAAGAATTTTGGCGTTTGTGGTGTCAAGCAGTGCATTTTTGAACACAAAATACTCCTTATATCATTTTACTATATTTTCATATTTTTTTCAAGACTAAATTAACAAATTTTTTACATATTTTTCAGCATTTTTATCCCCCTTTATTGCAAGAAAAGACCTATCCTTAATTTCTAAAAGCACCTCGCTTGGATAAAAAGCTGAAATGGTTGAAAACCCCTTTACGTTTTGCATTTGATTTAAAGTTTCTATGTCAAAATTTACATTTATATATGGAGATAACATATTAATTTTATTTAATTTTTCTTGCACCTTATCAGAGAGCAAATAGTCTATAAATCGCATTGCTAATACCCTTTTATTTACATCACTTGAAGTGAGCGAAAGATATTGATATAGGTCGTTAAATTTTGTCAGTGGTGATGCCGAAAAATTAAAACCACGATTGGTTAACCTTACCACGTCACGTTGAGTTCCAAGCATATATTCATATTTGCCCGAAGTAAATTTTACATATGCATCCATTGGACTTAAAACTAATGAATTATCAAACTCTAACCCTTCTAAATGCATTGCTAGAAGTGGCTGGGTATATTGACCGTTTGATACGATTATCGAGTTTTGGCTACTTTCGGTGGCATCTAAATTTTTTATTAAAACGTATCCACCACGGCACCACGCAGTTCCATACGTGTTTTCTCCCACCTTGCCCCCACCAGCCGTTCTTGAAGTAGTTAGTGGAAAAAGATTTTTTATATCCACACCGTTAGAATAGGAAATTATATCAGGGTAAATGCCTTTTGAAATGTTTTCCTCTGCACTTGTAAAAGTGTGGCTTATCACCATAACCAAAACGCCTTGATTTTGCTTTTCAAAGCCTCTTGCAACCCCAAGTAAAAACTGTTTTCTAGAGCCTGAGCCTCCCTCAAATCCGTCTATTTGCCACATAGTGATTATGCCTTTATAATTACTTGAGTTTTCCACTTTTTCTTGGCTTATTTTTTTGTAGCCGAACGCAAAGGTGAATATGGTGCAAACCACAAGCAAACCTGCTAATACTAACCTAATTATTTTCATAATAAAAGTATATTCTCTTGGGCGAAAAAAAAGGACTTCCTTTTAAGGAAATCCTTTTCTATTGTTAAATTAAATTTGCTTATGCTTTTACTAACTTGTAAATCATAGAGCCATCGCCAGTAACATCAATAGTCATGTTTGAGCCTTCAATAACACAATTCAAAGTTTCTGTGCCGTTAGGAGTTGTTTGTGTAATAACATAGTTATTGCCAGATTTTGTCCAAGTCATTGCAACATTTGAAGCCTGTCCATTCGATTTAGAAACAACTGTTCCATCGCTATTAAATTCAAGTACAAAAGTATCTTGAGCTAATACAGCGCCATCCATGAAGAATTCAGGAAGAGTGTCGCCTATGTTATATTCTTGACCAGCAATAGTAATTGAAGAAATTTTGTAAACTTCTGTTTTTGGTTCTTCCTTACAAGCGCCTAATGCAAAGCAACATACGCAAAGTAAGCCTACGAGTAAAATTGATAAAAACTTTTTCATGTTCTTTCTCCTTTTGCAAATAACCAACAAGAGCAAATCTGCGTATTTTAATACGCAGAAGAGCCATGGCTCTTGCTTAAAAAATTTTTCTTAATAATATTATATCACCCATAAAATTTTTGTCAATAGAAAAATTAAAATTTGCTAAATTTTAAGTGGAGAGCGTTTTGCTCCAACCGTTGCCGTTGCCATTGTTTTTATGCAATAATATTCATCAATTACGTCAAAAACGTCCTTTATACTAACGCTCTCTAGCCTTTTAATACGCTCGTTTAGGTCAAATTCCTTGTCTAAAAGAATAAGTTGTTTGCCATATAAAAGCATTTGCGATGCCGTGCTTTCTTGCCCCATTATAAATGCGCTTTTTATTTGCGCCTTGCCACGCTCAAACTCTTGCTCGGTAATTTTTTCCTTTTTCAAAACGTCTATTTGCTCTAAAATAGCGTTTACGGCTAAATCTCTTAGCGTTGTGTTTACGCCTGCATAAATTTCTAAAATTCCGTTATCTTTATAACCAGATGCATATGAATAAACGCTGTATGCAAGCCCAAGTTCTTCTCTGATTTTTTGGAACAACCTACTGCTCATTCCCCCACCAAAAATTATATTTGATATTGCAAACGCATCGCTGTTTTTATCGTTTAATGGTAAGCCATTCATTGCAAAACCGATATGGGTTTGCTCTATCCTTTTAGTTCTTAAAAGGTTTTTTGGTTGTTCAATTTTGGTGATTGATTGAGGGACGCTTTTTAGCCTTGCAAACTTATCGGCAAAGTATTTTTCAACTAGATTTATAGCTTTTTCTATATCGATATTTCCAGCGACCGAGATTACAACGTTATCAGCCGTGTAATACTTGTCCATATACTTTAAAACGTCGTCACGGCTAAAGCTTTTTATGTTTTTTATACTTCCAAGGATAGTTTGTCCTAACCCTTTATCGCCATAATATCCTTGCGCCAAAAGGTCTAAACACACTTCTTCAGGCGTGTCTTCGCTCATATTGATTTCTTCTATAACAACGCCCTTTTCCTTTTCTAATTCTTGCTTTTCGAACTTAGAATTAAAGAATATGTCAGATAAAATTTCTAGCGCATCTTCTGTATGTTCACTGGTCGATTTTGTATAATAACAGGTAAGCTCCTTTGACGTAAAGGCGTTTATCTGCGCACCTATTCTATCAATATGGTCTGAAATTTCAAAGGCAGAACGCTTCTCAGTGCCCTTAAACATAACGTGCTCTATAAAATGGGATATGCCGTTTTCTAAACTGCTTTCGTTCATACTGCCCGTTTTAACAAGCACGCCTATACTAACCGATAGCATTCCTTCCATTTTGTTTACAACAAGTTTTAATCCGTTATCAAACTGTTTATATCTAACCATTATTTTCTCCAATTATGTATTCTCAATATTTTGACTGACGCACACCACGTCAAACCCCACGCTTTTATAATAATCTATTATGCTTGGCAAAATCTCTAACGTATGTTTTTTTGGGTGCATAAGCACTAAATCACCACCAGCAAGGTCTTTTGTTGCCCTATTATATATTGTGGTTAAATTGCTATCTCGCCAATCTATAGTGTCTTTTGACCACATTATGACCTTATATCCTAAGTCATAGCTTGCCTTTAGAGTGTTTGGCGAAAAACTGCCAGACGGTGGGGCAAACAGCGTCATTTCAGTGCCACACAGCGCCTTTACTACGCTACCTGTGTTTGATATTTCCTTAACGTTATCTTCATAGCTAAGCTTTTTATGGTCTTTATGAAAGTAGCCGTGGTTGCCTAGTTCGTGGCCACTGCTTATTATTCTATTAAGCGTTTCCACGTTATCGTCAGCCCAACAACCACCAACAAAAAAGGTTGCTTTTACGCCCTTATCATTTAACACGTCTATAATAGAATTTACGATTTTAGTGTTTTCATACACGTTAAACATAATGGACACGTTGTTTTTTAATCGGTTGCCGTTATATATTGCGCCAAGCGTATCGTTTCCATACACTTCAAGAGTTGTCTTTGGCATAAAATTTATAACGTACACGATAAGTAGTGTCATAACTAGCAACGTGTTTATTATAATCGTATGCCTTTTATTTAGTTTTTTCATTTACTTCCACCTCTATTCGTATTTTATGCGAATTAGGGGTGGTAAAATTACTTTTAAACTAAAATATGCAAGGCAGTCGCCTTGCATATTTTTCTCTTTTTATAGATTAGTCATTAACGATTTCTAAAAGTTTAAGGTCAATGCCCTTTTCACCGATTTTAATGATTTCTACCTTTACCTTGTCGCCGATATGCAAAACTTCTTCTACACTGTCGATACGCTTTTCACTCATTTTGCTGATGTGGATAAGTCCGTCTTTACCTGGTGCGAGTTCGCAGAATGCACCAACTTTTGGAAGAATTCTAACAACTTCTGATATAAACATATCGCCTACTTCTGGGTCTTTTGCAATTGAAAGAATAATTGCTTTTGCTCTTTCTGCATTTGCCACGTCGCCAACTGTTGCAATATTAACTGTGCCGTTGTCATCAATATCAATCTTAACGCCTGTTTCTTCAATAATCTTGTTGATAACCTTACCTTGCTTGCCAACAACGTCACCGATTTTTTCAGGATTAATGCTAAATGATATAATCTTTGGAGCGTACTTAGAAAGTTCTGCTCTTGGCTTATCGATTGCCTCTAACATCTTAGACAAAATATGTTGTCTGCCAACGTTTGCTTGTGCAATTGCTTGTCTTAAAATTGCTTCGTCAATACCCTTAATCTTAATGTCCATTTGGATTGCTGTGATACCCTTTTCCGTACCTGCAACCTTAAAGTCCATATCGCCAAGGAAGTCTTCTAAGCCTTGAATATCTGAAAGGATTGATACCTTTCCGCTTTCTGTGTCTTTGATAAGACCCATAGCAATACCAGCAACTGGTGCTTTAATTGGAACGCCTGCATCCATAAGTGCAAGTGTAGAACCACATACGCTACCTTGTGACGTTGAACCGTTTGAGCTTAATACTTCAGAAACGATTCTGATTGCATATGGAAATTCTTCTTCACTTGGAATAACAGGTTCTAACGCTCTTTCAGCAAGTGCGCCGTGACCAATTTCACGTCTTCCTGGGCTCTTTAATGGTCTTGCTTCACCAGATGCATAGCCTGGCATATTGTATTGGTGCATATATCTCTTGCTTGATTCACCATCAAGACCTTCTAATTTTTGTACTTCGCTGAGCATTCCGAGTGTACAAGTTGACATAACTTGTGTCATACCTCTTGTGAACACGCCTGAGCCGTGTGCTCTTGAAAGAACGCCTGCTTCACACCAAATTTTTCTAACTTCATCAAGTTTTCTTCCGTCAGGACGAATACCTGTGTTTGTGATTTTAGCTCTGATTTTTTCTTTGGTCATATAGTAAAGAGCATCTTTAATTTCTCTTGCTGAGTCTGGGAAGATTTCTGCAAAGTGATTTAAGCAGTCTTTTTCTACGTTGTCTTGACCAACTTGTCTAGTGTGTCTATCAAACGTGTCAAGAGCCTTGTCAAGCATATCGTTTGCATATGCTCTAACAGCACTGTCGATTTCTTCTGGAATTTTGTATAATTCCATTTCTTTCTTTGGCTTGCCGATTTCAGCGATGATTTGTTCTTGGAAAGCACAAAGACGTTTGATTTCTTCGTGACCAAATAAAATTGCGCCAACCATTTCGTCATCAGAGATTTCGTTTGCACCAGCCTCTACCATCATAATAGCATCTTTCGTGCCTGCAAGGTTAAGAGTAAGCAAACTCTTTGCTCTTTGCGCCTCATCTGGGTTGATAACGTATTCGCCATCAACTAAACCAACAACAACGCTACCTGTTGGGCCTGCAAAAGGAATATCAGAGATGCTGATTGCTATTGAGCTACCAAGCATTGCAAGTGGTTCTGGTTGAATATCTGGTTCAACTGAAAGAGCTGTTGCAATTACAACAACGTCGTTAAATAATCCTTTTGGGAAAAGTGGACGAATTGGCCTGTCAATAAGTCTTGACGTTAAAATGGCTTTGTCAGATGCTCTGCCTTCTCTCTTTTTGAATCCACCTGGGATTTTGCCGATAGCATACATCTTTTCTTCAAAGTCAACACCGAGTGGGAAGTAATCCATTCCATCACGTGGTTGTGGTGCCATTGTTACGTTGACCATAACTTCTGTTTCGCCACATTTGATAATACAAGAACCGTTTGTTTGTTCAGCGTATTTGCCTGTTTCAACGATGAGTTCTCTACCACCAACTGTAGTTTTAAATACTCTAAAATTTTCTGTCATTTTTGTCTCCTGTTTCTAACTCTAATTTTTATTGAAGTTGGGCGCAACCTACGCCCAAACATGATTACTTTTAAAATGGCATTTTAGAAAAATTAGGCGACAAAAATTATGCCGCCTTAATTTCCTTACTTTCTCAAATTTAAATCTGCAATAATCTTTCTGTATCTTTCAATATCGATTTCTTGCAAATACTTTAAAAGACCACGTCTTTCACCAACCATTTTCATAAGACCACGTCTGCTGTG
>JAZNBU010000046.1:0-52143 GCA_045587245.1 Christensenellaceae bacterium
GTGTTAACGGGGTTTATAAGAGAAAGGGAATACTTTCTCATTGTAACGGCGAGGAGATGGACGATATTTTCGCCTTAACCGATACCGAAAAATATCCTATTACTAAATTTTCAATAATAAAAGAGCAGACGGTGGGAAATATCGTTCCCGTACAAAAAGAGGTTTGGGATATTTTATCCGAAGATTTTTTCTTGGTAGAGTTTGACCATTACGTTGAAGGTATGCTAATAGGTCTTGGCAAAGATTTTTTAATAGGTGAAACTATAAAATATTTAAACGCCGATCCAAAAGAAACTTACGCCTTTGGAGATAGTAATAACGATATAGCAGCCTTTAAAGCCTGTAATTTTAAAATTGCTATTGCTCACTCCCCTAAGGAATTAAAGTCAATGGCAGATTACGTCACTACCGAAGAGGAAAACGGAGTAGCGGAAGCGCTTGAATATTTGGGGCTTATATAAAAACTCTTAAAACAAAGTAAAAATTAACGCCAACAAATCCTTGAGGATAACCGCTCTTCTCATAGGGATTTAAATATGCAACTTATAAAACTCGACTTTTAACAAGCCGAGTTTTCTTTTGTCCACGCAAAACAAGTTGAATCAAATTTTATTTTATGTTATAATAAACTCACCGATAAATAAGAATTTGTAGGTGAGATAATGATTATTTTAATTACCGGAGCATCGCATACAGGCAAAACTGCACTTGCTCAAAAACTGCTTGAAAAATATAAATACCCCTATCTTTCAATAGACCATCTGAAAATGGGTTTAATTCGTAGCGGCAACACAGAACTTACCGCTATGGATGATAATGAATTAACCGAATACTTGTGGCCGATTGTTAGTGAAATGATAAAAACTGCTATTGAGAACAAGCAGAACTTAATTGTCGAAGGTGGCTACATTCCATTCGATTGGCAGAAGGACTTTGAATCTGAATATCTCAAAAACATTAAATATTATTGTCTTGTAATGACTGAGAAATATATTAGAAATCACTTTGCCGACATAGAGAAATATGCAAATGTCATTGAAAATCGTTTGGATGATGAATGGTGCATAATGGAGAGCGTGTTGGCAGATAATGCAGAAATATTAGCCCTCGCACAGAGGCATAATGTGAACTATATACTCATTGACGATAAGTACGAAATCAATATTGAGTTATAACGATAAATTCCAATTTATCGATTTGATATTCTTTGTGGAAAAATTTTCAAAAGTGTAGCACACTATACTTTCAAAAGAAAGTCGTGTGTTTTGCAAAGCAAAAAGAAAGACTAACGAAAATTCGTTAGTCTTTTGTAATGTCCTAAAAAATCCCTATGAGTGACGCACCTAAAAGGTTCTTTTTTTGTTTTGTGGTGAAAAGCGACAACCTTATAATAAACCCACAAAAATTGTCGAAGAAATTTTTGTGGAGAGGAAAAGCCGTTTGAAAAAGTTAATTCGCTGTTGCGAATTAAAGGAAGAAAACGTGCTTTGACGAGTTGCTGCATCCATAAATTTAATATCAGTGTTTTTTGTTTGTGCTAAAAGGCGTTTTAGTTTTTTGTTATAATTTTGAACACAATTAAAAATTATGTCGAAAAAAGTCAGTATTTCACTAATAAAAGCATTTTTGAACAAGATTTTATTATATTCGACAAATATTTTACAAAATTAACAAAAATTGCTTGTCTTTTATAGAAAATTATAGTAAAATGCATTTATCAACAAAAATTGGGAGAAATAAAATGCAAAAAAGAACAATATTTTTATTGCAAGGCACCAAAGAACAAAATCAAGAACTAATGAAAATTTTTGGAAATACAGAGGATTTTGAAGTTGTGGGAAGTGCCGAAGATGGAATATCGGCAATACCTGCAATAGAAGAAAAGAAACCAAAGATTTTAATTACCGACCTTGTTCTTTCTGGATATGACGGATTGAGCGTTATATCTAAGGTACGTGAACTTAAACTTGCAATAAAAATTGTTGTTTTAAGCGCTCTTATGAGCGAAGAAGTTGTTACAAGGGCTATGAATACGGGTGCTGATTATTTTATGGCAAAGCCTTATAGTGAAGGTGTGCTTTTAGAAAGACTTAAAGGGCTTGACGACATAAAAGAAAGTGCAAAAGACCCAACTGAGAGCCTTCACGAAATGACTATAGAAGAAAAGGTTAGCCGAATATTTATTAACGTTGGCATACCGCCACATATTAAAGGCTATTCATTTTTAAGAGAAGGTGTTTTGATGGCAATTCGTGAGCCTGAGATAATAAACAACATCACCAAAAAACTTTATCCTAAAATTGGTGAAAAATATCAAACAAGCGCATCTAAAGTTGAGCGTGCTATTCGCCATGCAATAGAAGTTGCTTGGAACAGGGGAAGGATAGAAAGCATAAATTCAATACTTGGCGTGCGTGCATACGTTGGTGCAGAAAAGCCAACAAACGGCGAATTTATTGCACTCATTGCAGACAAAATGCTTTTAGAGAAAGCGTAAGGCAAATTAAAAATATATTAACAAAATTCTTTTTTTCTTTACAATAAATTATCAAATATGTTAAAATAGAACAAAAGATAATTTTTTAGAAAAGAAATGAAAAAATACGGCGTTGACATTAAGTGGTTTGCAGTTTCTTCGTTTGAGCTGAAATTTGGTGATATAACCGTTGTCAGTGACCCATATATTACAGAGTGCACGGGCACAGAACTTGATTATACGGCAGTTGAAAAGTGTGATGCGATTTGTTTATCACACGGACACTGGGACCACATAACCGATGTTCCAAGGCTTGTGGAAAAGTTTGCCCCTATCGTTTTATGTGGGCAAATGATAGCTATGCCCCTTGCAAAGTGGCTTAACTGCCGTGCAAGTAAAATTTATCCTATGAATCACGATTTGGAACTCGATTTTGGCGACGTTAAGGTTAAAGCACTTTTTGGTAGGCATAGAATTCAAGCGTTGGGTTATAACGATAAGACAGATGAGATTCAAAAAGCTCCTATTTGTATAGACCAAGGCATAAAAGAATTGCAAGGCGTGGGTAGTTTGGAATATTTGAACTATCTTTTCACGGCTAAAAATGGCACAAAAGTTCTTATTTGGGGTGGCGACCCTACAGTAGACCAAATAAACTTATGTAAGGCGTTAAAGCCAGATATTGCCATTATTCAGCGCTATACAAAACCTGAACAATGTGCAAGGTTAGCAGAGTTCGTAAAAGAAATAGGGTGCAAGGTGGTTATTCCACATCATCACGATGCTGTTAAAGTTGACCCACCAGAAGCGCTACAATCCTTAAAAGATGCGATAGCCAAAGTTTCGCCAGACGCTCAATTTATTACACTTAAGCACGGCGAGTGGATGAGTTTTTAGAGAGAGCGAGAATATTGGCGCAAATTTTTTATAAAAAACTACTTAAAAAGGCAAAAACTGGTAAAAATTAAAGCAAAAATTAAAAAAATTAAAAAAATATAAAAATTTTTATTAAAACAGTTTACAAATTTTCTATATGTATATATAATATAGCAAGCAAAGAGATTAACTCTTTAAGCAAAAGAATAATATATATGATATATATGGAGAATTTACTATGCCGGGAGATTACGTTAAATGCCCAAGATGTGACCTTAATTACATCAAAAGGGGCGAAGAATATTGCGCAGTATGTAAGGCTGAACTTAAAAAAGGTCCACAGCTTATTTTTGCTATTGACGATGAAGATGATTCAGAGCTTTTAGACCTTTGCCCTGTTTGCCATCAAAACCACATTAGACCGGGCGAAAAGATGTGCGCAAAATGCTTAGAAGAAAAAGATTACAAAGACAATTTAGATCAAATGGATGATGATTCTTGGAAGGAATATCTCGATGCTGACGAAGAGGAAGAGGAAGAAGACGAAGAAATGCTTTCTTTAAACAAGCTAGCTGAAGAAGAAGGCGACTTTGAAGAAGAGGAAGAAGAAGAGATAATCGAAGAAGAGGACGATGATGACTTTGATATTCCTAACATCGACCAGTCAGACTTTGAAGATACTGACGAAGAGGAAGAAGACGAAGAGGAAGATGAGGACGGCGAAGATTTTTAAAAAAGGTATATAAATTATTTAATTTGCTAATAATTTATATATGATTAAAACATCTTTATCGTTATCTGAGGTAAAAACGAGCATAAAAAATATGCAAGACAAATGTGTTTCTGTGACAATAAACTTGGGCAGGAACAAACTTATAAATTTTATCGGCAAGATTCAAGGCGTTTATCCAGCGCTGTTTACCGTTAGTCCTATAGATAAAACGTTTAGGGGCAAAACCACTTATTCGTATTCAGAATATATGTGTGGAAGGGTAAAACTTAAAGAGATAAGCCTTGACAATTATAGTGCCAATTAAATAAAGTATTAAAGCGATACTGCGGGCGTGAATTTTTCACGCCCGTTTGTTTTTTAAGCTGACAAAAAGAATAAATCGCCAAAACTATTAATATAATGTAATACGATTATGAAATAAAGTGGAGGGGTTTATGGTTGAACCTATTTTTGAAAAAATAAGTTATGAACAAAGATTAAAAGAAGTGTCGCATCAGATTAAAGTTGATTGTAAGTCAAATTTAAATTGTGAAGAAATTGCAAGCATTTTAGTCGTTTCGCCATTTGTTAGTGTGGAATCAAACGAAATTTTAGATGGCAAAATCAAATTTACAGGCAAAATAAACTTTTATATCACTTACGTTGACAAAGAATCAAACGTCAAAAAATGCGAGTGCGCTTCGGAACTAACTGGCGAAGTTGATTTAGGTGAAGAGGTTTTTGATGCAAAAGCAAAGCTTAAAGTATGCGTTCAAAAAACAGAATACGACTTAAGTGGTGTATATCTTGTGGTTGGTGCAATCTTATCTGCAAGCGTAAAACCGACAAAAACTATAGAAAAAAGCACGCTTGTCGGTGGAGAAGATTTGTATACCGACCAATGTGAGTTCTGCGCAATGCAAAACTTAGGCAAAAGGACCGGTTCATATATGGTTGAAGAAGAATTTGACCTAAATTATCCTGTAAAAGAAGTCCTTTATCATAAAGCTGAAGCCGTGATTACTATGACGCAATGCGGAGTTGGAAGCATTATTGTCGATGGCGAAGTTCTTTTGTCGCTTGTTTTGTTGCAAAATAACGAAAAAAAAGATATAATAAAAGAAACAAAAGCTTTGCCTTTCCGTATGGAAATCGAGAGCGAGGAGGCTATGCCGAATATGCTTGCCACGGCAACGGTTAGAGAAAAATCTTTCAAAACCGACGTGGGTGTTGATGAAGAAAACGGTTCAAGCACGGTGGTTGCATACGTTTCGCTAACGTTTGAGGGCGAAGCATATAATCAAGTTGGCAAGTCGGTTGCTAAAGACGTTTTCAGCACAAAAAGAGAAATAGAACTCATCAAAGAAGACTGTGAGCAAACCAATCCATTAGAAAGCAGAAGCTATGATTTTAAAGTTGGTGGAAGGGCGAGCATTGGCGAATTGCCTATTGGAGCATCGTCACCTGTTATGTGTTTAGAAAGCATAAACGTTTTAGAAACAAGCATAAAAGAAAACAATTTATGCTTGACGGCAACTTACAGTGGAAGCATTTATTTTAGAGACGGCGAAAAGGTCATAACTAGAAAGTTTGAAATGCCGTTTGAAAAAGAGCTTTCGGGCGAGTTTGACGCTGATATGCTTATTGAGTGCGAGGCTAGGGCTTTTAAAGGCAATGCAAAAATTATTACGCCAACCGAAGTGGATATAGACGGCGAAGTTTATTTGGGGATTAACCTTGCAAGAAAATGCCAAACTAAAATGGTGAGCGACGTTAAAATCTTAAAAGAAAAGGAAGAAAATTGCCACGCTATAAGCGTTTATTTAGCTATCAAAGACGAAGGGCAGTTTTCACTTGCAAAACGGCTTAACGTTTGCCCTGAAAAACTATTAGAAACAAACCAAGACCTACAATTCCCACTTGCAGGAAACGAGAGGATTGTAGTTTATAGACAAAAATAAAAGCTTAAAAGGAAACACTTATGAAAAAGACAGTTGTAAAAGCACCTGCTAAAATAAACATAACCCTTGATATATTAGGAACAAAAGGGAAGTATCATGAGATAAAAACGCTAGTTTCAACCGTTGATATTTACGATAAAATTACAATTAGGCCAAGAAAAGATAGCTGTATCAATCTGATTATGAAAGGTTTGGCAGTTGACTGCCCAATCACCGAAAACAACGCATATAAAGCAGCAAAGCTTTATATGGATAAATATTCATCAACAGGTGCAGACATAATTATCGAAAAGCACATACCTATAGGCGCAGGGCTGGGTGGCTCAAGCGCAGATATTGCAGGCGTTTTAATAGGAATGCAAAAGGCTTATAAAAAAAATGAGGATTTGCTTGCTCTTGCAAACTCTTTGGGCAGTGATTCGGGATATTTGCTTAGTGGTGGCTATGCAGTGCTGTGTGGCCGTGGTGAAAAAATCGAGAAAAAAGATATAACTGAAAAATTATATCTGCTTATCATAACGGACAGTGAGCCTGTGTCGTCTAGGGCAAGTTATAAGGAGTTTGACAAACTAGAAAAAATCTATAAGCCTTGCACGGCGGCGGCTGAAAAGGCGCTTGCTGGAGGTCAATTTGACAAGCTTTGTTCGGTTATAAAAAACGATTTATTTCTAGCGTCGTGTCAGATTAACGCAAACATAAAAACAAACCTTGCTAACCTAAAAACAGCAGGTGCGCCAGCGCAAGTTATGACGGGAAGTGGTTCTAGCGTGGTTGGAATATTTAATGACAAAAAGCAAAGGGATATGGTGTTTAAGAAGCTTTTCCCATTATATAAAGACAATTTAATTAAAGCGCAAACTGTATAATAAAAGAAAACAAGAAAAGTCAAGGCGAAAGCCTTGGCTTTTTTACTTTTAAATTTTGTTATCGTATAAAAATTAAAATATATGTCAATATATAAACTATCAAAAAATGAAAGGAAAATTAAAGATGAAAAAAGTTTGCATAAGTTTTTTAATAATCGGCATAATAGTTTTGTCGGGAATAGGTCTATGGTCTTATCAGCCAAAAACGCACAACGAGTATCTTAGGATACATATTCGTGCCAACTCAAACCTTGACTGCGACCAACAAGTTAAATATTTGGTAAAGGATAAAATCGTAAGTTTTTTAACGCCTATGATTGCAGAGTGTGACACCAAGCAAAAAGCGCAAAACATGCTTGAGAATAATTTAACTAGTTTAGAACAAGTTGCTACTCACGTGCTTAGACAAAACGGTTTTAACTACTCGGTAAAGGTAAGCTTAAAAAACGAAGAATTTCCCACCAGAATATATGATGGTTTGCGTTTAGAAAGTGGTTATTATGACGCTTTAATCGTGGAACTAGGCGATGCTAAAGGCAATAATTGGTGGTGTGTGGTTTATCCACCGTTATGTTTTACAGATGGTAGCAATGGGTACTATTATAAAAGTAAGATTTTAGATATTATAAACGACTTTTTTAAAAAGGAGAAATGATATGAAAAAATTTTTTAAGGTGACAGTCCTTGCCCTTATGATTTTGACAGTTGGTATTTTTGCTGGGATAAGCACGCCTTTTCAAAGCAACGTACAAACAGCTTATGCTGCAGTATTAAAGCAAGGCAACACGGGCGCGACGGTCAAAAAAGTCCAACAAAAACTCAAGAATTGGGGGTATTATAAAGGCGCTGTCGATGGTATTTTTGGGGCTAAAACAAAAGAAGCTGTAAAATATTTCCAAAGAAAGAACGGCTTAAAAGTTGACGGCATAGTTGGAGATAAAACTCTAGCGGCACTCGGCATCAGTTCAAGTGGCAGTCAAGGCAGTAATTCATACTATAGCGATTCAGATATGATGCTTTTAGCAAAACTTATTTACGGCGAAGCTAGGGGCGAAAGCTACGTTGGACAAGTGGCCGTTGGTGCAGTTGTGCTTAACAGGATAAAAAGCCCGTCGTTTCCAAACACGATGGCAGGCGTAATCTATCAAAGATATGCCTTCACGGCAGTTGATGACGGTCAAATTAACTTAACGCCAAACGCAACGGCTAAAAAAGCCGCTCAAGACGCTTTAAACGGCTGGGACCCATCGTATGGTGCGCTTTATTATTATAATCCGTCAACGGCAACAAGCCAATGGATATTTTCAAGAAAAACGCTGACCACAATCGGCAACCACGTTTTCGCAATTTAAGGGGGAATTATGGAAAAAAAGAAAAATAACGCTGTAGAAAAAGCCGAAAAGGCTCAAAACGAACAAACGCCAAGAACAAAAAAGCAAGACAAAAAGGAAATTAGTGATTCTCCTAAAAAAGAAAGAAAGGTAAAAAAGGAGACGGCGAAAAAAACAAAAGCCGAAAAAGCTTTGGCTAAAGAGCAAAAAAGAAAACAAAGACAAGAATTGAAAGCGCAAAAGAAACAAGAGCGTGAGAAGGTTATGGCTGATAGGAAAAAAGCTTTAGCACAAAAAAGGATTGAACTTGCCAAAATTAAGGCGCATAGAAAAGCTGAAAAACAAAAGGCAAGAGCAACTCTTCTTAGAGAAAAAAGTAGAAGAAAGGCTGAGAGAAAGCAAGAGAAACTAAGAATAAAAGAAGAAAAGCAAAAAAGAAAGGAAATGTATAAGCGTGAAAGCAAAAAAGAGCGTCAAGAAAGAATTAATCTAGAAAAAAATGCTAAACGTGAAGCAAAAATGCAAAAAAGACAAGAAAAAATCGCTAAAAGAAAAGAAAGACAAAAACGAAGAGAGAAAAACAAAGGCTATGGTGGCTGGCTTGCAGCTGTAATTTCGCTTGGCGTTGCAACCTTGGTTTTAGCATCTGTTTTGACGTTTACGCTTTTAATGCCAACGGTTTCGGATAATATGATGGAGCTATCATATCAAAAATCTTTCTATGACACGGTAGAGCAGGTTGACAACATCGACTTAAATCTATCAAAGGCTTTAGCAAGTAAGGATGCAGGTGCTGTGGAGCAATATTTAATAGATACGGCAATCAACAGCGAGCTTGCAGAAAACGATATTAACCAGTTGCCACTTCACGATGAAACTAAGTTTTATACGACCAAGTTAATCAATCAGATAGGCGATTACTCTAAGTATTTAGTTAAAAAACTTATTAACGGCGAAGGGCTAACTAACGTCGATAAGGAAAACTTGCAAAACTTATACTATGCAAATCTTGAACTTAAAAATGCACTTCAAGAAATGATGAAAGAAACAAACGGCAATTATTCTTTTAACAACTTAGAAAAAGCTAAAAGCGACGACGTGATAATTAATGGATTTACAAAACTTCAAAACCTTTCGGTAGAGTATCCAGAGCTAATTTACGACGGACCTTTTTCAGACGGGGTTAACCAAAGAGAAATCAAAGGTCTATCAAAAACCCAAGTGTCTTATGATGAGGCAAGAGAAAACTTTGTAAAAATCTTTAAAAGTTATGACCTAGACCAAATTGAATCGGCAGGAATAACGGAGGGAGATATCGCTTGTTATAACATAGAGGCAACAGCCGGTGATAGTGTGCTTTACGCCCAAATGAGCAAGGCAGGTGGCAAGCTTATTATGTTTGCTATGGCAGGAAGTTGTCAAAGCGTTGTGGTTGACGAGCAAACGGCAATCGAAAACGCTCAAAAATTCTTGTCTGATATGGGGCTTGATGATATGCAAGAAGTATGGATGAATATTTCTAATAACGTTTATACTTTTAACTTTGCAAAAAAACAAAACGGCGTGATTTTATATCCAGACCTAGTTAAAGTTAGGGTTTGCGCTGAAACGGGCAAGGTAATCGGTATAGAAGCAAAAAGTTATTACACCAACCACACCCAAAGAAACATCGGCAGTGCAGTGCTTAGCCAAAGCCAAGCAGTACAAAAGGTTTTTGACGATATGGAAATTAAGGCATCTCGCCTTGTAATCGTTCCTGTTGGAAACTCAAGCGAAAAACTATGTTATGAGTTTTATGGCGAGGCATACGGACAAACTTATTACGTTTATATCGATGCAACGAGTGGCAGACAAGTTGAAATGTTCAAGGTTGTCGAATCAACAGAAGGCACGTATTTAATGTAAAAAATAAAATAAAAAAGGAGAAAAATATGACAAATAACAACAATAATATGCTTACGACAAAAGAAGCAACGCTTATTTCAGACCTACTCACAATGGAAGAAAGTGCGTGCAAAAAAGCAAGACTTTATTCAAGAACACTTACAGACCAAAAACTAGCACAGGCTTTTTCTAAGATTGCAGACAATCACGAAAAAAGATTCAATGCGCTTTTTGATTTGTTATAATAAAGGGGGGGTAGAATATGAGCGAATATAAAGCAGATATTACACTTAACGAAAAAGACAGTTTGCAAGATATGCTTAACTTAGAAAAGAGTTTAGTAAAAATTTATTCTTTGGCTATGACGGAAGGCTGTTCAAAAGGTTTTAGAACACTTATTAGAGAGCATTTAGATTTGTCGGCTGACGACCAAATGAAAGTGTTTTGCCAAATGACAGAGCACGGTTATTATCAAGTGGAATCAGCGCCAGAAACAGTTCTTTCAGAGCATAAAAACAAGTTTTCTAAAGTAAAATCACAACTTAGTTAAAAAACAGTTAAAAGAAAAGCGCACCAAAGCCAACGGCTTTGGGGTGTATGTTTTTAAAATGCTTATTTATTTATTGTTTTCTTTCTTTTAATAAGTTGATAGATAATTATTGAAAGACAAATTATAAAAATGCTTGAGCCGATTAGGATAGCGCAGTTTAAAAAGAACTGTTCGGGAAGTGCCAAAATAATTTCCATTTCTTTTGGGTCAAACATCCAATTAGTTTTGTTTGGAAAAAATATGTGATGAAAAACAGTAAACGCACTCGAAAAGTCCACTGCAATAATAAGCGCTAAAACAAAAATGAGGGCAAAAATGCTTATGGCAGAAATAAATGCCACACTCATATTAAACGGCCTATAAAGGTTAACCTTTTTGAGTTTAACAAGCACTAATATCGTTATAATGGTGATGCTACTGATGATTAAGGCAATAAGGTTTATATTAAAAAGCGTTTTGCAGTCGGCAAAATGCTCAGCGCCACTTTGAGTATAACTAAAAACTCCCGTTCCAAACGGAGCGTTTGGAAGGGTTAAAAAGTTTAGCACTTGGTCGTAAGCAAACTTAATTTGTTCATAAGTATAGCCTGTTTTTTCAGGCAAAGAAAGTCCGTTTATATGCAGATAATAAAAAAACCTTAGGTATATTGGCAAAGCAATAGAAAATGAAATTATAAAAAAGAAAACGGCTATGCCAAAAACCATGGTTAAAAATTTGCTTTTCATTTAAACCTGCTTAAAATTTAATATAATAAGTTTAGCACACTTAAAAAATTTTGTAAAGTAAAATAAAAATTATGATAAGTTAATAAAAAACGATTGCCAAAACCAAAAAAGTTTTATATAATAAAAATAGAAGGTTTTCGGACAACACTTCTATAAAACAACCGAGATAAATAGAATATTCTTTTTTTAAGATAATCTCTTTTTTTCGGCAAAAAGCTTGTCCAAAAAAGGAGATTTTTTATGTCTAATGCCACAAAAATCATAGTTAGAGCAGGGCTTATAGCAGGGCTATACGTAGTTTTATCGCTGTTAACCTTGCCGATAGCAAGTGGAGCAATTCAGTTTAGGCTAAGCGAAGCACTAACCATTTTGCCATTGTTTTTTGTTGAAGCAATCCCGGCACTATTCGTTGGGTGTATGCTCTCTAATTTAATTACAGGCTGTATGTTTTTGGATATAATTTTAGGGAGCATTATAACTTTGATTTCAGCAGTTTTAACCTATTTTGTTGGAAAAATTATTAAAAACGTGTCACTTAAAATTATTATCGGTGGATTTTTTCCCGTTATATTAAACGCACTATTCTTGCCGATAATTTGGCTTGTAATCTATGGCGCAATAGAATACGTATATCTACTTCAGGTTTTGTTTTTGTTTATCAGCCAAAGCATAAGTGTTTATGGCGTGGGCACGCCGTTATATTTTGCGATAAAACGCATCAATGAAAAATAAAGAAAATCCCCCTTGCCAGTCACGGCAAAGGGGGAATTTTTTAGTTAGTCTAAATTTCTAAAAGGATTATAGATAGCCCAATAAAAGATTAGCCATAGACCTGAAATCCCAACTAAAGAATAGATTATGCGTGAAACTATAGCGCCTGCGCCACTGCCAAAAATCAAAGCAACTAAATTAAAGTTAAATAGTCCAATAAGTAGCCAAACTAGAGCGCCGATAATTACAAGCGTAAAAGCAATTATTGTTGTAATCTTCATAAAATCTCCCCCTTATACATAAAGTATATGCAAATGGATAAATTTTATACTAGCGTCTTAAATTAAAGCATTTTCCAAAACCAGCTTGTCAAAATTAATTTGTTCAACAAAATCGCTCTCTGTAAAACGCACGTTATTATATTTTGCAAAGTTAAAAAGGTGCGTTTTAATTAAAACGGGGGTGGCAATGTCAAGATTTTCGCAAATATCTCTTAAATAGTCAAAAAACTGAGAATAGTCTAAATTTTCTTGTTTTTCAAACATATATTGCCTTACAATTTTACTGCCTTTCATAACTTTTGCCCAAATTCTAACCATAACAATCTCCCTATGAAATAATTGTAGCATAACAAATAAAGAAAATCAAACTTATTGTATTGACAAATAGCATAAAAATATGTAAAATAGAATAAATTACTATGTTTAAATTTAGGAGATATAAATGAAAGATTTAAAAAATCTGCTTATCGAATTGCTCAGCGAAAACGCAAGATACACTTTTAGTCAACTTGCTTCAATAACGGGGCAAACGGAGGCTCAGGTTGAAAAAGCCGTTTATGAGCTTGAAGAAAGTGGCGTTATAACCAAATATTCTGCCATAATCAACACCGAAGCGATGGACCAAGCAAATAGAAAGGTTCAAGCGCTTATCGAAGTTAAAGTTGCGCCTCAAAAATTAAAGGGTTTTGATAGTTATGCAGAAGAGATTTATTCATTTAAAGAAGTTCAAAGTTTATATCTTATGAGCGGTGGCTTTGACCTTGCAATTTTTGTGGAAGGAAAAAATATCACCGATATAGCAATGTTTGTTTCTGAAAAGCTTTCAATAATCGATGGTATTGCAAGCGTTCAGACGCATTTTATACTCAAAAAATATAAAATTGAAGGGCATATTACTAACCCTAGCAAAGAAAGTGAAAGACAGATAATTCAAGCATGAGAGATTTTTTAAGCGATAAAGCAAAAAATATAAAACCGTCGGGCATAAGAAAGTTTTTTGATATAGTCAGCGAAAGCAAAGACGTTATTTCTTTGGGCGTTGGCGAGCCTGACTTTATTACGCGTTGGGATATTAGAGAAGCTGGTATTCAAACAATAAAAAGGGGATACACTCAATATACTTCCAACAAAGGCTTAGTGGGGCTAAGACAAGAAATCGTGGATTATTTGAAGTGTAATTATAAGGTTGATTATTCAGTTGATAACACCATGATAACCGTGGGGGCAAGTGAAGCGATTGACCTGGTTTTGCGTGCCACGATTAACCCTGGTGACGAAGTGCTTATCCCAGACCCAAGCTACGTGTCTTATAAGCCTTGCGTTGAGCTTAATGGTGGCGTGGCTGTTTCAGTGCCTTGTGACGGCGAAAACGGATTCAAACTAACTATAGAAAACTTAAAAAAGGTTATAACTAAAAAGAGCAAGGTTTTAATCTTCCCATACCCAAACAACCCAACGGGTGGAATTATGGAAGAAAAGTTTATTAGAGAACTTGTTCCGTTTATAATAGAGCACGATTTACTTGTTGTAAGCGACGAAATTTATGCCGAGCTTACTTATGGAGAGGCTCATTTTTCGATTGCAAGCGTTAATGAGCTTAAGGATAGGGTTGTGCTGATTAGTGGGTTTAGTAAAGCGTTTGCGATGACCGGTTGGCGTGTAGGATATGCCTGTGCACCAAAGCCGATACTCGACACAATGCTAAAAATTCATCAATACGCAATAATATGCGCACCGATATTTTCGCAATACGCAGCGCTTGAAGGGCTTAGAAAAGGCAGGTTAAACGGCTATAAAGACATAAAGGAAATGCGAGCCGAGTATGATAGGCGCAGGAAGTTTATGCATAAAACTTTTTGTGATATGGGTCTAAACTGTTTTGAACCAAAAGGTTCGTTTTACATATTCCCATCGGTAAAAGAGACGGGGCTAACAGGCGAAGAATTCGCAACACAACTTTTAGAAAAAGAAAAAGTTGCTGTTGTTCCAGGCGATGCTTTTGGCGAGTTTGGTAAATATTACGTAAGATGTTCTTATGCATATTCAATGAAAAACTTAGTAGAAGCGACAGAGAGAATTGCTCGTTTTGTAAAATCACTTAAAGGTTAATAATTAAGGTTAAAGATAATGGAAAAGATAATAATAGTGGGCGCTGGGTTTTCTGGCGCTACAATTGCAAGATTGTTTGCCGATAGTGGCAAAGACGTAATAGTAATGGACAAAAGGGACACCATTGGTGGCAACGCATATGATTATTATAACAAAAATGATATTCTCGTTCAGCCATACGGCCCACATATATTTCACACAAACGAAAAAGAAGTGTTTGAATTTTTGTCAAGATTTACTGAGTGGAAAAAATATGAACACAAGGTGCTTGCCGCTATAAGAAAGGATAAGTTAGTGCCTGTTCCTTTTAATCTCACCTCGCTTTTTATGCTTTATCCAACAGATAAGGCTGAAAGAATAAAAAATATATTAATCGATGAAATTGGCATTAACAAAAAAGTTCCTATTTTACAACTTAAAAAGCACCAAAACGCAGAAGTTAAAAAGTTTGCAGACTTTGTTTATAAGCACATTTTCTATATTTATACTATGAAACAATGGGGCTTTAAGCCAGAGCAACTTGGTACAGAAGTCATGAATAGAGTGCCTGTTTACGTTTCTAACGAGGACAGATATTTTACTGACGAGTTCCAATTTATGCCAAAAGAAGGGTTTACAGAGCTTATAAAAAATATGCTTTGCCATCCTAGGATTAAACTTAAGCTCAGCACCGATGCAAACAAGGAAATCACGCTTAGCGAAGGGAAAATTTATTATAAAGAAAAAGAACTTAAAGGCAAACTTATTTATACAGGTTGCGTTGATGAACTTTTTGATTATAAGTTTGGCGTGCTTCCTTATAGAAGTCTTAAGTTTAAGTTTGAAACTGTCAAAACGCCGTCTTATCAACCATCGGCTGTTGTGAATTATACAACTTCGCATAAGTACACTAGAATAACTGAGTTTACAAAATTCACTTGCGAAGAAAAGGAAAATACCGTGATTGTAAAAGAATATAGCAAGCCATTTAAAAAAGGTAAAAATATTCCTTACTATCCAATTCCTATTGAGAAAAATCTTGCGCACTATGAAAAGTATAAAGAATATGCTAAAAGATATGAAAACTTATATTTGCTTGGAAGACTTGCAAATTACAAATATATAAATATGGATATTGCCGTTAAAAACGCAATAGATTTATTTAACAAAATTAATGAAGAAGAATAAAAAAATCCCTAATGCCTTTTCTAAGGCAATGGCGATTTTAATAAATTTTAATTTTATGACTTTACAAGTAATATATATAATTTTTTCGTTAATGTTTTGCTGTTTTGGAAAAACAGGTTATTAATTATCAACTGAAGATTGTTTTTGCTTTTTTAGGTCCGACTTCTTTTTAAGCGTTGCAAAGGTAAAACCAACAATTATCGTGCTATAGAAATGGAACAATCTCCAAACAAGCATTGCAGGGAAGGCAAGGCCAGGAAGTAAAACTGCTTCAAACAACAAGAAAAATGATAGGTCTGCAGCGCCAGAGCTTCCGGGCGTAGGAATAAACGAAATTGATGCAAATAAAACAAAACTAAAAGTGCAAATTATTATCCACTCTGATGCAAACGAAAGGGATAAAATGTCAAAACCAAAGCCTTTAAGCACAAAAAATGCAATGGACATGCTTGCAATATTTTCCAAAAAGCTTAATATAAACAAGCTCAAAAACACAAGTGGTCTTGACGCAATCTTTTTAAGGCAGTGAGAGTTGTGCACCACAGTTTTAATAGTTTTTTGCAAAGTTTCTTGTGGTTTTTTAACAATGCGAAGCTTTGTGCCCAGTTTAATTACAAAAGAAACTAATTTTGCGCCCACTCTTGGAAGCATTGAAAATAGAATTACAAGCGAAGGCACAAACAAACAGCAAAAAAGCCCTATTATTGTAAGTGTGTAAAAGGCTGGTGGGAACACGCTCATAACATAATCAGGTGCATCAAAAATATTTCCGTTAATTGCGAACAAGGATAGTATTCCCAAAATCACAAAAGCCAGTTGGTTTAAGAAAAAAGAAGCAATTGGAATTGATGATGCAACCCCGCCATGAACACCGTGTTTTGAAAGGTGATAAATTTCAAAAGGTTGACCACCTACGGCAAGAGGGGTGACGTTATTATAATACGTTCCAATAATGCCCGTTTCCATACACGTTATAAAATGCGATTTGCCCGTCATGGACTTGCACATTACAACGTTTTTAAGCCCCTTAAAGAAAAAGGATATAACGAACGCAAAAATTGCCAAAAGAAAATACAACCAGCCCGTTTTAAAAATGGATTTAAGCTCACTAACTGAAGGGAAATTTTTGTTCACAAAAAAGTCTTTATAAGCAGTGTAGGCAAGAACGCAAACCATAAACACTATAAAGATAATCGTGGTTATTTTTTTAAACACTTTTTGCCTTTTGTCAATGTTGTCTTGTTCCTTTTTTATGCCAAGAACCTTTTCAACGGCATCTTTTTTTCTAACTTCCTTTTTGGATTTAGATTCAACGAAATCTGCCTTTTCTATAGGCGAGTTTAGATATTCGGATTCAGGCACTTCTACAACGATAGGCTCTTTTGTCTTTTCGTCAACTTCAATCTTTTTGACTAAAGACAAGTCTTTTTTAGTTTTTTTCATAGTGAATGTATTATAAAGCAAAAAAGTTGATTTGTCAACGAATATGTTAAAAATATTCGAGCAAACTCCACTTATTATTTATTATATTTTCTTGACTTATTATTTATTATATCTTACAATAGTAGTAATAAAATAGTTTAATTACAGGAGAAAAACATTGAGAGAAAAACCATTAATTTCAGTTATAGTTCCTTGTCACAATTCTTCTGAATTTTTAAGTAATTGCATAAATAGCCTTGATGGGCAAAAATATCCCAATCTTCAATTTGTTATTGTAGATGACGGGAGCGAAGATAATACGTTTTCAATTTTGCAAGAAAAAGCAAAAAAAGATTCTCGCTATTTGGTGATGAAGAATTTAGGTCAGGGCGTTTCATCTGCTCGCAATATGGGAATAGAAAATGCAAGTGGAGAGTACCTTGCGTTTTTGGATAGCGATGATATAATTGCGCCTAATCATTTAACCAATCTTTATTCAATTTTAGAGAAAAATGGCGCAGACATATCGATTTGTGCATATAAGAAAGTTAAGGGCACGTCAACTTATCGTGATGTGAAATTTAACAATAAAAAACCTAAAAAAACTATTATTTACAATCAAAAAGACGGGCTAGAACAGCTTCTTGCACAAAAGAGATTTGAGTTTTCGTCGTGGAATAAATTATATAAACGAAAAATCATAATGGATAATAATATTAGGTTTATGGTGGGATGTAGATATAACGAAGACTCGTTATTTAATTACAAATACATAAAATGCTCAAAAAAAATAGTTTACACCAAAGTTGCCACGCATTTTTACGTTCAAAGAAAAACTTCTCTTGTCCATCAGTCTTTTAAGGAATATCGCTTGGATGCATATAAGAGTTTAAATACAATCGTTAAAGATACTTATGAAAATTATGCTGAAATAAAGGATTACTCTCATGCAATAAGAGCCTGTATAGCGTGCGAACTATTGTTCTTTATAAAAACTAGTAAATACGACAACCAAAAAGTAATTGCTAAAATGATAGAGTTTTTAAAAGAAGATGTAAAACACTTAAAATACTGTAAAAGGTTAAGGTTGTATCGCAGATTGCTTATTCCTCTTGTTCCGTTTATTGCAAAATTATTATTGAGAAAACGCCTTAAAAATCTCTCAGATGAGCACGTTTTACCCGCATTTTTTAATTGTGAGTATCCACCAGCAGTAAAAGATGATAAAGTTGCAGTATAAATAGGAGTTGCTAATAGTTGCTTTTTAGTTTAATAAAAAGTGACGGAATAATAAAAGTGTAGTAAAAAAGCGTTCGCATTTGCGAACGCTTTTATCTTTTAGTTTAATTTTTCAGTTATTACATCCACTGAGATTTTTGCGCTTTCTTCTGGAGAAATTTTAACCGTCACCGAAAACGTGCCGGCGTTTTTAATTGTTTCAGATAAAACAATCTTCTTTTTATCAATATCAAAACCGATTTGCGCAAGTTTATCTGAAATTTCCTTGTTGGTCACGCTACCAAAAAATTTGCCGTTAGCGCCCGTTTTAATCTTAATTTCAACCTTTGTTCCGTCAAGCTTTTCTCTTAACTCTTTGTTGGCTTTAAGTTCTTCTTGTCTATGGAAAGCCTTAGCTTCTTTTTGCTGTTTGTTTTCGTTTAGTGCTTGAGCATCGGCAGGTTTTGCTAAGCCCCTTTTGATTAAAAAGTTTTGAGCATAGCCGTCTTTTGCTTCTATAATATCCCCAGCTTTTCCTGAGCCTTTAACGTCTTTTAATAAAACTACCTTCATAACAATAATTCCTTTTATCTTTTTATAATATTTTAACCATAAAATCAAAAAAAGTCAATGGCTTATAGTATAGTTTTTTTTATTTTGTCCATAATAAATTTACAAGGAGCGTGTTATATGTATAAAAATAATAGTATTAAATGTAGTGTTGAAAAATGCAAGCACAATCAAGAAGGATGTTGTTGTGAACTTCAATCAATTCAAGTTGGTTGTTGTGAAGGTTGTGGCGAAAAGGGAACTTGTTGCGAAAGCTTCGATGAAGTTTAAACAATATCAAAAATCAAACAAATTAAGAAGGTTGCAAATTTCTTTGCAACCTTCTTTTTTTCATATATTATTCGGAATAAACTCTTACTTACAAGCATAAAGCCTGTAAAAAATTCAAAATTGAATTCCCCTATCACTACTTTAATTTTAACATAAATTTCCTATTTGTCAATAGGTTTTTTAAATTTTTTATCAAAAAAGTTGGTTTTTTTAGCAAAATAGCCACTTTTGAGCTTAAAAAATATAGTTTTGTGCAATTAAGCCAGCCTAAAAGCAGTTGACAAATTTTATTATATACATTATAATATAAAAGTTAAAATAAAAGTGGGATTTTGCCACTATTTTTAAGAAAAAAATTAATTTTATAAATGAAAACATTTAACGGAGGGCTTTAAAATGGCAGACGAAGTAATATTAACAAAAGAAGGTAAAGAAGAACTTGAAAAACGCTTGGAATTTTTAAAGGTGACAAAGCGTGCAGAAATCACAGAAAGAATCAAAACGGCAAGAGAATTCGGTGACCTTTCTGAAAACGCTGAGTACGATGCCGCTAAAAACGAACAAGCTATGATTGAAGGCGAAATCGTTGAAATAGAAAACAAACTTAAATATGCAGTTATCATCAGTGGCGTTAAAAAAGGCGTTGTTTCTTTAGGTAGCAAAGTTGATATTTTAGACAATGATGAAAACGAACTTTTAACTTATGAAATTGTCGGCACAACAGAAGCAGACGTTGAAGCTGGCAGAATCTCAAACGAAAGCCCTATTGGTAATGCACTTCTCGGCAGAAAAGCTGGCGAAACTTTCTCAGTTGTAGTTCCTGCTGGCACAGTAAACATTACTATCAAGAAAGTATATTAATTTTTTAAGGATAAAGTTATGGAAGAAATAAAGAATAACGCACTAGAAACAGAACAAGACTTAAGCGAAATTTTACAAATTAGGCGTGATAAACTCGAAAACTTAAAGAGCGCTGGAAAAAATCCTTTTGAAAAGGTTAAATATAATAGAACTGCTTTTAGCCAAGACATAAAAGATGATTATGATAACTATGCTGAAAAGACAGTTGGCATTGCTGGAAGACTTATCTCTAAAAGAATTATGGGTAAGGCGTCTTTTGCTGTTATCTTAGACGGTAAGGGCACTATCCAATCATATTTATCAATCAATGATTTGGGCGACGACTATTTGGCGTTTAAGGAATACGACATCGGCGACATCGTGGGTATTACGGGTAAGGTGTTTACAACTCGTACGGGCGAAATTTCTATTCATGCAGAAAGCATTGAACTTTTGTCAAAGTCACTTCTTCCTTTGCCAGAAAAGTTCCACGGCTTAAAAGACGAAGACACACGTTATCGCCAAAGAGAAATCGACCTTATTGCAAACCCAGAAGTTAAGAAAACCTTCGTGGCTCGTTCTAAGATTTTAACGGCAATTAGAAGTTATCTTGACGGAGTTGGATATTTAGAAGTTGACACACCTGTATTGCAACCACTTGAAATCGGTGCTGCTGCAAGACCTTTCAAAACTCACCACAACGCTCTCGATATCGATATGTATTTAAGAATAGAAACCGAACTTTACTTAAAGCGTCTTATAGTTGGTGGCTTTGATAAAGTTTACGAAGTGGGTAGAATTTTTAGAAACGAAGGTATGGATAGGTCACACAACCCAGAATTTACAACGGTTGAAATGTATCAAGCATACAGCGACTATATCGATATGATGAACCTTATCGAAGATATGTATCGCACAATAACAGAAAAGGTATGTGGAACAACGCTTATCACGTATCAAGGCGTTGAAATTGATATGGGCAAAAAGTGGGAAAGACTCACTATGGTAGAAGCCGTTAAAAAATACGCAGGCGTTGATTATGAAGAGTGGAAAACAGATGCCGATGCTAGAGCAGTTGCAAAAGAAAAGGGTGTTGAAGTTGATGAAGGCGAAAACGCAACAAAGGGGCACGTTTTAATTGCGTTCTTTGATAAGTTCGTTGAAGAAAACCTTATTCAACCAACAATTATTTACGATTACCCTGTTGAAAACTCACCACTTGCAAAGCGTAAGCCATCAAACCCGGCGTTTACAGAAAGGTTTGAATACTTTATCTATGCAAGAGAAATGGGTAATGCGTTTAGCGAACTTAACGACCCAATTGACCAAAAAGAAAGATTTGTTAAACAAGTTGAAGAAAAGCGTGCTCGTGGTGGCAACGATGCTAAGATTGACGAAGACTTTATCACGGCTTTAGAATATGGTCTTCCACCAACGGGTGGCTTAGGCTTTGGTGTTGATAGACTTGTTATGCTCTTAACAGACAGCGCTTCTATTAGGGACGTTATCTTGTTCCCAACAATGAAACCTATTAAAAAATAATCTAGGGAAGATATGGATAATAGACTAACAAAAAGAAGATTATCTGACTTGCTATCTTACGAGTGGATTTTTATTATTGTCGTATGCGCAATATGCATTATTCTTTGGGAGCTTGTTTATAGCATAGGTTCTGTTAAGCTGACGGCGGGGCAAAGATTCGGATATTATTACGATTATACCGTTTATGGTGCTGATAACGCAGGATTCATGAGAGAGATTTCTAACAAAAATACGTTTAGCTATGACGTTTTAAAGTTCAGTTCGGAATCTATAAAAATGGATAATAACGTTCTTACGGCTCGTCTTTCTATTCAAGAGGGAGACGTTATTTTTACAGATGCAGTAGGTATAGAAGAATACAGGGCGTCTGTTGACAAAAAAGAAAAGCCAACCAAAGAAGTAAGAGCGCTTACTATTATTGACACTCTTGAATCTATTGATTATAGCATTGGTTCAATAGACGTTTTGCTGGATAGCGCTAAGAAATATTTAAAAGACAACGTATTTTTTGATTACGTTGATGAACAAACGGCATTTGATAGTTATGTTCGTGCGAATATAAATGACGAAAAAGTTAGAACTTTATTCTTAAATAGAAACGGCAAAGACAATCGTTTTAGGGGCCAAGCCAACAAAGATAAAGGTGTTTTACTTGAAATAGAAAGGATTGAAAAACTTTATCAAAACATTGTGTTTATGCAAGATTTTATTAATAACAATAGCGATGCGCTTGTAAGATACACAAAGTATTCTCAAAGTTATGCACTTTCAGGCTGGGAAGACAATAATTATAAAACTTGGATTGAATACGAAAAGGAAGCAAATAGAGATAATGATATTTACGGCATCAATTTGGGCAAGTTGAAAGGTGGGCCTAATGTCACTAACTTTATTCAATATAGAGAAGATGGAAAGTTAACTGATATTGTATTACTATACTTTGATTTTTCTTCTTATCAGCCACATCTACAGTATGAAACATTATCGTTTATATGTTCAACAATCAAAATCTATATGGGTATAGCATAGCAAGGAAAGAAAATTATGTTTATCACGTTTGAAGGTTGTGAAGGCGTTGGGAAATCTCGCCAAATTCATTTGCTTGAAGAATACTTAAAGCAAAACAACATTAAATATTATTTAACAAGAGAGCCGGGGGGCACAAGCGTTTCTGAACAAATTAGAAACGTTATTTTGGATGGCAAAAACGACGCTATGACCGATGAGTGCGAAGCACTTTTATATGCCGCTGCAAGAGTTCAACTATTAAAAGAAGAGATTGCTCCAAAGCTTAAAAATGGTGAACTTGTGCTTTGCGATAGATATATTGACTCTTCTCTTGCATACCAAGGCTATGCAAGGGGGCTAGGGGTTGAGTTTGTTGAAAAAATTAACGATTATGCAATAAAGAATTTTATGCCAGACTACACGATTTTTCTTAATCTTACGCCAGAGCAAGCGTTTAAAAGAAAGGGTGGCGCAGATAAGACTGACAGAGTGGAGCTTTTGGGCTTAGAATTCCACAACAAAGTTTATCAAGGATATATAGACCTAGCAGAAAAATATAGCGATAGGTTTATTGTGATAGATGCGAGTGGCGAAAAGAATCAAACGCATCAAAAAATTATAGATGCACTAAAAGAAAAGGGCGTTATATGATAGATATAAACGCTATTATCAAAAAAACTAACGCCTATAAAATAATAGAGGGCGATAAAAGGGCAAAAAGGTTATCGCACGCATACCTAGTGCTTTCAGCTGACGGCGATATGTTAAAGAACTACTTAAAAGTTTTTGCAAAGCTAATGTGTTGTGACAGTGAAGAGCCGTGTGAAAATTGTAGGGTTTGCTCGCTTATTGATAAAGAGATGCACCCAGACGTTTTGTTTTATCCTAAGACTGAAAGTGTTATCGGCGTTGAGGACGTAAACTCATTGATAGAAGAGAGCTACTTAAAGCCGATTGAAAGCGATAAAAAGCTTTTTGTTATCGTGGGCGCTGAAAATATGAACCCAGCTAGTCAAAACAAACTGCTAAAAACTTTAGAAGAGCCACCTAAAAACGTGCACATATTAATGGGTGCAACTAGCGAATTTGCATTGCTAGCAACAATTAAGTCAAGGGTTAAAAAACTAGAAATTCCAGCCTTTGATAACCAAACTCTTATAAAAGCATTAAGTTCCGAATGCGAAGATAAAGAAAAGATTGTTAGCGCTGTTTGCTCGGGCGACGGCACGCTTGGAAAGGCACTTGCCCTTTATGGCGATGAAGGGCTGTTAAACACAACCGAGCTTGCATTAGACGTTCTTATAAATATGAATTCTAGCAGTGAAATTTTAGAGTTTTCTAATAAAATTTTACAATCTAAAATAGACTTAAATCAATTTTTATCAGTTTTAGAAATTTTGCTTAGAGACATGCTTGTTATGGCAGAGAAAAAGCCAGAGCTTGTGTTTTATAAATCTATTAAAGAAAGGCTACAAAAAGCACAAAAGTTTAGCGTGGGTGCTATAATTCATGCACTTGAAAGCATTACTGAAGCAGAGAAGCGAAAGAAATTTAATATGAACCCTACAATGCTTGTAGAGTGGTTGTTGTTCCAAATTTTGGAGGGAAAATATAAATGGCAAAAATTTTAGGTGTTAAATTCAAAAACACTGCTAAAACATATTACTTTGCCCCACAAGAAGGCGAAGAATATTTAGAAAAGTCGGGCGTTATTGTTGAAACGGCAAAAGGTTTAGAATACGGCACGGTTGTGTTTGGCGTAAAGGAAGTTGACGATAGCGAAATCGTTCATCCACTTAAACCCGTTGTTAGAAAAGCGACCGAAAAAGACGAAAAAAATATCAGGGAAAACCAAAAGAAAATTCCAGAAACTATGGAATTTGCAAACCAAAAAATACAAGAATTAAACCTCAATATGAAACTTATTGGGTGCGAGTATGCTTTTGACGGTAAAAAAATCGTATTTTTCTTTACTGCCGATAATAGAATAGACTTTAGAGAACTTGTTAAGGTTTTGGCGGCAAAGTTCCACGTTAGAATCGAGCTTAGACAAGTTGGCATAAGGGACGAGACAAAGATTTTGGGTGGCATTGCGCCTTGTGGCAGAGAGTGTTGTTGTTCAATCTCGCTTACCGATTTTTGCAAGGTGACCATAAAAATGGCAAAAAATCAAGGCTTGCACCTTAACCCTGGCAAAATAAGCGGGCTTTGTGGCAGACTTATGTGCTGTTTAGAATATGAAAACGACTATTATGCCGAAGTTTATAAAAAAATGCCAAAACTCGGTGGAACGGTCGGCACGCCTGAGGGCGACGGCGTTGTTATCAGCAACGATATGCTTAAACTTATCTCAAAGGTAAAGATTACTAAAGGCGATGGCAGTGAGGTTTATAAAGATTTCCCTGTGGATAGACTTAAGTTCAATAAGAATAAGCAAAATTCTGACGAAGACGAAGATAAAAACGTTTCTGAAGATATGAAGAAAATTTTGGATTAGTAGTTTACAAACGCAAAAGTTTGTGATACAATATATCTAGACATAAATATTTTTTAGGAGGAAGACACTAATGGCTTATAAAATTAGTGACCAATGTATCTCTTGTGGTGCATGTGCCGATACATGCCCATGTAGCGCAATCAGCGAAGGCGAAGGACAATACGTTATCGATGCTGAAGCATGCGTTAGTTGTGGTGCTTGCGCAGCAGGTTGCCCTGTAGAAGCTATTTCTGAAGAATAAGAAATACAAAGACTAAAAGGTTTGGGGTGCGAAATTTTCGCACCTTAAATTTTTATTAGGGGAAAGAAAATGCTAAAAAAAGAAGATTTGGGCATAGGTGGCATAAAAGTTTATCAAGACGACAGCCTTTACACTTTCACGTCGGACTCGGTTTTGCTTGCAAAGTTTGCAAACGTTAAAAAGGGCGAAGACGTTGCCGATTTTTGCGCAGGCAGTGGAATTGTGGGCTTTTATCTTTACGGCCTAAATAGTGAAAAAATAAAAAATATCACTTTTTTTGAAGTTCAAAATTCGATGTATGAACTTTGCTTAAAAAGTATTGATGAAAACGGTTTAGGCGAAAAGGCAAGGGCAATAAACACAAAACTTCAAGACGTTGATAAAAGTTATAATGAAAGTTTTTCTTTAATAGTCTGTAACCCACCATATATGAAAGTTAATCACGGTCAGCAAAAAGAAAAAGAGAGCATTGCCATTTGCACAAGCGAAGTTTTGCTAAGTCTAGACGAGCTTTGTCTATCAATTTCAAAATGCTTAAAGTTCGGTGGCAGGGTTAATCTTGTTCATAGGGCAGACAGACTTGTTGAAGTGATAAGCAGTCTAAAAAAATACAATATTGAGCCAAAACGCTTGCAGTTTGTTTCTGCAAAGGATAAAGAGCCATACCTATTCTTGCTTGAAGGCGTTAAGGGTGGCAAAAGTGGTCTTAAAATCTTAAAAGAACTAGAAAATTAAGGAGAAGAAATGCTATATTTTGTTGGCACACCGATAGGCAACTTAAAAGATATGTCGCTAAGGGCGATTTCGGTTCTAAATGAAGTTGATGAAATTGCTTGTGAAGATACTCGTCATTCTTTAGCACTGCTCAACGCTTACGAAATAAAAAAGCCACTCGTTTCTTATCATAAGTTCAACGAAAGAGAGGCTGGCGAAAAAATTATAGAAAAGTTAAAAAACGGCAAAAATATCGCAGTTATTTCTGATGCTGGTATGCCCGCTATATCAGACCCAGGAAACGTGCTTTGCGAAATGCTTGTTGAAAACAATTTGGAGTTTACTGTTGTTCCGGGGGCGTGCGCATTTATTTCGGCACTAGTTCTAAGCGGGCTAGATAGCTCTAAATTTTGCTTTTTAGGTTTTTTGCCATCTAAAACTAGCGAAAGAAAAGAACTTTTAGAAAAATATAAAAACCTTGATATGACGCTTATATTTTATTCAGCTCCACACGATATAAAAAAGGATATAAAAACCATTTATGAAGTGTTTGGGGATAGAAGAGCCGTTGCAGTTAAAGAAATAACAAAACTTCACGAAAGGGCAGAGAGATTTTCTTTAAGTCAAGGCATTGAGGGCGAGCCGAAAGGCGAATTTGTCTTGCTCGTTGAGGGTGGCAAGTGTGAAAACCAAAATCTTAGCCTAAGCGAAAAAGAACATATCGACCTTTATATATCTCAAGGCTATGATAAAAAAGAAGCACTAAAAATGGTCGCAAAAGAACGTGGCGTTTCAAAATCATCTCTTTATAAATACACAATAGAAGAATAAATATAAAAATCAAACAAAAAAAGCACTTTGCATTTGCAAAGTGCTTTTAAGTTTTTATTTTACCTTATTTGTTAAGGTTAGCTTTAAGTGTTGCAAGTTGGCTGTAAAGTTCATCAGGAACTCTTGTGAGCTCGCCATAGAAACCTTCAATGCCATCAGCTTCAGCCTTCCAATTTTCTTTGTCAACAGTTAAAAGCTCTTTAATTGTGTCAAGATTTACGTCTTCTAAACCTTCAACGTTGATGTCTTCTGCCTTTGGAACAAAACCGATAGGTGTTTCAACTGCATCAACCTTGCCTTCGCAACGAGCGATAATCCATTCAAGAACACGCATGTTGTCGCCAAAACCAGGCCAAATGAAGTTTCCGTTATCGTCTGTTCTGAACCAGTTAACGTTGAAAATCTTTGGTTGATTTGCAACTTTCTTGCCCATTTCAATCCAGTGATTGAAGTAGTCACCCATGTTATAACCAACGAATGGTCTCATAGCCATTGGGTCACGGCGAACAACACCAACAGCACCTGTTGCAGCAGCAGTTGTTTCACTTGCCATGATTGAGCCTACGAATACACCGTTGTTCCAATCTCTTGATTGATATACTAGTGGAGCAGTCTTAGCTCTTCTTCCACCGAATACGATTGCTTCTAGTGGAACGCCGTCTGGTGCTTCAAACTTATCAGAAATGCAAGGGCAGTTGATTGCTGGTGCTGTGAAACGGCTGTTAGGGTGAGCGCCCTTGATAGCCTTGCCTTCAGCATCTTTCATATCGCCGTTCCAAGCATTGCCTTTCCAGTCGATAGCGTTCTTTGGAGGGTTCTTATCTAAGCCTTCCCACCAAACTGTGTTGTCGTCAAGATTTTGAACAACGTTAGTAAAGATTGTGTTTTTCATTGTAGATAAAAGTGCGTTAGGGTTAGACTTCATGTTTGTTCCAGGTGCAACACCGAAGAAACCGTTTTCTGGGTTTACTGCCCAAAGTCTTCCGTCAGCGCCAACTCTAATCCAAGCGATATCATCGCCCACGCATTCAATTTCATAACCTTTTTCAAGATATGACTTAGGTGGGATAAGCATTGCGAGGTTTGTTTTACCACAAGCACTTGGGAATGCTGCAGCGATATATTTCTTTTCGCCGTTTGGCTTTTTGATGCCAAGGATAAGCATGTGTTCAGCCATCCAGCCTTCGTTTTTACCAAGGAAAGATGCGATTCTAAGTGCAAAACACTTTTTGCCGAGAAGAACGTTGCCACCATAGTTAGAGTTAATAGACATAATTGTGTTTTCTTCTGGGAAGTGCATGATGTATCTCTTTTCTTCAGAAAGTTCTGCATAAGAGTGTAAGCCCTTAATGAAATCTCCATCGCCTAAAGCATCAACAACAGCCTTGCCAACTCTTGTCATGATAGCCATGTTGAGAACAACGTAAACAGAGTCGGTAAGTTCGATACCGATTTTAGAGAATTTAGAGCCAACAGCGCCCATTGAATAAGGGATAACGTACATTGTTCTGCCCTTCATAACGCCCTTAAATAAGTCGTTCATAAGGTTCATAGCCTCAGTTGTTTCCATCCAGTTGTTGATTGGAGCTGAGTCTTCTTTATTTTTAGAACAAATAAAGGTTCTACCTTCAACTCTAGCAACGTCGTTTACAGTTGTGCGGTGAAGATAACATCCTGGCAATTTTTCTTGGTTAAGTTTGATAAGAATTTTTTCTTCAACAGCTTGTTTTCTTAAAGCTTCAAGTTGCTCTTCGCTTCCATCAATCCAAACGATGTTGTCTGGCCTACAAAGAGCTTTTGCCTCATTGATAAAATCAATAACTTTTTTGTTGTTTGTCATAATTATTCTCCTTATGTAATTTCGGATTTGCCCGAGTTAAAATTTTTCACATCGACATAATGTTTTTTAGAAAACTTAAAAATCTTTGGGTATTACAGAACAATCTATACCAGATATACCAATCTGCACCTGCAAAAACCTTAACTTTCCACAAATAAAGTATAACATAGATTAAGTCAAAAGTAAACATTTTGGATTGCGTTTTTGTAAAATTTTTACAGCAAATTATAACTTTTCAAAAACGCCTTATGCAATCTGATAAATTTTTGCACGTTTTGACAAATTTATAACTTTTTAGACTTTTTCGCTCATATATAATATATGTAAAACATACCTATATGGTTTAAAAACATGTAAAAGGAAGAGTTTATGGAGTACGTAAAAAAAGTATTAATGTTAAGGCGCACGGACCAAGCAAGTTCAAGCATAAAACCACTCAGCGTGCTTGCACGGATTGAAATTGATAGTGGCGTTGGTGAGTTTTATATCTCGGCAATTAATCTGCCAAACGTTAATAGCGCAAACTATTATGCTATTGTGGTGGACGGCTCGAACAAGGTGTTCGAGTTTGATTTAGGCGCTCGCCCAACGTCATATACAAAAACTTTTTATAACCTCCCAAGCGTTAGTGATGGTGTTGCAATAGGGCTTTATCTTACAACCGAACAAATTCCTATAACGCTTGCCTTTGCAAATGAAGGCAAAGGCATATGCTTAGCAGAACTCAAAAAAATCATTGCCGATAGATGCCTTTCAAGACTAAAACAAAGCATAAAAACAGAAAAAAGTATATGTAATGAAAGTAAATGCGAGTGCGATAATGAACAAATCGAATTGGCGCAAGAAAGCTTGTCTAGGTATAACGACGAAGCAGTTGCAACCGAAAATTATTATGAAATAGACAGTGAAATCAATCAAAAATTAACGTCTATAAAGGAAAAAAGCAGTGAAAATTTATTATTTGAAAATGAGTATGCTTATAGCTCAAACCAAACGGCGCAGGAAGAAAAACGAATTTTCGCTTACGGCGCTCAAGATGAAAAGAATGCTTGTGAGTGCCAAGAAGATAAAAGCTTAAAAGAAAACGATTTTAGTATAGGCACATATTACGAAAGCGTTAAAGACGAATTAAATCAAATATTTTTTTCTTATTCTAGAGAAGAAAATTTAGAAAAAATTTTTAAGGGTAGCCAGTGGGCAAAAATTTATTATACAAAAGAAAAGTTTTACGTGGTCGGCTTAATTTTTGAAAACAAAAAAGCAAAATACATCTGTTATGGCGTGCCGTCCAAATATTCAAAAAAGCCCCCAAAAGAGCTTGATGGATATTCTTCGTTTATCCCGCTTTCGGTGTTTGATATGTTTGGAGACGGATACTTTATAATATTCCAAGACGCAATAACGGGCAGGTGCGTGCATTTTAATTAATGCTAGTTTGAGCGCTATTGCTGTTGCAAAAAAAATAGTAATATGTTAAAATAATTAAAAACGGAAAAGGAAAAACTTATGATAAAGATTATGTTCGTTTGTCACGGTAATATATGTCGTTCGCCTATGGCAGAGTTTTTAATGAAAGAGCTTATTAAAGAAAAGGGAAAAGAAAGCAAATATTTTATTCGTTCATCAGCCACCAGCAGTGAAGAGCTTTATAACCCAGTGCATTACGGAACGAGAAAAATATTAAATGCTAGGGGGATAGATTGCTCGGGTAAGCGTGCTGAAAAACTGCAAAAATCAGACTATGACAAGTACGATTATTTTATTTGTATGGACGATAGGAACATGACCAATATGCTCAGAATTTTTGGGCAGGACGAAAAAAATAAATGCACTAAATTAATGGACTATACCGATAAAAAAAGAGACGTTGCCGACCCTTATTGGACGGGGGATTTTGGTCAAACGCTTATGGATATTGAAGAGGGCATAAATAAGCTATACGAATTTTTAGAACGAGAATAAACTATATAAAACAAAAAGAATAATTTAACCATAAAACATTGACAAGCATATATCAATATGCTAAACTAAAATATATAAAAGGCTTTGACTAGTTTAATAGTTAAGGCCTTTTAAAATTATAAAGGTTTTTTCAAGGGCTAAATATGAGCAAAAGGCAAGAAAAACAAGCGAGCTTTATTAACGATTTTATTCCTGATTACGATTATTTATTCGAGCAAGGAAGTGCTGATAACAAACCAAAAAAGAAGGGTTTTTTTGGTAAAATTTTAAAGATGAACAAAGGCTCGATTATTCTTTCGGTTTTAATTTATCTGTTGCAAACTTTGCCGGTTTGGGTCACACCTATTTTAACGGCGGATATAATTAATACTGTCGTTGTGGCAATTCAAGACGGCTATGGCGTTAGGCCAGAGTTACTAGAATATATTTTAATAAGGACAGGAATAATCGTTGTTTTAATCTTGCTAAACAACCCAACCACTAGACTTAGATATAGTGTGGTAAGCAAAATGAACAGGCGCACAAGTGCTGGGATTAAGGCTTCGGTGGTTAGAAAGCTTCAGCACTTATCCATTACGTATCACAAAGACATCCAGTCTGGAAGAATTCAATCTAAGTTTTTAAAAGACACAGAGTCTATCGATATGCTTTTATCAACTTTTATGCACGGGCTTTTGCCAAGCATAATAAACATTATAATAGCCACCACAATTTCAATATATAATAATGGCATAGTTTCTTTGTTTTTCCTATTAATTATTCCTGTTAACGTGATTTTAACAAAGTTTTTTAGAAAGAAATTAAAGAAAATTTATAGAGATTACAGAATAAAAACCGAAGATTTAAGTGCCAAAATGAACACTATGCTTGAAATGCTTCCCGTCACAAAGTCGCACGGCTTAGAGCAAACGGAAATCGTGCATTTTGACAAAAAAATAAAAGCGCTTGTCGGCTCTGGATATGAAGTTGATAAAAAAACTGCCAACTTTGGTTCTTGGGTGTACGTTGTGCACGCAGGCCTAGGCGCACTTTGCGTTGTGTTCTGTTGCGTGCTGGCGCTTAATGGAATGATAGGTGTGGGCGATATAATTTTATATCAATCAATGTTCAACCAAATAAGCAACTCAGTATCATCGCTTACAAACCAACTCCCAACTATTGCATCGGGAACGGAAGCGTTAAACTCTGTTTCAGAGATTATGAACGAAACCGACGTTGAAACAAGTATTGGCAAGCGAGAAATCATTAAAATTGAAGGTAATATAACTTTTGACAACGTTTGTTATTCTTATCCAGACGGCGATCAAGACGTTTTACATAATTTTAGTTTGTCTGTGAAAAAGGGCGAGTGTATAGCAGTTGTCGGGTCTTCTGGTTCGGGTAAAACCACACTGATGAACTTAATAATTGGGTTTATGATGCCAAATAGTGGAAAAATTATGATTGACGATAATTCTATAACCGACCTAAACTTATCAGAATATCGCCACCACATTTCAGTTGTGCCACAAAACAGCATACTTTTCCCCGGTTCTATAAAAGAAAATATCACTTACGGCAAAGATAAATACACCGAAGAAGATTTAAATAGGGTTGTGGAAATGGCAAATCTACAAGAATTTCTAAAAGAATTGCCAGATGGAATAAACACGGACGTTGGCGAGCACGGCGCAAAGCTTTCTGGTGGCCAACGCCAAAGAATTACTATTGCAAGGGCGCTAATTAGAAATCCAAAGATTTTAATACTCGACGAAGCGACAAGTGCTTTAGATAACATTTCAGAATTCCACGTTCAAAAGGCTATAGCATCATCTATTAGGGGAAGAACAACCTTTATAGTTGCGCACAGACTTTCAACTATCCGTGATGCCGATAGAATTGTTGTGCTTGAACAAGGCGAAATGGTTGAGTGCGGAACTTATGCAGAGCTTATGGCTAAAAAGGGTAAGTTCTATAGGCTAAAAGAACTTAACGAACTAAACTTAAAAACGGCTGAGCAAGGTTTGGCATAAAAAGATAAATTCAATAAAAACTAAAACAAAAAAGGCACTTTTCTCAAAGTGCCTTTTTAATATATTTAGTTAAATTTATTTAACAAGTTCGTTAACCGTTTCAACAACCTTATCAACTGTAAAGCCGTATTTAGCAAACAACTTGCCAGCAGGTGCAGATTCACCGAAAGTGTCGATACCGATAATCTTTCCGTCCATACCAACGTATTTATACCAGCACATTGTTGAGCCAGCTTCGATAGCAACTCTAGCTCTAATGCTGTTTGGAAGAACGCTTTGTTTATATTTTTCGCTTTGTTTTTCGAATACTTCAACGCAAGGCATTGAAACTACTCTAACGTCGATGCCTTGTTCAGCAAGAACTTTCTTAGCGCCAACAGCAAGGCTAACTTCACTACCTGTTGCAATCAAAATTGCGTCTGGGTTTTTCTTTGTGCTATCTGCAAGGATATAACCACCCTTGAATGCCTTGTCGCCTGTGCCATCAAGCATAGGAAGTGTTTGACGTGATACAACGATACAAGATGGTTCTTTGCCAGTTAAAGCATCAATCCAACAAGCAGTTGTTTCTCTGCCGTCTGCTGGACGATAAACTTTCATATTTGGCATAGCTCTAAGACCTGTAAGGTGTTCGATAGGTTGGTGTGTAGGACCGTCTTCACCAACGCCGATAGAATCGTGAGATAAGATATAGATAACAGGGAGTTCCATAAGAGCAGACATACGCATTGCGTTTTTCATATAGTCAGAGAAAACAGCAAACGTTGCGCAGTAAGGAATTAAACCACCGTGTAAGTACATACCGTTTACGATAGCAGCCATTGCGTGTTCACGAATACCGAAGTGCATATTTGAGCCTGTCTTATCGTTTGGAAGATAATCGCCACGGCCTTTCATTGTTGATTTGTTTGCAGGACCTAAGTCAGCTGAACCACCGATAAGGTTTGGAACGTATTTAGCAAGTTTATTTAGAACTGTGTTGCTGTAACCTCTTGAAGCATCGTCCTTTTCAAATTGCCATAATTCTTCAATAGCTTTAAGGTCAGGAAGTTCTTTCTTCTTCCAAGCGATGTATTCTTTAGCGAGTTCTGGATATTGTTCAGAATATGCTTTGAACATTGCCTTCCAAGCTCTTTGAGCCTTTCTGCCCTTAGCGCCGAATTTCTTGCAGTGTTTGAATACTTCTTCTGGAACTTCAAATGGTTGAGACGTCCAACCGAGGTTTTGTTTTAACGTAGCAACGCCTTCTTCGCCGAGAGGAGCGCCGTGGCAACTTGCCTTGCCAACAAGGTGAGAACCATAACCGATTTGAGATTTGATAATGATGAGTGATGGTTTTTCCTTTTCAGCCTTAGCTTTCTTTATCGCACGGTTTAATGCGCCTAAATCATTAGCGTCTTTAACGTTAATAACTTGCCAACCCATAGCTTCGTGACGCTTACCTACGTTTTCTGTGAAAGTGATATCTGTGTTACCTTCGATAGTAATATCGTTATCATCGTATAAAACGATAAGTTTGCCAAGTTTAAGAGCACCAGCAAGTGACGCAGCTTCGTTTTCAATACCTTCTTGCATACAGCCGTCGCCACAAAGAGCAATAGTGTAGTGGTCAACGATAGGGAAGCCTTCTTTATTGAACTTTGTTGCAAGGTAATCTTCAGCAATAGCCATACCAACAGCGTTAGCAATACCTTGACCGAGTGGGCCTGTGCTTGTTTCAACGCCAGGGCAAACGCCGTATTCTGGGTGACCAGCTGTTTTAGAGCCAAGTTGACGGAAGTTCATAATGTCTTCTTTTGTTAAGCCAAAACCGAAAAGATAATATAAAGCATAATCGAGCATAGAGCCGTGACCAGCAGATAGAATAAATCTATCTCTATTGTCAAAAGCAGTATCTTTTGGGTTAAAAGTCATGTTAGTAAAAGCCGCATAACCGATAGGTGCAGCGCCAAGTGGCAAACCTGGGTGACCAGAATTAGCCTTTTGGATAGCTTCTGCTGAAAGCACTCTTATCGCATTTACGGTAAGTTGTTTTGCATCTTGCATAAATAAATCCTCCTAAAATTAGATAGACTATTTTTCGCCTAAATTCTTTAGTTTAGACAGCCTAATCATATTACAATGTATATTATAGCCTAAATTCATTTGTTTTTCAAGCCTTTTTCTACAATATTAAAGAAAAAAACTTGATAAATTTTGCATTTGTTGATATAATGAATTATACAATAATGGAAAACTATGCACGGAGATAAATTTATGAGCGAAAAACAATTCGTTAAACAAATTGCAGACATCAATGAAAACTTTGCACAATGGTATACAGACGTTGTGCTTAAAACTGAACTAGTAGATTACGGCCCTGTTAAAGGCACTATGGTTATTCGCCCTTATGGCTATGCTATTTGGGAAAATATACAAAAAGATATGGATAGAAGATTTACTGAAGCTGGCTCTAAAAACGCTTACTTTCCACTTCTAATCCCTATGAGCTATTTTACAAAAGAAGCAGAACACGTTGAAGGTTTTGCACCAGAAGTTGCAGTTGTAACTCACGCTGGTGGCGCAAAGCTTGAAGAACCACTTGCTATTCGTCCAACAAGTGAAACTGTTATCGGCACAATGTATGCAAAGTGGATTCAATCTTATAGAGATTTACCTGTAATTATGAACCAATGGTGTAACGTTATGCGTTGGGAAAAAACAACTCGTCCATTTTTAAGAACGAGTGAGTTTTTATGGCAAGAAGGCCACACCGTGCACGCAACTGAAGAAGAAGCTATGGAAGAAACAATGAAAATGCTTCAGGTTTATAAAGACTTTATGGAACAAACGCTTGCTCTTCCTGTGTTTACAGGCAGAAAAACCGATAAAGAAAAATTCGCTGGCGCAAACGCAACTTTCGGCTTAGAGGCAATGATGCTTGACGGCAAGAGTTTACAATCTGGCACAAGCCACTATTTAGGTCAAAACTTTGCAAAGGCGTTTGACATTAAGTTCTTAGATAAGGACGGCAAAGAAAAGCACGGCTATACAACTTCTTGGGGTACGTCAACACGTATGATAGGTGCTGTTATTATGGCGCACGGCGACCAAAGGGGCTTAGTTCTTCCACCAAAGATTGCGCCTATCCAAGTTATTATAGTTCCTATCGCAACTCATAAGGGTGGCGTTATCGAAAAAGCTAAAGAACTTGAAAGCGTTTTAGTTAAGGCTGGTATTAGAGCCGAAGTTGACACACGTGATATGAGCCCAGGTTGGAAGTTCAACGAATGGGAAATGAAAGGCGTTCCTGTACGTATCGAAATTGGGCCACGTGATATTGAAAATAATCAAGCCATGGTTGCAAGGCGTGATAACTTCGAAAAGAACGCTATGTCATTAGATAACATCGGCGAAGAAATCACTAAACTCTTAGACGTTGTTCAAAAGGATATGTTCACTAAGTCAAAGGCAAACAGAGATAAAAAAGTTGTTGAGGCTGACAGCTTAGAAGGCATTTTAGCTGGCGTTGAAAACAAAAACTTTGTTAAAGCTGGCTGGTGTGGTTGTAGAGAATGCGAAGATAAGGTTAAAGAAGTGGCATCTGCAACTGCAAGAGTTATGTGTGATGAAGAAGGTGTGCCAGAAAAGTGCGCTATCTGTGGCAAAAAAGCAGAACACAAAGTTATTTTTGCCCGTGCATACTAAAATTTTGATAAGAGTATAATAATAAATAAGGTTTTTAGACTTTAATTGATAAGGAGATTTTAATGACAAGAATAATTAACACCATTTATTCATTGGGGGGAGCAAACTCGTTTATCGTTGAAAATTGGCAAATTTGGCTATCGTTAGTATTGGTTTTTGCTATATACTTAGTGTTATATTTATTGCGTTCAATAGGTTTATACGTTCTTGCAAAAAGACAAGGCGTTAAAAAAGCATATCTTGCGTGGATTCCTGGCGTGTGGATATACGCCCTTTGCAAGGTGCTTGGTAATTCTAGAATTTTCAATCAACCTGTGCAAAGTTTGGCTGTCATAATGACCGTTATATTCTCAATCGCTGAATTTTTAACCTTTGCTTATTCCTTCTTAATGCTTTTCCCTTTATTCGATTATGCAATAATAAATGGCCAAACGCTTTATATAGGAACTAAAGCTCAATTTGGTGGAGAGTTTGTGCATTATTTGAACTTAAATAATAGTTTAGGCGTTTACGTTGCGCAAATAATTTATCCGTTCGGTATGAGCATGGTGACTTTGGGCAAGATTTTAAACGTTTTAGATTTAGTGTCAATGCTGTTCGATTTGGCAAGCATATTTATAACCGTTTCTCTATACTTTGCACTCTTTAGAAAGTATTGGCCACAACACTATATGCTGGCATCGCTTTTATCAATCTTTTTAGGTCTTTTCCCAATATTTATGTTTGTCATAAGAAAGAAAAATCCTATTGACTATAACGCATATTTGCGTGCAAGATACGGCGCATATCAAAACCCATATGGCAATCCATATGGTGGATATGGCAATCCATACGGCACGCAAGGGGGATACAGCCGTCCACAAGAGCCAGAATCTCCGTTTGAAGATTTTGAAGACAAGAAAAACAAAAAACCAAAAGAGCCTTTTGGGGAGTTTGAAGACAAGAAAAATAAACCTAAAGACCCTTTTGATGAGTTTGATAATTAATAGGTAAAAAAATGACCTTTGATACAATTTCTGCAATATCCACGCCACTTGTAGCAAGTGGCGTGGCAGTTATAAGAATAAGTGGAAGTGGCGCACTTAAAATTGCAAGCAAGATGTTTAAACCTGCAGGCAAGACTAAAGTGCTGGACTTTGAGCCAAACAAAATGTACGTTGGCGAAATTCAGGCTGATGGTTTTTTTGACCACGGCCTTTTAGTGTATTTTAAAGCGCCAAAAAGTTTTACCGGAGAAGACGTGGTGGAACTACATTCTCACGGTGGCGTGGCAATTTCAAAAGGCATTTTAAGAAAGGTTTTATCGCTCGGCGCAAGACTTGCTAATAACGGCGAGTTCACTAAGCGTGCGTTTATCAACGGAAAACTTTCGCTCTCTTCTGCAGAAGGGCTTATCGATATGATTAACAGCGAAAGCGAAAGTGGGGTTAAAGCGGGATACTATCTATATAGAGAAAAACTCACAAACCAAATTAACTCGCTCCAAAATATTATCCTAGACGCACTTAGCGAAATTGATGCCGACATGGATTTTCCAGAAGAAGATTTAGAGATTACTTCAACCAAAAACGTTAAAAAGGCGCTTATAGAAGTAATAGAAAAAATACAGCAGTTAAGGTCAACCTATAGAACGGGCAGGTCGCTGAAAAACGGCGTTAAGGTGGCTATTGTCGGAAAGCCAAACGTGGGAAAAAGCTCGCTACTTAACGCACTTTTAAGCTATGACAAAGCCATTGTTTCTGATATTGCAGGCACAACCCGTGATATAGTTGAGGGAAATATCGATATTGACGGGGTTAGGTTTAATTTTTCAGACACGGCAGGCATAAGAGAAAGCGACGACAAGGTTGAAAGCCTAGGCGTGGAACTATCAAAGCGCATCTTAAAAGAAAGCGACGTGATTTTGTTTGTTGTTGACGGTGAGGGCGTGGATGAAGAAGATTATAGAATTTACGATAGCGCTAAGGGGCAAAACCTTATCGTAGTTCAAAATAAATGCGATAAAAACGCTAAAAAATGCGATTTTGCCGATATTTGTGTTTCGGCACTTACAAAATCTAATTTGCAAGAATTAAAAGAGTTATTATATCAAAAAACCATTGGCGCTGGCATAGATTTAAATGGTGACTTTTTGTGCGAAGAAAGGCATTTTGAAGCACTTACAAGGGCGCTAGACAAGCTTACTCAAGCCTTAAACAACATCGACCTTGTGCCACTAGACATATTGTCTATCGACATCAAAGACGGTTGGGAAGCGCTTGGTGAGATTTCAGGAAAAACAGCAACCGAAGATATTATAAACAATATATTTTCTAAATTTTGCGTAGGTAAATAGGGGGAAGAAAATGGTAAACCTTGAACTTTATAGGGTGTTTTACGTGGTTGCCAAGTGTGGAAGCTTGACAAAAGCGGCAGAAGAACTTTATATTTCTCAGCCAGCCGTTTCTCAAGCCATAAAGCAACTTGAAACTCAGCTCGGTGGCAAGCTGTTTACGAGAACGCACAAAGGTATGGAACTAACCGAAACGGGTGGAAAGCAAATTTTTGCAACTGTTGAAAAGGCGCTTAAGCTTTTTGACGAAGCCGAAAGCAAGTATTCTGAACTTAAAGATACGGCAACGGGGATAGTTAGAATTTGTGCGTCCGACACGGTTAGCACGCACTTTTTACTTCCATACATAAAAGAATATCACCAAAAATATCCAAACGTGAATTTAGTGCTTCAAAACTGCACTTCAAACGAAACAATAGAGTTTTTAAAAAGTGGAAAAGGTGATATAGGCTTTGTAAACTTGCCTATTGACGACACCGAAATTAATCTTTCTAATACCGTTATGCAACTACACGACATCTTTGTTTGTAGCGATAAGTTTAAAGAACTTACCGACGGCGTTATCGACCTTAAAAGACTTCAAGACTATCCACTTTTAATGCTAGAGCTTTCAACTGCAACAAGGCAGGCAATAGTAAGTTTTGCGCACTCGCAAGGCATACACCTGCACCCAGAAATCGAACTTGCAAGTTTAGAACTTATGTGTATGCTTGCTAAAAACGGCATAGGTATTGCGTGTATTCCAAGAGAGTTTGTTCTTCACGAACTAATGGAAGAAAAGAGTTTGATTGAAATAAAAACCAACCCAACCCTTCCAACAAGAGCGATAGGGCTGGCGCTTCCAAAAGATAAAAACTTAACTTTTGCTGTTAAAGAATTTATAAAACTTTTGTCAAAATAGGGGGGATTAAAAATGGAAATTTGGCAAGCGATAGTGCTAGGTCTTGTTCAAGGCTTTGCAGAATTTTTACCTATTTCATCAAGTGGTCACTTGATTTTGCTTTCTAACTGGTTTGGCATTGAAGATAACGTGATTTTCTATAGCGTTATGCTACACTTAGGAACGTTAATTCCAGTTATAATAGTTTTGTGGAAACAAATTTTAGAAATATTTAAAAAGCCGTTTAAACTCTTTGGCTGTTTGGTTTTGGCAACCATACCTGCTGGAATCTTAGGGATAATTTTTTCAAAAGTAATCGACCTAGACACGCTTTTTGCAGAGAATATTTGGCTTCTTTCAATTCCGTTCTTGTTCACGGCAGGCGAAATGATTTTCTCTGAAATCTGGGCAAAAAAGAAACAAATGGCAAACGAGATTAACGCCAAAACAGCCTTTATTATGGGCTGTGGGCAAGCAGTTGGCGTGTTCCCTGGGATATCTAGAAGTGGCTCAACGCTAACAGCAGGAAATTTGGCAAAAGTTGACAAAACTCATAACGCAAACTTTACTTTCCTTATGAGCATTCCTATAATACTTGCAGCCGTTTTATTAGAAGGGCTAGACTTTATAAAAAGTGGCGCATCAATCGGCATAGACTTTGTTCCACTTGCGCTCGGCGTATTGACTGCAATGATTTCTGGATACATAGCAATTAAGTTTATGCTAAGGATTATAAAAAAAGCAAACTATAAATGGTTTAGCGTTTATTTGGTGCTTATAAGCATAGCAAACTTAATAGTATATTTTGTAAGATAATTTAAACTCGGCTTAAAACACAAGCCGAGTTTTTTATTTTATAAAACCCTTGATAAAAATTTATATATGTGTTATACTAACTATGCTACACATTTTAATATTCTCAAAACTGGGGTATATTATCGGTAAAAACGTATGCTCTCGCCTAGTTTTGGGAAAATGTGTAGCAACATTGGGAGATGCGTTTTTCGGCGTATCTCTCGGGGTACGCTTTTTTTATTTTAGGGGAAAGTATGGAATATAGTTTAGAACAATTACAGCAAATTAACTTGCACAGTTTAAGAGTTCTTGCAAGGGATATAGGCGTTAGAGCGCCAACGGCTTTAACAAAAAACGTTTTAATAGAAGAAATTATAAAAATTCACAGTGGAAAGCAAAAACCTTGCGTGCCGTCAAAGGTAGGTCGCCCTGCAGGTAAAAGCTTTGCCGAGATACAAATAATATCTAACTCAAATGAAAGGGCAAATATATTAAAAATCAAAGAGCAAGCAAAAAAAGAGATAATCAACGATATATTAGCCGAAGTAAAGAAAAAATTAGAGCAACTTATATAAACTAAAAAACCACCGAACTCGGTGGCTTTTTCTTATTCTAAAAATTATAAAACTGCAATAGCTATCGTGCAGTATATTATAAGTGACAAGGCATCGACAATCGTCGTCATAAGTGGGCTTGCAACAACGGCTGGGTCAAGCTTAATCTTTTTTGCAAGAAGTGGCAGGGTTGAGCCAACGAGTTTTGCCATAACAATACTGACAAAACACACCAATGAAATAACAGACGCTCGCATGATAGAAATATCGTTATACAGCCTGTCAATCAGCATAATCTTTGCAAAGCAAATTAAAGCTATTGTTATTCCTATTAGAATAGACGCTAGAAGTTCTTTCAAAATAACCTTTAGCGTGTCCTTAAACTCAACGTCACGCACGGCTATCGCACGGATAATTGTGACCGAAGTTTGCCCACCAGCATTACCTGCCGTGCCCATAAGCATAGGCACAAAGGCATACATAATGGCATCTAAACTGCTTTCATACCTAGATAAAATTATGCTTGTAAAGGTAGAAGTTATCAAAAGCAAAATCAGCCAAGGGGCTCTCGCTTTCCAAATGCTAAACACAGACTGTTTTAGATAAGGCTTTTCGTTTGGCAAAACGGCGGCGATTTTTTGCATATCTTCGGTTGCTTCTTCTTGAATAACGTCCACGGCATCGTCAACCGTGATAATGCCCACTAAGCAACCTTCTTTGTCAATTACAGGGAGAGCTAGTTTATCGTATTTAGAAAAGGTGAGTGCAACTTGTTCTTTATCGTCAAGCGTGCTAACTACAACGGCGTTAGCATCCATAACGTCGGCAATGATTGAATTTTTATCGGCAAGGAGCATATCTTTTACTGACACAGCGCCAAGCAAATGCTTCTTTCTATCCACAACGTAGCAAGTGTAAATGGTTTCTTTTTGTATGCCCGTTCTTCTTATCTTATCAAAAGCACTCTCAAGTGTGGTCGATGGCGAAAAGGAGATAAATTCGGTGGTCATAATAGAGCCAGCCGAACTTTCAGGATATTCTAAAAGTGCATTTATTTGCGCTCTATCTTCTGGGCTAGCGCTCATTAAAATTCTCTTAACCACGTTTGCAGGCATTTCTTCAATAATATCAACCGTATCATCAAGGAACATATCGCTGATAACTTCTTTTAATTCTTTGTCTGAAAAAGATTTTATAAGTCTATGTTGAAGTTCGCTATCAAACTCAACGAACACGTCACTTGCAAGCGTTTTTGGCAAAAGCCTAAAAAACATTAATTGTTCTTTTTCATCAAGGTTGTTTTCTAAAAACAGCGCAATATCAACAGGTTCTAAATCAAGAACAAGCATTCTTAAATCTGCAAACTTCCTTGTTTCAAACAAAAAGGCAAGTCTTTCATAAATAATTTGCATATGCTCAGTCATAACTTCCCCCTTTTTAATTTGTAAATTGAATTAAAATATAGTCGCTAATCTTCGCCGTCGATTTTCATATCGTAATAAATCTCTCTATTTTGCTCTCTTAAACTAAGCGCAAAATCGTTATAGTCATCTGGCGAAATAACTATAACGCTATAATATTGCTCTTTTAGGTAGATAACAAGTTTATTGCTCTTTTTAAATAGAGTTATGCAAATAATATCGCTAATATCTATCTTAAAGCGAATAAATCCAAAATACGTGTATAATTTTCCATTTTTTATAACGTATTTGCCATAAACTAATAAACTTATTGCAAAAACGATTAGACCAAAAGTGATAATGCACAAAAAAGAGTATGATATAACGTTAAAAGTATTAGACAAATTTCCTTTTGCCAAATTAAAAACGTTCCACGCAAAACCACCTGCGCAAAGCAAGATTACAAGGCATATTAAAACCCAAACTATAGGTGAATATTTAAATCTAAATTTTTTCATATTAATCTTTCCTTTAGGTCATTGTAGCACAATAAATATCAAAAATCAAGGAGTAAAATATTTTTTTGACTGAGTTTTGTTATAACTTTGCTTGCAAAATCTCTGTTTATATTATATAATAATTTCGTTAAAAATACTCAAGGCTAAATGGAGATACAAAATGATTAAACTTATTAGTAAAGGCGTATATTATAAAAACGGCAAACTTGTAAGGGCAAAAAGCGTTGATAATGATGCTAAAAAAGGCAGTATGGCTTATAAAATTTTAGCAAGCCACAACCAAAGCAACGACCCAACAAAGTTGAACGTTAAGTTTGATGAAATCACTTCGCACGATATTACTTACGTTGGAATTATCCAAACTGCAAAGGCATCAGGTTTAGATAAATTCCCAATTCCATACACGTTAACAAACTGCCACAACTCACTTTGCGCTGTTGGTGGAACTATTAACGAAGACGACCACGTGTTTGGTCTATCTGCTGCAAAAAAATACGGTGGGGCGTTCGTGCCACCACACCTTGCAGTTATTCACCAATATATGAGAGAAATGCGTGCTTTCTGTGGCGCAATGATTCTTGGCTCTGACTCTCACACAAGATACGGCGCTCTCGGTACTCTCGCCGTTGGTGAAGGTGGACCTGAACTCGTTAAGCAACTGCTTAATAGAACTTATGATTTAGATATGCCAGAAATTATCGCTGTAAACTTAAAAGGCAGGCTAAGAAAGGGCGTTGGCCCACACGACGTGGCGCTTGCTTTAGTTAAAGCAACATTTAAGTCAGGTTTTGTTAAGAATAAAATTTTAGAGTTCGTTGGTAATGGTATCAAAACTCTTTCAATGGATTTTAGAAACGGCATTGACGTTATGACAACCGAAACAACTTGCCTTTCTTCAATTTGGCAAACAGATAAAAAAACTCAAGAATACTATATCGAACACGGCAGACCAGAGGCATATAAGGAAATGAATCCAGAAGATGGCGCTTATTACGATAAGGGTATCGTGATTGATTTATCAAAGGTAGAGCCTATGATTGCTCTTCCTTTCCACCCATCAAACGTATATACAATTCGTGAATTCTTATCTCGCCCTTATGAACTTTTGAAAGAGTGCGAAGAAGCAGGTCAAAAATTATTGCCACAAGGCAAGGGCGAGTTTAAGCTCGTTGATAAGATTAAGGACGGCAAGGTTTACGTTGAACAAGGCGTTATCGCTGGTTGCGCTGGTGGTATGTATGAAAACATCTCAGAAGCATCTAATATCTTAGGTGATGCTGAAATCAATAATAATGACTTTACTTTGGACGTTTATCCATCAAGCCAACCTGTTTATAAAGGACTTGTTGACAATGGCTATATTTCAAAACTTATTGAAAACGGCGCAGTTATAAAAACTGCTTTCTGTGGCCCTTGCTTTGGCGCAGGTGACGTTCCACAAAACAACGGACTTTCAATCCGTCACACAACAAGAAACTTTGAAAGTAGAGAAGGTAGCAAGCCTGCAAACGGACAACTTTCAGCAGTTGCGCTTATGGACGCAAGAAGTATCGCTGCAACGGCTAAAAACGGTGGCGCTATCACTTCTGCTATGGACGAAGCATATTCAAACAAGGTTAAAAAATATCGTTTTGATAACAAGATTTATAAGGCAAGAGTTTTCAATGCTGTAAATAACGGCGATTCAAACAAAGACTTAGTTTATGGTCCAAACATTGCAGACTGGCCAAAAATGCAAGCACTAAAAGATGACCTTTTATTAAAGGTTGTATCGGTTCTAAACGACGCTGTGACTACAACCGACGAACTTATTCCATCAGGCGAAACTTCTTCATATCGCTCTAACCCACTTAAACTTGCTGAGTTTGCGCTTTCTAGAAAAGACCCAATGTACGTTGGCAGAGCAAAGGCTGTTAGAGACGGCGCTTTCCCAACCGAACTCGGTCTTGACGAAAGCAAGACTACTTATGGTAGCGTTGTTTGTTCAATTAAACCGGGTGACGGTTCTGCAAGAGTACAAGCGGCATCTTGCCAAAGAGTTTTAGGTGGTGTGGCTAATATCGCTTATGAATATGCAACAAAGAGATATCGTAGCAACCTTATTAACTGGGGCATGATACCTTTCCTTGCTGAAAAGAACGATTTTGCTATTGATGAATATATCTTAATTAAAGACGTTAAGAAAGGCATTGAAAGTGGCGCAAAAGAATTTAAGGCAGTTATTCTTGGCGCAAACAAGAGAGAAATCACGCTTAAACTCGATGCACTCACCGATGCTGAAAAGCAAATTATCCTTAAAGGCTGTTTAATCAACTACTATAGAGGCTAATAGGACTCTGTACTAACTAAATAAATCCTTGCGGATTTGTTATATTTGCTAACGCAAGTGAAATTGGTACGCAGTTATATTTGCCTAACGGCAAGTTGTGGATTTATTTAATATAACTTTGGTATAGACAAAATATAACTTTTAGGCTTGCCTAAAAATATAACTGTTTGCAATGCAAACAATATCACTTAATTTTAAAATTACAACATATTATAATAAATTTATGAGTGAAAGCATTTTAAGAGAAAAAGCAAAAGAATTTGCTAAAAGTATTGTTTTTATTACAAGAGAAATTAAGTTAAATAAAAAAGAAAGCGTGTTAACTAATCAACTACTTCGTTCAGGAACGAGTGTCGGTGCAAATGTTCACGAAGCACAATACGCACAAGGAAAGGCTGACTTTATTTCAAAACTTGAAATAGCGTTAAAAGAGTGTTTTGAAAGTGAATATTGGTTGGAACTACTTTTTGAAACAGGTTATTTGGATGAAACGCAATATATAAAACTTAATAATTATTGTGGGACTATACGAAAAATGCTAATTTCTTCGTGTAAAACAATGAAAGAGAAAAAATAAAAAACTCGACTTTTTATACTTGACATTGTACAAACAATGTACTATAATGTGCAAAAATATACATATTATGTACAATACGGAGGGAGAGAAAAAAGAATGAAAAGGTTTATTAGTATAATTTTGATTATGATTATGGCTACTTTTTGTATGTTTTGTTTTACAGGTTGCAAAGATGGAAAGTGCGATGATTGTGGAACGAGAGAAGATGTGTGCAGTTTTGAAAAAAGAAATGGTGACGAAGTTGAATATTGTCCAGAATGCTATCTTATAAATCTTGGAAAAGGAATATTAGGAGGCTTGTTGGGCTAAGAACTATTTGAAAATTTATACACGGCAATTAGTTGCCGTGTATTTTTATTGCCGAAATTATCTATTTTACAAAATTTTCGCATATACATATAAATAAACGTTTAGGGGGAGATATGAGTTTAATAGATAATATTAAGAATTGTTTTTGCCAAAACGAACTGCCGTTAGACTGCTTATATAGAGCAGTTTTATTTGGGGAGAGCGCAGGATATTTTGAAAACGTTAAAAGTATTGTTAGTTATGAAAAAGAGCAGGTCGTTTTATCCTTAAAAAATGGTGGGTTAAGGGTTAGTGGTAAAGACCTTTATATTAAAAAATATTGTTTAGGAGACGTGGTCATTTGCGGAAAAATAAAGAGCGTGGAAAGAATTTTATAGGCATTAAAAACACATATTTAGTGGGAGGACTTAATCTTGATAGGTTTTTGAATTATGCAAAAAATAAGGGCATAACACTTTTAGACGTCAAAAAAATAACTAATAAAAGGCTGATAGTTAGCGTTTCAATAAAAGAAAGTCAAATTTTTTTTGCAATTGCTAAAGAAATGTGTTATAATATTAAAAAGATAAAGCAAAAGGGAATAACTTTGCCACTTCTTTTGCTTTGGCAAAACGTGGGCATAGCCCTTGGCGCAATCATTTTTTGCATAAGCACTTGCATTTTTAGCGACATTATATACGGTTTTACTTTTTCGGGCACAGGAAGCGTTTTGGAAAAGGAAATTTTAGCCTATCTAAGTGGTGTGGGAATAAAGCCCTATACTAGATTTTCTGAGATTGACGTGCAAAAGCTCGAAGACCAGATTTTAGCAAGTCAAAAAAGTCTATCTTTCGTGGGGATAACCAAAAAGGGAAATAGGCTTTGTTTTGATTTGGCGCTTGCAAAGGAAGGTGCCGATACACTTAAAGGGGATATTTATTCGCTTAGAAGCGACGTTAGTGGCACTATTGAAAGAATAAAAGTATATCGTGGCACGGCAGTAGTAAAGGCTGGCGACCACGTTAATAGTGGCGACCTTTTGGTTGACGGTTTTATGATGATAAAAGAGCAAACGCTCAAAATAAACGTTATCGCAACTGTAAATATTATAGTCAGCCAAGAATTTACTTTTACTGATAAAAAAGAGGGGCAAGAGCAAAAAGTGGAGCTTTTAGCACGGGCAACGATGGTCGATAAAGACGTGGTGGAAGCATTTACTACTTGCACTAAAGAAAAAGATGCATACGTTTATCGTGTGTCGATAAACTATAGATATATAATATATGCAGGATAAAAGGAAAGGATTATGTTAAAAACAAAATCACAAAAAATTGAAGACTGGACAAGTAAGGACATATTTTTAAACATTTTAGTTTACGTTCTAAACATTGCCATAATAAGTGGGCTATTTTTGCTAACTATTTACGTAGAAGGTATGTCTGGTGGAAAAAACAGCCTAGGAACTTTTTTAAGTAACCTTGCAAAACTTTTCCGTTTTTTGACTATGTTAATTCTCATAGTTGCCGTTATGGTGCTGTATTTTTTATACGAAGATAAAAACTTCCTTAAAAACCCAGCAAACTCAGAAATGTTGTTTTTGATTATAGAAATTTCAATAATCGCTTGTTTTGCAAGTGGTAATTACGTTGACACGTATCTTCGCCCACTCGCACTCGTTGGACTTTTAACTTTGTTTTTAACCGATAAGAGAAAAGCATTTTTTATGAACATTGTGTTCTGCATACTTATTTTCTTGTTCGACTCGTTTACAGAAAATTTGGAAACGGGCAAATATCCATCGCTTATAATGGGTTTTTCATCAGGCGTTATAGCATCGCTTTGTATGGACAAGGTGTTTTCAAGGCTAAAGCTTTTGGCAATGAGCTTTTTAGTGGCTTTGCCATCGCTTATAAGCGTTGCAATCACGCTCGTTGAACACGTTGAATCGACAGAAAACGTTTTAACCGACCTTATCTGTGCAACAGCGTCAGGCCCACTTTCAGTTTCTATTTTTATGGTGCTTTTGCCGATATTCGAAGCAATATTTAAAAAGGTATCTTGCTTTAAGTTCTCTGAACTTATCGAGCATAACGCAAAGCTTGTTAAAAAACTTATTCAACAAGCGCCGGGCACGTTTAACCACTCGATAGTGGTTTCAAACATTGCCGAAGCCTGCGCTTTAGCCATTGAAGAAAACGGATTGCTTGCAAGAACTTGCGCATATTATCACGATATAGGAAAGCTAAGAAGACCAGAGTTTTTTAAGGAAAATCAAGCTGACGGCGAAAACCCTCACGACGATTTAACGCCAGAGCTTTCTGCAAACATTATTAAGTCGCACACTCAAGACGGTTATGACCTAATTATAAAAAACCGTTTGCCAAAAGTTATTGCAGACGTTTGTAAAGAGCATCACGGAACTCTCCCAATCATGTATTTTTATGGAAAAGCTCAAAAGTTTACTGACGGCGAAGTTGACCTTGCTCAATACTCTTATGCTGGGCCAAAGCCTAGCACGAAAATAGCGGCGATTATCATGATTGCAGATGGTTGTGAAGCGGCTGCTAGAACGCTTCAAGACCGTTCTAGAGAAAACGTTAAAAAGGTTGTTAGGCAGATTGTAAACGAAAGAATGCAACTCGGTCAATTTGAAGAATGTGAAATTACCTTGAACGAGCTTAACATCATAATTCACACGGTAGTCAACCATTTGACGGGTGTATATCACAGCAGAATAGAATATCCAAAGGTTAGCCTTGACGGCATGGGGGTATAGTAGATAATATGGGAAAAATAAAGTTAGAGTGTTTAGATAGAAATCCAAAATTAAAAAGGGTTGCAAAGGCTGTTTATAAAGTGCTAGGTCAAAAAGCTTGTTTTAAGGCAGAAGTGGTTTTTCAAGACGCCGAGTATATGCAATACTTAAATAAAACCACTCGTGGAAAAGACAGTGTTACCGACGTTTTGTCATATCCAAGTATGGAAGGAATAAGGGGCAAAATCTTAACTCCAAACGAGTGCAGGACAGAACTTGAAGGAAAATACATATTTTTAGGCTCTATAGTACTCTGCGACCAAAAAATTCGTGAACAAGCAAAAGAGTATGGGCATAGCGAGAGAAGGGAAAGGGAGTATTTAGTCGTTCATGGGCTACTTCATTTGTTTGATTACGACCATATGACCGACAGCGACAAGCTTGAAATGAGAAACAAAGAAAAGCAAATTATGAGCTTGCTTTATCCAAGAGAAAAAGAGCAATACTAAAAAAGGGATAATAATGAAAAGTGGATTCGTAGCAGTCGTTGGCAGGGCTAACGCAGGAAAGAGCACGCTCGTAAACGTGCTTGTCGGTGAAAAGGTGGCAATCGTTTCGCCAAAGCCACAGACAACAAGGGATAGAATTTTAGGTGTGCTTACAACTGAAGATTATCAAATTGCTTTTGTGGATACTCCGGGTATTTACAAGGCCGATAACCTATTAAATTCGGTTATGCAAAAAACCACCCAAGACGCAAGTCAAGACGTTGACCTTGTGTTATTCGTTATCGATGCGCATGAAGGAATAAGCGATACGGACAGAGCGCTGGTTAAAAAATATTCAAAATCAGGCGTCCCTACTATCATTGTTCTTTCAAAGACAGATATCATGAACGAAAGTTTATTAATTTCCGAAATAAAAGAGCTTTCAAGCGAAGGCTTAGATATAGTGCCTGTTTCGGCAAGAAAAAACAAAAATCTAAAAGAGTTATTAAAAGTAATACTTTCAAAACTTCCTGACGGCGAAAAGATTTTTACCGACGATATCGTTTCGGATAGGTCGTATAAATTTATGATTTCCGAGATTATGCGAGAGAAGATTTTGCTTAAGTTTGACAAAGAAATTCCACACGGCATTGCAATAATTATAAACAAGTTCTTTTTAAGAGAAAACGGCACGACCTATGAAATTAATCTTGACATAGTTTGCGAAAAGCCAAACCACAAAGCCATTTTAATCGGCAAAGGTGGAAAGGCGATAAAAGAAGTTTCGTCTTTTGCAAGGCAGGACATGGAAAAGTTCTTGGGCAAAAAGGTGTTCTTAACAACGTATATCAAAGTTAAAGAAGATTGGCGAAATAGCGCTGGGCTTATGAAAGAATATGGCTACGGCGAACAAAATATGTAGCTGATTGATTTAAAAAATGAATAAATAGCATAAAAATCACCCATACTGAAAACGGGGTATTTTTATGGCGAAAAAACAAAAACGTAATAAAAAAGACGACATAGCAGACGTGGCTTGGCAGTTATTCAAGACAACCGGCATCGCTGCGCACTATATGTTATACAAAAAACTTGACAAATAGAGATAGTTATGGAAGAAAAACAAAACGGAATAGTCTTAAACGCAATAAACTTTTCTGAAAACGATAAGCTATTAAACGTTTTCACCTTGAATAAAGGTGTAGTTTTTGCTAAAATTAAAGGCGTGAAAAAGGCAGGCGCAAAGTTAAAATTTGCAGCCGAGCCTTTTTGTTTTGCTGAATTTATCTTTTCTAAAACGGGCGAGAAAAGAACGGTTATTGGCGCAACGCTTATCGACAGTTTTTATCCCGTTAGAGAAAATATTCAAAAGTTTTATTGTGCAAGCGCTGTAGTTGAGTTTGTTAGGCGTTTTTATAAAGAAGAAATGGTGGATAAAAAAGAGTTTATGCTGGTCATAAATGCCTTAAAAGAAATTGCTTATACCGAAAATTTTTTATCTGCGCTTGTTAAGTTTTTGGTTTTCGGCTTAGAAAACCAAGGTTTTGGCTTGAAATTAGACGGCTGTTTTTATTGCGAAAAACAAATAGAGGGAAGAACGTTTTTCGATTATAGAAACGGTGCTTTTCTTTGCCAAAACTGTTTTGATAGCGTTGGCAGAGAGATAAATGGGACAACCTTAAGCGCATTAATTAATGCAAAAAATCTTACCCTTTTAGATACTCATCAAGGCACTAAAAAGGCGCTAAAATTATTAGATTATTACATAAGTAATAAAACTGAAGAAAATATTAAATCTTTAAGAGAGTTAAATGTAATTTTAAATTAATTAAAAAATGCGCATAAAAATTTAAAATGATAAGTTAAAATAATTAAAAAATTTATATAAGAATAAAAAAAGGAAAAATTATACAAAACAGTTGAAAAAATTTCTAAAGTATAGTAAAATAGTAAGGCTATAAAAATATAAAAACAAACCTTGGAGGATAAATTTAATGAAGTATGTTTATTTATTCAGTGAAGGCAACGGTCAAATGAGAGAATTGCTCGGCGGAAAGGGTGCTAACCTTGCCGAAATGACAAATCTCGGAATGCCTGTTCCTCGTGGTTTCACAATCACAACTGAAGCGTGCACACAATATTACGCTGATGGCGAAAAAATTAACAGCGAAATTCAAGCACAAGTTATGGAGTATGTTGCAAAACTTGAAGAAATTACAGGCAAGAAGTTCGGCGATTTATCAAACCCACTTTTAGTTTCTGTTCGTTCTGGTGCAAGAGCATCAATGCCTGGTATGATGGATACAATTCTTAACCTTGGCTTAAACGACATCGTTGTTGAAAAGTTTGCTGAAAAAACCGGCAATAGAAGATTTGCTTACGACTCTTATCGTAGATTTATTCAAATGTATTCAGACGTTGTTATGGAAGTTGGTAAGAAATACTTTGAAGAACTTATCGATAAAATGAAAGAAGAAAAGGGCGTTAAGCTTGATACAGAATTAGATGCTGATGATTTAAAGAAATTAGCTGAACAATTTAAAGCTGAATATAAAGCAAAAATCGGCGCTGAATTCCCACAAGACCCAAAAGAACAACTCTTTGGCGCTGTAAGAGCAGTTTTCCGTTCATGGGATAACCCACGTGCTATCTACTATAGAAGAATGAACGATATCCCTGCAAGCTGGGGTACGGCAGTTAACGTACAAGAAATGGTATTCGGTAATATGGGTAACACTTCTGGTACAGGTGTTGCTTTCTCACGTAACCCATCAACAGGTGAAAAGGGCTTGTATGGTGAATACTTAATGAACGCTCAAGGCGAAGACGTTGTTGCAGGTGTTAGAACTCCACAAACTATCGACCAATTAAAGAAAGAAAATCCAGCAGTTTATGAACAATTCGTTAAGATTGTTGCTAAACTC